>DJWG01000093.1 GCA_002440945.1 Rhodobacteraceae bacterium UBA6236 | reverse complement strand
TTCTTCGCCTACGCCTGGGGCGAGGCTTCGGAGCCGCTTGCCGCGACGCAATCGGGCGCCATTGCCCGGCTGCGCGAACTGGGCTTCCAGACCAACGACCTGACGCTGCGTGCCGAAGGCCCCGCAGATCTGCTGGCCGCCTATCGCCGGATCGAGGCCGGGCGCGCCGCGCTTGGCTATGACATCGACGGCGTGGTCTNNCTGCGCCCCAGCCTGCCTTATGACATCGACGGCGTGGTCTACAAGGTCGATGACCTTTCGCTGCAGGCGCGGCTCGGGTTCCGATCAACCACCCCGCGCTGGGCGATCGCGCATAAATTCCCGGCCGAACTCGCCTGGACCCGCCTTGAGGCGATCGACATCCAGGTCGGACGCACCGGCGCCCTTTCCCCCGTCGCGCGGCTCTTGCCGGTGACGGTGGGCGGTGTCGTGGTGCAGAACGCGACGCTTCATAACGAAGACTATATCGCCGGACGCGATTCCCGCGGCGAGACGATCCGTGACGCCAAGGACATCCGCATCGGCGACTGGGTGCAGGTCTACCGCGCCGGCGATGTGATCCCGAAGATCGCCGATGTTGACCTGTCCCGCCGCCCGGCCGACGCACGGCCTTATGAATTCCCGCACACTTGCCCGGAATGCCACTCGGATGCCGTGCGGGAGCCGGGAGATTCCGTTCGCCGCTGCAGCGGCGGGATGAGCTGCCCCGCCCAGGCGGTCGAAAAGCTGAAGCATTTCGTCAGCCGCGCCGCCTTCGATATCGAGGGCCTTGGCGCCAGGCAGATCGAGATGTTCTTCGACGATCCGGTCCTGCCGGTGCGCGAACCGGCGGACATTTTCACACTGGCGGCGCGCGATGCCGCCAATCCCTTGCAAAAGCTGAAGAATCGCGATGGGTTTGGCGACAGGTCCGTCACCAACCTCTTTCGCGCCATCGAGGGTCGCCGGACCATCCCGCTTAACCGCCTGATCTTCGCGCTGGGCATCCGGCATGTGGGCGAAACCGCGGCACAGCTTCTGGCCAATCACTACCTCACCTGGCCTGCCTTCGAAGGCGCCATGACCGCCGCCCGCATTGGCGATGGTCCCGAATGGCAGGATCTGACGGCGATCAATGGGGTGGGCGATGTGCTTGCGGCCTCGGTCATCAATGCCTTCCACCAAGGGGCGGAGCGGGCGATGATCGACCGGCTGGTGGCGCAGCTGACGGTTGAACCGGCGACCCCACGCGTGGTGTCCGACAGCCCGGTCGCGGGCAAGACCGTGGTCTTCACCGGCACGCTGGAAAAGATGACCCGGGCCGAAGCCAAGGCGCGGGCCGAGGCGCTGGGCGCGAAGGTTGCGGGTTCGGTTTCGGCCAAGACCGATTTCCTGATCGCGGGGCCGGGGGCCGGCAGCAAGGCGAAGGAGGCTGCGCGCCTTGGCATCCGCATCCTGGATGAGGACGAATGGCTGGCGCTGATCGGATGACCGGGTCCGCAGGCCGTCCACCAATCCTGTTTCCGCTGTTTGCGGGGCTTGAAACGCTGGAGGGCGTCGGCGAGAAAACCGCGCGCCATTTCGCCCAGATGGGGGTCGAACGGCCCCGTGACCTGCTGTTCACCCTGCCATATGCGGTGGTGGACCGGCGCTTGCGCCCCACCTTGCGCGATGCGACCCTTCCGGGGATTGCGACGGTCGAAGTCACGGTGGGCGGTCATCTGCCGCCGGCGCGCAAGGGCGGCCCGACGCGGGTTCTGGTCCGCGACAGCGCGCTGGATTTCCAACTGGTCTTTTTCCATGCGCGCGGCGATTCGCTGCAAAAACAACTGCCTGTCGGACAGCGGCGTGTCGTGTCGGGCAAGGTCGAGATCTTTGACGGCATGGCGCAGATGGTCCACCCCGACCACATCCTGCGCCCCGAGGAAGCCGCCCGCCTGCCCGAGTGGGAGCCAGTCTATCCCCTGACCGCCGGCGTCACCCAGAGGTTGGTCGCGAAAGCGGCGCAAGGCGCGCTTCTGCGGGCGCCCGAGCTTGAGGAATGGGCCGATCCGGCGCTGGTTGCCCGCGAAGGCTGGCCGCGCTGGCATGGGGCGATCGAAGCCGCCCATTCGCCCCGGGGCATGGATGATCTTGGCGCCTTTGCGCCCGCGCGGAGGCGGCTGGCCTACGATGAATTGTTCGCCCATCAACTGACCCTTGCGCTGGCGCGGCTGCGGCTTCGGCGCGGCAAGGGGCGGGCCACGGAAGGCAACGGCACGCTGCAGGCGCGGGTTCTGGCGACGCTTCCCTATGCGCCCACCGCCGCGCAGGTCCGCGCCGTGACCGAGATTTCCGCCGACATGGCGAGCGAACGGCGGATGAACCGGCTGCTTCAGGGCGATGTCGGCGCGGGGAAGACGCTGGTCGCCTTCCTTGCGCTTCTGATCGCGGTCGAGGCGGGCGGGCAGGGCGTGATGATGGCGCCCACCGAGATTCTGGCGCGCCAGCATCTGGAAAGCCTGCGCCCGTTGGCCGAGGCGGCGCGCGTGCCGCTTGAAATCCTGACAGGCCGCGACAAGGGGGCGGAACGGGCGGCAAAGCTGGCCGCGCTTCAGCGGGGCGAAATCAAGATCCTGGTCGGCACCCATGCCGTTTTCCAGAAAGATGTTGAATTTCATGACCTTCGGCTGGCAGTGGTCGATGAACAGCATCGCTTCGGGGTGGAACAGCGGATGGAGCTTGGGTCGAAGGGCGTCGCCGCCGACGTGCTGGTGATGACCGCGACGCCGATCCCGCGATCCCTGGCGCTGGCGCAGTTTGGCGACATGGACGTGTCGGTGCTGGATGAAAAGCCGGCGGGGCGGAAGCCGGTCCGCACGGCGCTTGTGTCCTCGGGCCGGATGGCGGAGGTCGTCGCGCATCTGAAACAGGCGATTGCCGAGGGGCGGCAGGCCTATTGGGTCTGCCCGCTGGTCGCCGAAAGCGAGGTCGTCGACCTGACAGCGGCGGAAGACCGCTTCAGGGTGCTGCGCGCCGAACTGGGCGAGGGGATCGTCGGGCTGGTCCACGGCCAGATGCCGCCCGCCGACAAGGACGCCGCGATGGCGGATTTCGTGGCGGGAAAGACGCGCCTTCTGGTGGCGACCACGGTCATCGAGGTGGGGGTGAACGTGCCCAATGCCTCGATCATGGTGA
>DJWG01000095.1 GCA_002440945.1 Rhodobacteraceae bacterium UBA6236 | reverse complement strand
CCGCCGGTGATGTGATGGATCAGGCTTCCCATCGCAGTTTCCGGGGGCGGCGGCGGCAGGTCGCGGCCCAGAATCCCGGCTGCGGCCATGCGACCGGCCAGAAGGCCCATCGCGGCGCTTTCGACATAACCCTCGACCCCGGTGATCTGGCCCGTGAACCGGATATTGGGCCGCAGTTTCAATCGCATCCGGTCATCCAGAAGCGTCGGGGAGTTCAGGAAGGTATTGCGGTGAATGCCGCCCAGCCGCGCGAAGCTGGCGTTTTCAAGGCCGGGGATCATTCGGAACACTTCGACCTGGGCGCCGTGCTTCATCTTGGTCTGGAAGCCGACGATATTGTAAAGTGTGCCAAGCGCGTTGTCGCGGCGCAGTTGCACGACGGCGTAGGGCTTCTGGTCGGGGCGGTGCGGGTTCGTAAGGCCCACGGGCTTCATCGGGCCAAAGCGCAGGGTTTCGCGCCCGCGTTCGGCCATCACCTCGACGGGCAGGCAGCCGTCGAAATAGCCTGCCGTCTCGCCTTCATGGAACTGGGCCTTGTCGGCCGCCAGCATCGCGTCGATGAAAGCCTCATACTGCGCCTTGTCCATCGGGCAGTTCAGGTAGGCGGTGCGTTCTTCCTCGGTCTCGCCCTTGTCGTAGCGCGATTGCCGCCAGGCGACCGACATGTCCACGCTTTCGGCATAGACGATCGGGGCGATGGCATCAAAGAAAGCAAGCGACTCTGCCCCTGTCGCGGTGCGGATGCTGTCGGCCAGCGCGCCCGAGGTCAGCGGGCCGGTGGCGATGATCCAGTGGCCGTCCTCGGGCAGGGCGGTGATCTCGCCGGGCTGGACGCTGATGTTCGGGTGGGTCCGCAGCCGTTCGGTGACGCTGGCGGCGAAGGGATCGCGGTCGACGGCCAGCGCGCCGCCGGCAGGCAGACGGTGGCGGGTGGCCATTTCCATGATTAGCCCGCCTGCGGCACGCATTTCCCAATGCAAAAGGCCCACCGCATTGCGTTCGTCATCGTCCGACCGGAAGGAATTCGAACAGACCATTTCCGCGAAATCGCCGGTGCGATGCGCGAAGGTGCCGGTCTGGGGCCGCATTTCGTGAAGGACGACCTGCACACCCATCTGGGCGGCCTGCCAAGCGGCTTCGGAGCCGGCCATGCCGCCGCCGATGATGTGGAGTTGTGCGTTCATGGCGTCCATTTAGGGGCTTTTGCCGCACAAGAGAAGACGGCCCGGGCGTCCGGTCCGGGCCAAAAGCCGGGATCAGCGCTTGTCGATGGCGTAGGTGCCGGCGCCGAAGGCGAAGATGTAAAGGAATCCACCCGCCATCGCGAGGTTCTTCATGAAGTTGATGGTCTGCATCTGGTCGGCGAAGTCCGTATGGAACATCAGCGCCGACAGGATCGCGAAGCCGGCGCCCAAGAGCGCCATGATGCGGACCTGGAAGCCCAGCACCAGCGAGGCCCCCAGCGCCAGTTCGAAGATGGCCGTTGGCCAGGCCAGGATGCCCGGCAATCCGACCATGCCCATGTAGGCGGCGGTCCCGGCGGGATCGGCGGCTTTCTGGAACCCCGAAACCAGGAAGATGATGGCGATGAGGATGCGACCGGCAAGCGGCGCAAAGGAGGCAAGTTTGTCCATTGCAGCAGGCCCCTTGGCTTTAGCATTTGCGTTGCGCCGCAAATATCGCGCCAAAAGGCTTTTCAGGCAATTGCACAAGAAATCAGGGGAAACCTGCGCCTGCGCACAGAAACCGGAAAACGATCAGAAGCCGACTTCCATGCCGATATCGGCCATGTAGTTCGCTTCGTGCTCTGGACGCTTCTGCACCATCGCTTCGGCCTTGGTCTTGCGCGCGGCAGGCTTGAACACCTTCAGCAGCGACCGCAGAATCTGCGCCGGGCCGTGGGTTTCGGGTGCGTGCGTATCAAGCAGTGCCATCGTTTATGTCCCTTGCCGAAGTGTGATGAAAATCGCCGTGGTCTGTGGATCGTTCTTCGCTGCCCAGATTGGCCGCCATTGGTTTCAAAAGTGTTCATTTTGGGTCATCGACCCTAAAAACAGAAAAAACCCGCCATGCCGGGCATGACGGGTTCCGTTTTTTCAACGATCTGTGAAGGACCGGGGCGACTCAGTCCTGGTTGTCGGCAGGGGCCTCACCCTCATCATCACCCTGTTCGGCGATGCGCGCGACGGACACGACCTCTTCACCGACGGCGGTGTCGAAGACCCGGACCCCGCCCGCAGAGCGCGACCGGAAGCTGATCCCGTCCACGGGGCAGCGGATCGATTGGCCGGTCGAGGTGGCCAGCATCACCTGGTCGGAGAATTCAACCGGGAAGGAGGCGACCAGCGGGCCGCCGCGCATGGACTTTTCAAAGGCCGTCACACCCTGGCCGCCACGCCCGCGCACCGGGTAGTCGTGGCTGGAGGAAAGCTTGCCCTGGCCTTTGGCGGTCACGGTCAGGATCAGGTCTTCGGCCGCCGACATCTCGGCATAACGTTCGGTCGGCAGCGGGCCGGCCTCGGTCGAGGCTTCGTCTTCGTCCACTTCGGGGGTTTCGTCCTCGGTCGCGCCCATGACGGCGCGCTTCATGCGGATGAAGGCCACACGTTCTTCGGGCGTGGCCTCGAAGTGACGGATGATCGACATCGAGACCACCCGGTCCCCGGCCGCCAGGCGGATCCCGCGCACGCCGGTCGAATCGCGACCCTTGAATATCCGCACCTCGGGCACCGGGAAGCGGATCGCGCGGCCCATCGCTGTGACCAGCATCACATCGTCGGTTTCACCGCAGATCCGGGCGTTCACAAGGCTGACGCCTTCGGGAAGCTTCATGGCGATCTTGCCGTTCCGCATCACGTTGGCGAAGTCCGACAGGGCGTTGCGGCGCACGTCGCCTTCCGAAGTGGCGAAGAAGATCTGCAGATCATCCCATTCCGCTTCCGGCGCATCGACCGGCATCAGCGCCGCGATCGACACGCCCTGCGGGATCGGCAGGATGTTGATGATCGCCTTGCCCTTCGCGGTGCGCCCCGCCAGCGGCAGGCGCCAGCATTTGAGGCTGTAGACCATGCCATCGGTAGTGAAGAACAGAAGCTGCGTGTGGGTGTTGGCGACGAACAGGGTCGTCACCACGTCGTCTTCCTTGGTGGCCATGCTGGCCAGGCCCTTGCCGCCGCGCCGCTGGCTGCGGAATTCGGCCAGGGGCGTGCGCTTGATGTAGCCGCCGGAGGTGATGGTGACGACCATGTCTTCGCGTTCGATCAGGTCTTCGTCGTCCAGATCGCCGGCCCAGTCGGTGATCTCGGTCCGGCGCGGAACGGCGAACAGTTCGCGCACCTCGCGCAACTCGTCCGAGATGATGCCCATGATCCGTTCGCGCGAACCAAGGATTTCAAGGTAATCCTTGATCTTGGCGGCCAGTTCTTCCAGTTCGTCGGTGATTTCCTTGACGCCCATCGCGGTCAGGCGCTGAAGCCGCAGGTCGAGGATGGCGCGGGCCTGGATTTCCGACAGGTTGTAAGTGCCGTCATCGTTGATCTTGTGGCTGGGATCGTCGATCAGGCGGATATATTCCGCGATGTCATGGGCGGGCCAGCGCCGCGTCATCAGGCGTTCGCGCGCCTCGGCCGGATCGGCCGAAGACCGGATCGTGGCGACCACTTCATCCACGTTCGACACGGCGACGGCCAGACCACACAGGATATGGCTGCGTTCGCGGGCCTTCCTGAGTTCATAGGCCGTGCGGCGCGCCACCACCTCTTCGCGGAAGGTGATGAAATGCGTGAGGAAATCGCGCAGCGTCAGCTGCTCGGGGCGGCCACCGTTCAGGGCCAGCATGTTGCAGCCGAATGAGGTTTGCAGCGGCGTGAAACGGAAAAGCTGGTTCAGCACCACCTCGGCGGTCGCGTCGCGCTTCAGTTCGATCACGACACGGACCCCGGTGCGGTCGCTTTCGTCCTGGATATGGGCGATGCCTTCCAGCTTCTTGTCGCGGACCAGTTCGGCGATCTTCTCGATCATCGCCGCCTTGTTCACCTGATAGGGGATTTCATCGACGATGATCGCGGGACGGTCCTTGCGGATGTCCTCGATCCGGGTCTTGGCCCGCAGGATGACCGAACCGCGGCCCTCAAGATAGGCTTTGCGCGCGCCCGAACGGCCCAGGATCACGCCGCCCGTGGGGAAGTCGGGGCCGGGGATGATCTCCATGATCTCTTCGGCGGACAGGTCCGGGTTCTGGATCAGCGCCAGCGTCGCATCGACCACCTCGCCCAGGTTGTGGGGCGGGATGTTCGTGGCCATGCCCACGGCGATGCCGCCCGCGCCGTTGACCAGCATGTTCGGAAAGCGCGCCGGAAGGACGGTCGGCTCGCGGTCCTTGCCGTCATAGTTCAGCTGGAAATCGACGGTTTCCTTGTCGATGTCGGCCAGCAGATAATTGGCGACCTTCTGCATCCGCACTTCGGTATAGCGCATCGCCGCCGCGCTATCGCCGTCCATCGAGCCGAAGTTGCCTTGCCCATCCAGAAGCGGCAGCGACATGGAAAAATCCTGCGCCATCCTGACCAGCGCGTCATAGATCGAGGCGTCGCCGTGGGGATGGTATTTCCCCATCGTGTCGCCCACGGGTCGTGCCGACTTGCGGTAGGGTTTGTCGAAGGTGTTGCCGGTTTCGTGCATCGCGAACAGCACGCGGCGATGCACCGGCTTCAACCCGTCGCGCAGGTCGGGGATGGCGCGGCTGACGATCACGCTCATCGCGTAATCCAGATACGCGGTCCGCATTTCCTCGGTGATCGAGATGCTGGGCCCGGAATGCGCCATGCGCACGAGTTCCTTGCCCTCGTTTTCCGGGGTGTCGGGGGTATCGCTCACGGGGGGTATCGCCCTTTGGTTGCTCTGGCCTGAAGGCCATATCTAGTTGGCGCGCACTATACCGGCCACCGCCGGTCGCTGCAAGCAAGCCGGGCGGTTTGCAGGGGCGGGCGGGCCGGATTTTGCCCCGCGACAGGCGGTCAGGCGCGTTTTTCCTCTGCGGGGCTGGCGCGCAGAAGCATCCCGTAAAGATCGCGCGGGTCGTCCGGGTCGGCGATCATGTCCAGTTGGTCATAGAAGGGCAGCACCGTCAGCTTTTCGCGCAGGTAGCAAAGGGCCGAGAAATCCTCGATCGCGAAGCCCACGCTGTCGAAAAGCGTGATCGCGGCGGCGTCGGGCCGCCCCTTTGCCGCGCCGGTCATCACCTGCCAAAGCTCGGTCACCGGGTGGTCGGGGGGAAGTTGCTGGATCTCGCCCTCGATCCGGGTCTGGGGCGGGTATTCGACGAAGATGTCCGACCGCAGCAGGATATCCCCGGCCAGTTCGGTCTTGCCGGGGCAGTCGCCGCCCACCGCGTTGATGTGGACGCCGGGGCCGATCATGTTGCCCGACAGGATCGTCGCATATTGCTTGTCGGCGGTGACGGTGGAGATGATTTGCGCGCCAAGGATCGCGTCCTCTGCCGATCCGCAGGAAACGACCCGCAGCCCCGATCCGGCAAGATTGCGCGCGCATTTCGCCGTGGCCTCGGGCGACAGGTCGTAAAGCCGCACCTCGGAAATGCCGCAGATGGCCCGGAAGGCCAGCGCCTGGAATTCCGATTGCGATCCGTTGCCGATCAGCGCCATCGTGGTGGCGCCTTTCGGCGCCAGATAGCGCGCCGCCAGCGCCGACATGGCGGCGGTCCGCAGCGCGGTGAGGATGGTCATCTCGCTTAACAGTACCGGGTAGCCCGTCGCCACTTCGGCCAGAACACCGAAGGCGGTGACGGTCTGAAGCCCGCGCTTCATGTTGGTCGGGTGGCCGTTCACATATTTGAAGCCGTAGGTCTGCCCGTCCGACGTCGGCATCAGCTCGATCACCCCCACGTCCGAATGGCTGGCGATGCGAGGGGTCTTGTCGAAGCTGGGCCAGCGACGGAAATCGGCCTCGATCCGGTCTGCCAGCCCGACCATCATCCGTTCGATCCCGATGGCATGAACGAGCTTCATCATGTTGTCGACGCTGACAAAAGGCACGACATTCAACTGGGTCACTTCTTACACTCCGGTCCGGGTGGGGCGGTCGAAGACCTTGCGGCCCATGAGGCTGCCCACAAGATCCACCATCAGGCGGGCGGTCTTGCCGCGGTCGTCGAGGTAGGGGTTCAACTCGACCAGGTCGAGCGAGGTGACGAGGCCGCTTTCGTGCAGAAGCTCCATCACCAGATGCGCTTCGCGGAAGGTGGTGCCGCCCGGAACCGTGGTGCCC
This sequence comes from Rhodobacteraceae bacterium UBA6236, assembly GCA_002440945.1. Next base: position 13,693 of record DJWG01000095.1, on the reverse strand, counting down.
ACCGCAGGCGCGATCGACGGATCAAGGAAATCCACGTCGAGCGAGACATGAAGCATCCCGCCCGCCGCCGCCACCTTGTCCAGAAATTCGCGCAAGGGGGCGATGATGCCGCGTTCGTCGATTACCCGCATGTCGCAGATCGTGGCTTCGGTTTCCAGAAGCCCGTGGTGTTCGGCGGGATCGACGGAACGGATGCCGTAAAGGCAGATGTTTTCCGGCGGGACGGGCGCGGGAAAGGGTGGGAAGGCATCGAACCCTTCGCGCCCGGCGATATAGGCGACGGGTGTGCCGTGCAGGTTGCCGGACTGTGTGGTGACGGGCGTGTGGTAATCGGTATGGGCATCGAGCCACAGAACGAAAAGCGGGCGGCCTTCGTCCCGCGCATGCCCCGCGACCCCGGCGATGGACCCCAAGGACAACGAATGATCGCCGCCCATGAAGATCGGAAAGCCGGTCTTCATCGCTTCGGCCCCGCGGGCGGCCAGCGCCTCGGTCCAGCCGACGGTTTCGGCCAGCGAATGCACCGCCGGGTTGGTGCAGAGGGCCGGGCGCAGGGCGGGCAGGGCGACATCGCCCCAATCCTCGACCGGGTAGCCCAGATCGGTGATCGCGCGCTGGATGCCCGCCACGCGGTAGGCGGCGGGGCCCATGAGGCAGCCGGCGCGTTTCTGGCCGCTGTCGATGGGGGCGCCGATCAGGATGCAGGGGCGATGAGCGGTCATGTCGAGGCTCCGGTCACTGGGGCGAATGGTGGGGACAGGTCAATGATTGCCATCATCGACCAAGTCGTGTCAGCCTTCTTCCAGCATTTTGCGCGAAATGTCGGGGCTATTGGCCGAAAGGATGCTTCAATTGACCGAACTGGACGATACCGATCACCGACTTCTGGCCGAGCTTCGCCGCGACGGCCGGGCGTCGCTGTCGGACCTTGCGGCGCGGATGGGCCTGTCGCGCGCCACCGTGCGGGCGCGGATCGAACGGCTGTCGGCCAGGGGGGAAATCGTCGGCTTCACCGTGCTCACGCGGGGCGACGTGACCGCGATGCCGGTGCGCGGGCTGATGATGATCGGGATCGAGGGTCGCGGCACCGACCGCATCCTGTCGCGCCTGACCGGCCTGCCCGAGGTGGTCGCGGTCCATTCCACCAATGGCCGCTGGGATCTGATCGCGGAAATCGGCACACGGACGCTTGAGGAATTCGATGCCGTCCTGGCGCTGATCCGGCGCCTGGAGGGCGTGACCTCGTCCGAAACAAACCTGATGCTTGCCACGCGCCGGGCAGGGCGGCGCTAAGCCCTTCAGTCGCGGGCGCGGAAGGCGGCGATCCAGATCGCCATCAGCACGAAGGACAGGATGGCGTTCCAGGTCGCCATCGACAGGCCCATAAACTGCCAGGCGATTTCATCGCAGCGGACCAGCGGCGCGGTGAGGATCTGGTTCAGCAGTTCCTCCGACGACAGGCCGCTGATATCCTTCGATGTGCAGGTCGAGGGACCGGTCCACCAGCCCTGTTCGACGCCGGTGTGGTAGATGCCCAGCACGCCCGTCGCCGCCGCTGCCAGCGCGCCCAACACCGCAAGCGGGCGCGCCCGGATGCCCAGGACGAACAGAAGACCGATGGCGAAGGCGATCCCATGCGGCCAGCGTTGCCAGACGCACAGCTTGCAGGGCGCGTAGCCCATCGCCTGAAAGGCGAAGGCCGCGATCAGCATGGCCGCCGATCCCAGTGCCGCCAGGATCGCGAGTTTCTGCCGGCTTCCGAAGCTTATCCGCATCAATGCATCCTGAGGATGAAGACCGCCGCGACGACCAGGACCGCGACCACCAGCGCCACCAGCGGCAGCCGGCGTTCGATATATTCAAGGATCGCCTTGCCATAGCGCCGCAAAAGCCAGGCAAGGCCGAAGAACCGCCCGCCCCGCGCGATGATGGCGGAAAGGATGAAAAGCGGCAGGTTGAAGCCGATCACGCCCGACAGGATCGTCACGACCTTCATCGGCGGCAGATGCGTCAGGCCCGAGGTGACCAGCATCACCAGGATGGCGATCTGCCCGGTTTCGCCGCGCAGCGCGTTGAAGGCTTCAAGCTTGCCGTAGAATTCAAGGATCGGCCTGGCGATCAGGTCGAAGGCATAGAAGCCAAGGGCCCAGCCGAAAATGCCGCCCAGCACCGAAGTGATCGTGGCAATGGTGGCATATTGCATCGATCGGTCGGGCCGCGCCACGCACATCGGAATGAACAGCACATCCGCCGGAATGGGAAAGACCGAGCTTTCGACAAAGGAAACCGTGCCCATTGCTGCTGGCGCATGCCGCGACCGCGCCCAGCCGAGGGTCCATTCGTATAGTCGGCGGAACATCTGTCCGATCCTGTCCTTAGCCCCGTTGCGGGGGGTAGGGCATGGAACGGGATGCGTCAAGCGGAACCGGCTTGGCCACCGCGCGTTACACAAGCTATTGTAACTACGGTAAGGATCGCCGCCGGAATCGCGGCGGATCGCAACGTTCGGGGGAAGACAGCGATGAGATGGCAGGGCCGTCGCGGCAGCAGCAACATCGAGGACCGGCGCGGGACACGCATGCGCGGCGCGGGCGGCGCCAGCATCGGGGGCTTCGGACTTCTGGCTGTTATCGTGATCGGCTATTTCCTTGGCATCGACGTGACGCCGCTGATCAATGGTCAGCTGGGCGGCCCAAGCGAGGTCGTGGAGTCGAACGTGCCGCTGACCGAAGCCGACAAGCAGGCCGGAGAGTTCGTATCGGTGACGCTGGCCGATACCGAAGAAATCTGGTCTGACATTTTCCGCCGGGAGAACCGCACTTACCATCCGGCGACGCTGGTGCTGTTCAAGCAGGTGACGCCTTCGCCCTGCGGCAATGCCTCGGGGGCGACGGGTCCGTTCTATTGTCCGATCGACCAGAAGGTCTATCTGGACACCGAATTCTTCACCACGCTTTCGCAGCGCATGGGCGCGGGGGGCGATTTCGCGGCGGCCTATGTCGTCGCGCATGAGGTCGCCCATCATGTGCAGGACGAACTTGGCATCCTGGAAAAAGTCAACAGCGTCCGCCAGCAGTCCGACCAGGCGGTCTCGAACGAACTGTCGGTGAAGATCGAACTGCAGGCCGATTGTTTTTCGGGCATCTGGGCGCGTCAGGCATCGCAGAAGTTCGGCACCATCGACCGTCAGGACCTGCTTGAGGCGATCAATGCCGCCAAGCAGATCGGCGACGACACCCTGATGCGCAACGCCGGGCGCACACCGATGCCCGAGGCCTTCACCCACGGCACCTCTGAGCAGCGGCAACGCTGGCTGGTCCGCGGCATGGAATCGGGCAAGATCGATGCCTGCAATACCTTCGGCACCGATCAGCTTTGATCGTATGCCATCCGCAATACCGCTTGTCTGGCGCCCTCCGGGGCGCTAGATCGTCGTTCCAGGTGGCCCGAGTGGTGGAATGGTAGACGCAGGGGATTCAAAATCCTCCGCCGCAAGGCTTGCGAGTTCGAGTCTCGCCTCGGGCACCACATCTTACTGAAACGTCGACTGGCCCAAGTGGATGGACACCCGTGCTGCGCCTTCTCGCACCGTGTCCGCCCCAAGATCCGCCATGCGCTGCGGCAGGCGGTCGTAGAACGCGACAAGTCCTTCGTCGACCGGCAGCGCCGCCTCCTTGCAGTGCGCCAAGCGGGATGGCGGGATCTGCCCGGTTGCGGCGATTTCCGCCAGCAAGGCATGGTGAGAGGTGCGCAACCTTCCAAATTCCCCGGTCGCGGCCAGGGTTTCATCCCCGACCAGCAGATGCAGCGGCAGGCGGTCCGATTTGCCCTTGAGCGCGATCCGACCGGCGGGCAGCAGGGCCATCCCGAAGCACGCCGCCGCCGTTTCGTCCGAAATCACCAGATCGTAGCACAGATGGCGGCTGCTCGCCTCGACCCGGGCGGCGATGTTGACGGTGTCGCCGATGGCGGAATAGCTGAAGCGCTGCAACGAGCCGATGTTGCCGACGCAGGCCGGACCCGAAGCCAGGCCGACGCCGACCGCAAGGGGCGGATCGCCCTTCATCTGGGCGCCTTGATTGAACTCCCAAAGCGCGCGGCGCATCGCCAGCGCGGCCCGGCAGGCGCGGCGGTGATAGTCCGGGGTTTCAAGCGGGGCGTTCCAGAAGGCCATGACGGAATCGCCGATATATTTGTCGATGGTGCCGTTTTCCTTCAGGATGCAGTCCGAAAACCTGCTGAAAAGCCCGTTCAGAAGCGCGACCAGCGCCTGGGGTGACATCGTCTCGCTTAGTGGCGTGAAGTTCCGCAGGTCGCAGAACATCACCGTGACCGGGCGGATCTGGCCGCCGAGTTCTGTCTTGTGGCCGCTTTTCTCGATCTCTTGCAGGACGGAGGGTGCGACGTAATGGACGAAGGATTTGCGGATCAGGCGCTTTTCGCGGTCGGCGACGATGAACTGATAGCCGGCCAGCAGCAGGAATACCGCAAAGCCGCCCGCCATCGGGAAGGTGGCGTCGAAAAGCACGCCGCGGGTAAAGAAGAACCAGCTGGTGTTGAGGAGGATCAGCGCGGCCACCCCGCCCGCCACCATCGACAGGATCGGGCCGGTCATCGACATGACCGCGACCACGATCGCCGAGAGGCAGACGAAGGCCAGAAGCTCCAGCCCCGCCTGGAAATCGCCGCGGCGCAGGAAGTCGTGCGACAGGATCTGTTCCAGCACCTGCGCATGGATCGAAACGCCGGGAACCGTTTCGCCCAAGGCGGTCGTGCGCAGATCGAGAAGCCCGGCGGCGGAGGTTCCGACCAGAACGATGGTGCCTTCCAGCCGGTCGCGGACCTGGGTGCTGATCCCCGGTGCAAGGACCGCCGCCGCCGAGACGTAAAGATCGGGCGTATCGGCGCGGTAGTGAATGTAGAACCGTCCGTCCGATGTGGTGGGAAGCGCGAAATCGCCAAGCTGGATTTCTGACACCACGCCTTCCGCAGTCGGCGGGCCGACGATCCGGTAGGTGGTTTCCCCCAGCGCGACCCGCAGCGCCTCAAGCGACAGGCTGGGCAGCGGGCCTGCGGTGGTCTGCCAGGCCAGAGGCACGTCGCGCACGATGCCGGAATTGTCGTAGGGGCTGACATTGATGCCGCCGATCCCTGCGGCGGCGCGCCACAGCGCGGCAAGCACACCGGTGGTGGACCGGAGCGGCACAAGGCCGCTGGCGGGGGATGCGCCGATTTCGACGAAGCCCGCCTTGTCATAAGTCGTGGCGGACTGTCCATTCTGGCCCTCGGCAATGCCCAGAACCACGTTCCTCCCCGACATGGCCCTGGCGAAGACCTGGTCGTTGTCGAATGCCGAAACCAGCGCGGGCGAAGGCGGTTCGGCAAAAAGCGGCGCCGCGGCGGGGTCCAGAAGCAGGCGTGACACCGACAGCCGGTCGGGTTCGGGAAACAGGACATCGAAAGCCACGACCGCCGCGCCGTAGTCGTCGGTCAGGCGCTGGGTCAGGGTGGCGAGCCGGTTCCGGGGCCAGGGCCATTGTCCGAGCGCCCTGAGCGAGGCTTCATCGATATCGACCACGCGGACGGGAAGATCGCCATGGGCGCGCGGCTGGAGTTGTTGCAGATAGTCGAAATAGAAAAGCCGCGCCGACTGGATGGGGTAGGGATCGGTGATCCGCAGGGCTGCGACCAGCGCCACCATCAGGAAGCCGAAAGCGAGGAACCCGAACTTGTGCATGGATCAGGCCGAAGCGATGCGCCGGCCGGGGCACTGAAGCAGCGGTGCCCCGGTCCGGCTGGTGGTTTCAGTCGCGCAGCACCTCTGCATCAGTCCACAACTGGCCCTGGCGGATCCGGGTCGGGCGGTTCCGGGGCGGGCGGCTCCGGTTTTGGCGGCTCTGGCTTGGGCGGTTCGGGTTTGGGCGGTTCGGGCGCCGGAGGTTCGGGCGCGGGCGGTTCGGGTTTGGGCGGTTCGGGTCGCACTTCGCGGTTGCCTTGCCGGATCTCGCGCGGCACCACCGCATCGCGCCCGCAGGATCGTGTCGCGGTGCGGAAGTCTGACCGCAGCCGGGTCTGGTCCTGGACGAAATTGAAACCGCCGGCAATCATGTCGCGCCTCTGACCCTTCTTCGTCATGGCGCTGAAATTGCTGCCCCCATCCATCCGCACAGCCATGCAATCCCCGGCCACCATCGCGCAGTTGCCGGCCCGGCCGCACAGGCGCACCTCGCCGGTGAACAGGATGACATCGGTCCCGCTCTGCTTGCGGCTGACGAAATCGAAAGCGGTTCCACGGATGCCCATCGTCGCGGTGGGCGTGTTGATCGCATAGGCTGATTTCCGGCTTTTCCCGGTGATGAAGCGGAACGACCCTTCGACCGCCGAAACCGCGAATGTCCGGGCCGTGCCGTTGGATCGCAGGGTAATATCCTCGACGACGAAGCGCGAATTCGGCCCGATGGCGATCCGGGTCTGGTCAAGGAACAGCAATTGCACCTGGGCGCTGCGGTTGGTGACGATCACATCGCCTTCCGAAATCCCGCTTCCCGCTGCAAGTTTCGCCGACTTCTGCAGGCGGATGAGGGTTGCGCCTGCATCGGCCGACACGACCGTGCCGATGTCCCGTGCCATGGTGGCTGTCGCGAAAAGGGCCAACAGGCAGGCGAACAGAAATGCGACAGGCTTCTTGCAGGTCATCCTCATCGCCCCCACGATCAAGGTGCTGTTCGAAGTATCAAGAACTGTATCGACCCCCGAAAACCCGGTCTGACTGCGTGTCCAGGGGGTTTCGTCGTCTTCCATTCAAACACCCGCCGACAGGATTTCGGCGGCGATGCGCGGTGCGGACCTTGCAACGATCTGGTCCGGCCCTTTCCGCAATTCTTGCGCTTTCATTGGCATTTTCGCAAGAAAAATAGGTATCTACAAAGAACCTTTGCGATTCCTCTTCAGGTTGCGGACCGCGGATGGTTCCCGCGCATCGCCGTCAATGGCAACTTGAGTCCCGGGTCAGGAGCCGTTAATTCCGGGCGTCAGGCGATCAAGCGACCCCCCGGGTCGTTCGGATTGCGCGGGACAAGGGAGCGGCATGTCGATCTTTGGAAAGGCCCGCGACGCGATGGCGCGGCAAAGCGGCTGGTATGCTTCGCGCAGTCTTTTGTGGCGGCTTCTGGCGGAAAGCATTCCTGAACACCGTGGCAGGTATCTTGCCGCGATAGCCGCCATGATCCTCGTGGCTGTGACCACTTCGCTGTCCGCCTGGATCATGGGCGAAATCGTCGATTCCATGTCTTCGGCCAATCGCACGCGGGTCTATTTCGTGGCGGTGGGGGTGGCGTCGATATTCTTCCTGAAAGGTGTGGCCTCCTTCGCGCAGATCGTGCTGATGGCGCGGGCGGGCAACCGGATCGTGGCGGAAAAGCAGGTCCAGTTGTTCCGTCGCCTGCTGGAACAGGGGCTGACCTACTTCAACCGCACGGAATCCTCGGACGTGCTGCTTCGGGTCACGCAAAGCGCCCAGATGGCGCGTCAGGTGATCGACATCCTGGTCACTGGCTTCGTGCGTGACGCGCTGACGCTGGTGGGCCTTGTGGCTGTCATGTTCTACCAGCAGCCGCTTCTGTCGCTTGTCTGTCTGGTCGTGGGTCCGGCGGCGCTTTTCGGGGTGCGCAAGATCCTTGCGAAGGTCCGCACCATCATGGCGCAGGAAATGGCCGGGCTCGCCATGATCATCCGCGTCGTGCAGGAAACCGCCACCGGTTCGCGGGTCATCAAGGCCTTCGCGCTGGAAGAGGTGATGGCCGCGCGGATGGAAACGGCCGTCCGCCAGGTGGAAAAACGCGCCAACAAGATGGTGCGGCTTGAAGCGGCGACCACGCCGCTCATGGATGGGATCACCGGGCTTGCCATCGCCTCGATCGTCATTCTCAGCACCGTCAGCCTGTTCGGCCATTCCTCAGGAACGCCGGGGCAGCTCATGTCCTTCGTCACCGCCTTCCTCATGGCCTATGAACCGGCCAAGCGGCTTTCGAAGATGCGGGTGTCGATCGAAAGCAGCATGATCGGCGTGCAGATGATGTATGATCTCATCGACACGCCCCGCACGATGATCGAGGCACCGGACGCCCGCGATCTGCCCGATGGTCCGGGGCAGTTGACGCTCGAGGATGTGCATTTCTCTTACGGCAACGGAAAGACCGTCATCAACGGCATTTCGCTGGACTTTCCCGCCGGCAAGACGACGGCGCTGGTCGGTCCCTCGGGCGGCGGCAAATCCACGCTTCTGAACCTGATCCTCAGGCTTTACGACCCAGACGAGGGCCGCATCCTTCTGGACGGCGCGGATGTGAAGCAGGCCACCTTCGCCTCGCTCCGCCGCAAGATCGCCTATGTGGGGCAGGACACCTTCCTGTTTTCCGAGACGGTGATGGAAAACATCCGCATCGCCAGACCCGGCGCGTCAGATGAAGAGGTGCGCGCCGCCGCCCATGTCGCCCATGCCGACGAATTCATCCAGCAATTGCCGAAAGGCTATGCCACGCCCATCGGCGAGAACGGGGCCTTCCTGTCGGGCGGCCAGCGCCAGCGCCTTGCCATCGCCCGGGCGGTCCTGCGCAATGCGCCGATCCTGCTTCTGGACGAGGCGACGAGCGCGCTTGACAGCCACTCCGAAGCACTGGTGCGCGATGCGCTGGAACGCGTGACACAGGGCGTCACGACCATCGTCGTGGCGCACCGGCTGTCCACCGTGCTGCGGGCGGACCAGATCTGCTATCTGGAACAGGGCGAGGTGCGGGAAGTCGGATCGCTTGAGGACCTTCTGGCCCGTGATGGCAAGTTCCGGTCCCTTTACGACCAGCAATTCGCGACCGGCTGAAACGAGGATCTGACCGCGTGTGGAATCGCGACCGAATCAAGGGTTGCGCAACTCTGGCTGGTGTGGCGGGTGATGGTCGGAAACAACGGCGCAGGTTGCAGGATGAATGTTCCGAATTTCGATCCAAAGCCGGTCTTCCCGCTTTGGAAATTTTGACCGGCACAGCGGATTTTCGGAGTTTCCTCCTCCGAAACGGGGACCTGTCGAATTAGACAAGTCGCTTTCGACAGGTTAACGATTTTTGACCCGCGACCGGTCGCTCCACCCTCGAATTGGATCGATTGAACTGCGCCAATAGTGCGCAGATGGTCGTTGTTCATGAAACAGTTACCACGATGGTCGGCCTTCAATTTGGGCTGACCGGCCTTTGACGCCCAACATATTGGCCGAAAAGCCTTTGTCGGAACTGCCGGCAGGCGTATTCCTAAGGCGTCGGCGAAAGAGCGCAGACGGAAGAAGACCGGAAGACAGCAAGTCGGATGTGCAGATCCGTCCCTGAGGTTCCGGTTGCAGGATGACCGTTCGATGTGCAGCGGACGGTTCGGGCGCAAAGGGCGGGTGTGGCCCCCGTGTCTGGTTCATCTTTTCCGTCGGCGTTTTTCCGCAGGCATGTGTGTGTGGTGTTAACCAGTGCGTGCGAGTGTCCTTGGGTAACAAGTTCGGTGTGTGACGTGATGTGAGTGGTGGCCCCGGTGACAAGCAGGTGTGTGCTTCAGACCGGGGATGTGTGGTCGAAGAGTGTGGTCGCCCGCGTGCAACAGGCATGTCGGACGCTTGGTACTAAGGTGGTGATGACTTGATGTCTGCGAAGCGGAAAATCGACTTTGTGGCGTCAGGCATCACCGCCGACGACTCCCACCATCCTGAAACTCCGTCTGCCCCTGCCTTGGCGGGCGCGACAGGGTTGCGCCGTCTGGCCGCCGCCTGCGCCGATGGCCAACGCCGTTTCGGGCAAATCCTTGATCTTGTCTTCCTTTGGCTGGACGCTGCCGTTCCTTCGGGGAACCGGGCGTCCGCATTCGCGTTGGTCCCCGTCCGGTCCCCGCGGCCATCCTCCCCTGCAATTCGGTCCAGCGCACCGCGCCGGACAGCCCGCTTCTGAGAGATTGCCTTGTCCTGTTTCACTCCCGGTACGTTGATCGCAACCCCGACGGGCGAATGGCCCGTCGAGACGCTTGCGGTGGGTCAGAAGGTGCTGACCCGCGATCATGGCGTGCAGGTTCTGCGCCATGTCTTCCAGACCCGGCTGGACTATGCCCAGCTGGTGTCGCGGCCGCACCTGCGCCCGGTTCTGCTGCGGACCGGCGGTATCGGTCCGGCGGTGCCCGAAAAGGACATGCTGCTCAGCCCGAACCACCGTGTCCTGGTCGGGGCGGAAAAGACCGTGCTTGATCTTGAAGATCACGAGGCGCTGGTGTCGGCCAAGCATCTGGTCCACAACCGGCACATCCGGGTCGTGGACATGCTGGCGGTGACCTATATCCTGCCGGTGTTCGAACGCCATCAGATCGTCCTGGCCAACGGGCTTTGGGTCGAGGCGTTCAATCCCGCCGACCATTCCCTGAACGGCCTTGGCAATGCCCAGCGCAACGAGATCGAGGAACTTTTCCCCGGCCTCGCCGCCACCTTGCCCCAGCGCCGGCAGACCCTTGTGCGGTCGCGGCTGGAACGGATGGGGCTTTCGTTCTTCGCACATTGATCGCGGGCGGCAGCCGCCGGTCGGCGGCATTCGCCGGAACCGGCACTGGACCTTGCCGCGCCGCGCGTTATAAGGGGCCTGACCGTCCCGGAGGATGCCGCATGAACTTTCTGCTTCGCTTGCTGACCTGGTGGAACAGCCAGACCCTCGGCACCCAGATCTACACCTGGCGCAAGGGCCAGAAGGTCGGCGAGGATGCCCAAGGCAACGCCTTTTTCCAGACCGCCGACGGCAAGCGCCGCTGGGTGATCTACAACGGCGAATCCGAGGCAAGCCGCATTTCGCCTGACTGGCACGGTTGGCTGCACTTCACCTGGGACGAGCCGCCGACCAGGGTCGCGCTGGCCCACAAGTCTTGGGAAAAGCCGCATCTTGAAAATCTGACCGGCACCCCCCTGGCTTATGCCCCCGCAGGCTCGATCCGCCGCGCCACGCCCGTGACCCGCGCCGATTACGAGGCCTGGTCGCCGGAATAAGACCATGAGCCACACCAAGACCGAGGTTCTGACCGGCGCCGCCGTTCTGGCCGTGGCCATCGGCTTTGCGATCTACGCAAGTCAGGGCCTGGGCTTTGGGCGCGCACCTGATGCCTATACGCTCCGCGCCAGTTTCCGGTCGGTCGAAGGCGTGACCGTGGGAACGGACGTGCGGATGGCGGGGGTCAAGGTCGGCTCGGTCGCCTCGCTCAGCCTGAACCCGCAGACCTTCATGGCCGATGCCGTGGTCACGGTGAAACGGGGCATCGAAGTGCCTGACGACAGCACCATCGCCGTGGCCGCGGAAGGGCTGCTGGGCGGGTCCTTCATCGACATCCAGCCGGGTGGCAGCGCCGATGTGCTCGCCCCGGGGGGCGAGATCGAGGATACCCAGGGCGCCGTCAGCCTGATCACGCTCATGATGAAATTCGTGGGCGGCGGTTCCGACAAATCCTCCGATACGGCGGCGCCCGCCGCGGAAGCCGCCCCATGACGACCCGGGCCGTGCTGGCGTTGGCGCTCTGCCTTGCAGGTCTTCCTGCCCTGGCGCAGGAGGCCGGGCAGACCCCGCCGGAGCCTCGTCCCTCGGGCGCGGCGGAATCCTCTGGTGCGGTTTTCCGGGCGCTTGACAAGGTGTCGGGCGCGACGACAGACCTGACGATCCGGGTGCATGAAACGCAGGCTTTCGGCAAGCTCGACATCACGCTGTCGGATTGCCGCTTTCCCGCCGACGATCCCAGTTCGAACGCCTGGGCGCATCTGACGATTACGGATTCCTCCAGCCGGACCACGGTTTTCAGCGGCTGGATGATCGCGTCAAGCCCGGCGCTCTCGGCGCTGGTCCACCCGCGCTATGATGTCTGGCTGCTGTCCTGCACCACCTCCTGAGGGCGGGGCAGGGGGCGGGCGGTGATGTCGGCCTCTTGCGCCAGCGCCTCTGCCAGCCTGCGGCGATAGTCGGCCCGCGAAATCTCGACCGCGCCAAGCGAGGCCAGATGCGGCGTCAGGAACTGCGTGTCGAAAAGCTGGAAACCGCAGTTCCGCAGGTGGCGCAAGGTGAAAGCCAATGCGATCTTCGATGCATCGGTGCGCCTTGAAAACATGCTTTCCCCGAAGAAGGCCGCGCCCAGCGTGACCGCATAAAGCCCGCCGATCAGCGCGCCGGAGGCGTCGCGGACCTCGATCGAATGGGCGTGACCCAGGCGGTGCAGTTCGATATAGGCCGCGCGCAGATCGGGGTTGATCCAGGTTTCTTCCCGGTCGGCACAGCCATCCAGAACGCCCGTGAAATCCTGATCCAGCGTGATGCCGTAGCCCCCGCGCAGGATGCGGCGGCGGAGCGAGCGCGAGATGTGGAAGCCCTCCAGCGGGAAGATCCCGCGCCGGCGCGGGTCAACCCAGTGGACCTCTGCCGCGTCGCGGCTTTCGGCCATCGGGAACACGCCCTGCGCATAGGCCGACAGCAGGATGCGCGGCGTCAGCATGGCGCCATCGCCGCGCGGTCGCCCGTCAGGCGAAGGCCGTCGCCAACCACTTTTCCAGCCAGTGGATAGAATAGTCGCCCGTCTGGATGTCTTTTTCTTCAAGAAGAAGATGGAACAGCGGGACCGTGGTTTCGACCCCCTGGCCGTCGATGATCAGCTCGGACAGGGCGCGGTTCAGCCGGGCAAGGGCCTCTTCCCGGTCGCGGCCGTGGACGATCAGTTTGCCGATCAGGCTGTCGTAATAGGGCGGGATCGTGTAGCCGTCATAAAGCGCGCTGTCGATGCGCACACCCAGGCCGCCCGGTGCGTGGAACTGGGTGATCTTGCCGGGGCGCGGCGCGAATTCGGGGATCTTCTCGGCGTTGATCCGCACCTCGATGGCGTGTCCCTGCACCTTCAGATCCTCCTGGCGGAAGCTCATCGGCAGGCCGGCGGCGACGCGGATCTGTTCGCGCACCAGATCGACGCCGAAGATGTATTCGGTCACCGGATGTTCGACCTGAAGCCGGGTGTTCATCTCGATGAAGTAGAATTCGCCATCCTCGAACAGGAACTCGATCGTGCCGGCGCCGATATAGTTGATCGCGGCGACCGCTTCGGCGCAGGTCTTGCCGATCCGGGCGCGGGTCGCCTCGTCGATGACGGGGCCGGGGGCTTCCTCGAAGACCTTCTGGTGGCGGCGCTGCAAGGAACAGTCGCGTTCGCCCAGATGCACGGCCTTGCCCTTGCCGTCACCAAAGACCTGGATCTCGATGTGGCGGGGCCGTTGCAGATATTTCTCGATGTAGACTTCGTCGTTGCCGAAGGCGGCCTTGGCTTCGGACCGGGCGGTGCGGAAGGCGATTTCGAGCTCGTCCTCGGATTTCGCGACCTTCATCCCGCGCCCACCGCCGCCGGCGGTGGCCTTGATGATGACCGGATAGCCGATTTCGGCGGCCACGCGGCGCGCCTCGTCCACGTCGGGGACGCCACCGTCCGAACCGGGGACGCAGGGCACGCCCAGACGCTTCATCGTGTCCTTGGCGGTGATCTTGTCGCCCATGATGCGGATGTGTTCCGCGGTGGGGCCGATGAAGGCGATGCCGTGATCTTCCAGCACCTGCACGAAGTTCGCGTTTTCGGACAGGAAGCCGTAGCCCGGATGGATCGCCTGCGCGCC
>DJWG01000028.1:25635-36811 GCA_002440945.1 Rhodobacteraceae bacterium UBA6236 | reverse complement strand
ATGTTCGTGATCCAGCGCGTGCTGGAGCATGACGGCAAGCTGACGCTTCTGGACCAGAACGAAATCATCACCCCGCATCCGTCCTTCCGCCTTTTCGCCACGGCGAACACCGTGGGCCTGGGCGACACGACCGGGCTTTACCACGGCGTGCAGCAGATCAACCAGGCGCAGATGGACCGCTGGTCCTTGGTGGCGACGCTGAACTACCTGTCCCACGACGCGGAATCCGCCATCGTCCTGGCCAAGAACCCGCATTACAACACCGAGAAGGGCCGCAAGACCATCGCGCAGATGGTGACGGTCGCGGACCTGACCCGCACCGCCTTCATGAACGGCGATCTGTCCACGGTGATGAGCCCGCGGACCGTCATCAACTGGGCCCAGAACGCCGAGATCTTCCGCAACGTGGGCTATGCTTTCCGGCTGTCGTTCCTGAACAAATGCGACGAGCTGGAACGCCAGACCGTGGCCGAGTTCTACCAGCGCTGCTTCAACGAGGAACTGCCCGAAAGCGCGGCCAGCCAGAGCATGAAGTGATGGAGGCCGGAGGGACCGCAACCTGTTTCGGATGCGTTCCCGCCGCAAACCGGCTGCCGGTTCTGCCGTTCCGGTGCATATCCGGGTTCGCCAGCGGGCGGGCGGCCCGCGCGCCTGACCCTGCCCGCCCGATCCCAGCATTGGCGCAAAGATGACCAAACCCGCAGACAACCCCGCCGATCCGTTCAAGAAGGCGCTGGCCGAGGCGACGAAGACGCTGGCCAACGACCCGGAACTGACCGTCACCTATTCCGTCGATCCGCCGGGGATGACGGCGGACACCATGCGGCTGCCGCAGATCAGCCGCCGCCTGACGCGGGACGAGGTTCTGGTGGCGCGCGGCACGGCCGATGCCTTCGCGCTGCGGCGTCGCTATCACGACGACGCCATCGCCAGCCGCTATCAGCCCGCCGGACCGATGGCCAAGGATCTGTACGAGGCGATGGAGACGGCCCGCTGCGAAGCGGTCGGCGCGCGCGACATGCCTGGCACGCTTGGCAACATCGACGCGAAGATCGGGCATGAGGCCGAACGGAAGGGCTACGGCAACCTTCGCGCCGCCGAGGATGCGCCACTTCCGGTTGCGGCGGGCTATCTGGTGCGCCATCTGGCGACGGGGCGCCCCCTGCCCGGCGCCGCCGCCCATCTGATGGATCTCTGGCGGCCGTTTATCGAAGCCCAGGCCGGCGGGACGCTCGACCATGTGAACGAGGTGTTGGCCGATCAGGCGGCCTTTGCGCGACTGGCGCGGCAGGTCATCAAGGATCTGGGCTACGGCGACCAGCTGGGCGACGACCCGGACCTTGAGGAAGACCAGGCCGACAGCGCCGAGCCCGAACAGGAACCCGAGGGCGAAGAGGGCGAGGATCAGTCGGGCGAGGACAGCCAGGAGTCCGACGCCAGCCCCGAACAGGACCAGGACCAGCAGGACGACCAGAGCCAGGCCCAGGTCTCGATGGAGGATCAGGCCGATACCGAGATGGTCGAGGAAGCGGAACTGCCTGAGGCGGACGCGCCGCTGGAGCCGCCGCCGCCGCCGCCCTATTCCGAGGCGGACCCGAACTATGTCGTCTATTCGACCGATTTCGACGAGGAAGTCCGCGCCGAGGATCTGGCGGAACCGGCCGAGCTTGACCGTTTGCGCGCCTATCTGGACCAGCAGCTGGAACCGCTGAAGGGGGCGGTGAGCCGGCTGGCGAACAAGTTGCAGCGCCGGCTTCAGGCGCAGCAGAACCGCAGTTGGCTGTTCGATCTTGAGGAAGGCATCCTTGATGCGGGGCGCCTTGCGCGGGTGGTCGCGAATCCGACAACCCCGCTGTCGTTCAAGCAGGAAAAGGACACCGAATTCCGCGATACGGTGGTCACGCTGCTTCTGGACAATTCGGGGTCGATGCGCGGGCGGCCGATTTCGATCGCGGCGATCTGCGCCGATGTTCTGGCGCGGACGCTGGAACGCTGCGACGTGAAGGTGGAAATCCTGGGCTTCACCACGCGGGCCTGGAAGGGCGGGCAAAGCCGTGAACGCTGGCTGGCGCAGGGGCGCCCGCAGCAACCGGGACGGCTGAACGATTTGCGCCACATCATCTACAAGGGCGCCGACGCGCCCTGGCGACGGGTCAGGTTGAACCTGGGCCTGATGATGAAAGAGGGGCTTCTGAAGGAAAACATCGACGGCGAGGCGCTGGAATGGGCGCATCGCCGGATGCTCGCCCGCCCCGAGGCGCGGCGCATCCTGATGGTGATCTCGGACGGCGCGCCGGTCGATGATTCCACCCTGTCGGTGAACCCGGCGAACTATCTGGAAAAGCACCTGCGCGACGTGATCGCCATGGTCGAAAAGCGGCGGCTGGTGGAGCTGATCGCCATCGGCATCGGCCATGACGTGACNNCGATCACCGATGTCGAACAGCTGGCGGGCGCGATGACGGAACAGTTGGCAAGCCTGTTCGACGCCAATCCCCGCGGCAGGGGCAAGACCCTGCGCCGCGCGGGGTGACGCTTGCCGGGCAAGGGGGCTGTCTGCCCCCTTGGACCCCCGAGGATATTTTCGCCAAGCTGAAGAACGGGTGGAGGGCGTGATGTTCCAGAGCTTTGACAGCACCGCCGATCCGAAGGCTGGTCCGGGCCGGCTGGCGGATCTGCGGGTGCAGATGGCTTCGGCGGGCGTTCAGGGATTTATCGTGCCGCGGGCAGATGCCCATCAGGGCGAATATGTCGCCGCGCATGATGAACGGTTGCAGTGGCTTACGGGTTTCACGGGGTCGGCCGGGTTCTGCATCGTGCTGCCCGACGTGGCCGGGGTGTTCATCGACGGGCGCTACCGGACGCAGGTGAAGGCGCAGGTCGATATGGTGTCCTTCACGCCGGTGCCCTGGCCCGAGGTGAAGCCGGGCCCCTGGATCCGCGAGCATCTGGAGGCGGGTGTGGTGGGGTTCGATCCCTGGCTCCATACCGCGAAGGAAGTGGACGAGATCGCGTTGGCGCTTGAGGGATCGGGGGTCCGGCTGCAGCCGGTCGCCAACCTGCTGGATGCGGTCTGGGCCGACCAACCGCCGCCGCCTGCCGGGCCGGTGGTGATCCAGCCGATCGGACTGGCGGGCGAGGACGCGGCCGGGAAGCGCGGGCGGCTGGCGGCGGGGCTGGCGGGGCGCGGGGTTTCGGCGGTCGTGCTGACCTTGCCCGACAGCATTTCCTGGCTTCTGAACATCCGGGGCTGCGATGTGGCGCGCAATCCGGTGGTGCATGGCTTTGCGGTCTTGCATCAGGATGGGTCGGCGGACCTGTATTCCGATCCGGCGAAATATGACAGCGCGGCCGGCGCCCATCTGGGGGATGCGGTGCGGCTTCTGCCGCCATCGCAGTTCGAGGCGGGGCTACGGGTGCTGCCGGGCCCTGTGCAGGTGGATCGCGCCACGGCGCCACTGGCCGTGTCGGAGATCCTGAAAGCCGCGGGCATCGAGGTGGTTTGGGGCGAAGACCCTTGCCTTCTGCCCAAGGCCTGCAAGAACCCGGTCGAGGTTGCGGGCGCCATCGAGGCGCATCTGCGCGATGGCGCAGCGGTGGTCGAGTTTCTGGCCTGGTTCGACATGACGGCACCGGCGGGCGGGCTGACCGAGATGGACGTGGTGACGGCCCTGGAAAACCAGCGCCGCGCGACCAATGCGCTGCGGGAAATCAGTTTTGACACCATCTGCGGGACCGGGCCGCATGGCGCGGTGATCCATTACCGCGTGACGAAGGAAACGAACCGCCAGATCGCGCCGGGCGAGATCGTGGTGATCGATTCCGGCGGGCAATATGCCGATGGCACCACCGACGTGACCCGCACCGTCGCCGTGGGGCCGGTGGGAGTGGACGAGCGGGCGGCCTTTACCCGGGTGTTGCAGGGGATGATCGCGCTGTCGCGGCTGCGCTGGCCAGTGGGCCTGGCCGGGGCGCATATCGACGCGCTGGCACGGATGCCCCTGTGGCTTGCGGGGCAGGATTACAACCACGGCACCGGGCATGGCGTGGGCAGCTACCTGTCCGTCCATGAAGGGCCGGCGCGGATTTCGCGGCTGTCGGACGTGCCGCTGCAACCGGGGATGATCCTCTCGAACGAACCGGGCTATTACCGCGAGGGCGCCTTTGGCATCCGGATCGAGAACCTCGTGGTGGTCGAACCCGCGCCTGCCCTTTCCGGTGGCGATGCGGATCGCGTCATGCTGCGGTTCCGCACCCTCACCTTCGTGCCGATCGACCGGCGGCTGATCGATGCCGCCCTTCTGACGAGGGCCGAGCGGGAATGGCTTGATGCCTACCACGCCGAGGTGCGCGAGAAGATCGGGCCGAGGGTTTCGCCCGAAGCGCGGGCCTGGCTTCTTGCCGCAACGGCGCCGGTTGATGGCGGGGTGACCGCCGGGACCGCCGGCGCAGGGCTTTCCACCGGCGGGCCTGCCCGCTAGGGTGCGCCCCAAAGGGGACAGGTCATGGATCACGACGCAGCCTTCGCCGAGACCGCGGCGCTTCTCGGGTCGCGCTTCAGCCGATCGGCGGCGGATCGCGATCAGCATTCCCATAGCGAGGCCTGGTTTGCCCCGGCCCCGCCCGATGCCGTGGCCTGGCCGGAAACCACCGCCGAGGTGGCGGGAATCATGGCGATCTGCAGCCGCCATCGCTGCCCCGTGGTTCCCTGGGGCACCGGCACCTCGCTGGAAGGGCATGCGCTTGCGACCGCGGGCGGGTTGGTGATCGACCTGTCCCGGATGAACCGGGTGCTTGAGGTGTTGCCCGAAGACATGCTGGCCGTCGTCCAGCCCGGTGTGACGCGCGAGGCGCTGAATATCGAACTGCGGGCCACGGGGCTGTTCTTCCCCGTCGATCCCGGCGCGAATGCGAGCCTTGGCGGCATGGCTTCGACCCGCGCCAGCGGCACCACTGCCGTCCGCTACGGCACGATGCGCGACAATGTCCGCGCGCTTGAGGTGGTGCTGGCCGATGGGCGGATCATCCGCACCGGAACGCGGGCGGTCAAATCCTCGGCGGGCTATGACCTGACCGGGCTGATCGTCGGTGCGGAAGGCACGCTTGGGATCATCACCGAACTGACGCTCCGCCTTCATGGCCAGCCCGAGGCGGTGGCGGCGGCGGTCTGCGCCTTTGACGATCTGGGCGCTGCGGTTGACACCGTGATCGCGACGATCCAGTCGGGCATTCCGATGGCGCGGATCGAATTCGTGGACGAAGCCGTAGCGCGGGCCTTCAACGCCCATGACGGCGCCGAGATGCCCGAAAAGCCGCATCTCCTGGTCGAATTCCATGGGTCCGACGCGGGCGTGGCCGAGCAATCGGCGCGCTTTGGCGAAATCGTCGCCAGCATGGGCGGGGCGCATTTCGACTGGGCCACGACGACCGAGGCGCGGACTGCGCTTTGGCGGATGCGGCACCGGGCTTATCCGTCGTGCCTGGCGCTGAGGCCGGGGTCGATGGGCCTTCTGACGGATGTCTGCGTGCCGATTTCCAGGCTGGCCGAAGCGGTTCAGGCAGCACGGGAAGATATTGCGGTGGCAGGGCTGACGGGGCCGATCCTTGGCCATGTCGGTGATGGTAATTTCCATGCGATCCTGCTTCTGGACCAAGACAATCCGCAGGAGCTTCTCCGCGCCAAGGACGTCGCCCGGCGGATGGCCGAACGGGCGCTGGCGGTCGGCGGCACGATCAGCGGCGAACACGGCGTGGGCGTGGGCAAGAAGGGCCTCATGGCGCTGCAACATGGCGCGGCCTGGGGCGTGATGGCCGATCTGAAGCGGGCGATGGACCCGTTCAATATTCTAAATCCCGGAAAGCTCGTCGAGGTGTTGCCATGAGCCTGCCCAACCCCGAGGCGCTGACCAAGGCATTTTCTGCTGCCTTTTCCACCCATGACATCGACGCGATCCTGTCCTTCTTTGCCGAGGATGCCGATTTCCTGACGCTGACCGGAAGCTGGGCCGAAGGCCGGGCGGAAATCGAGGCGGCGCTCAGGGCTGAAATGGCGGGCGCTTTTGCGCGGGTGAAGCTGGTTACGGGGCGAACCAAGGTGCGGCCGGTGTTTCCGGGCGTCGCGCAGGTGATGCAACGCTTCGTCCTGTCGGGCGTGCTAAATGCCGATGGGTCGGACGCGGGCCGGATCGGGGCGGTGCTTTCGGCGCTGATGACGCGCGAAGGCGGGCATTGGCAGGTCGTGTCTGCCAGCTTTACCGGCGAAGGCTGACGCCTAACGGTCCAGCAGGTCCAGTGCGGCCTGGCGGGCGGCTTCGGTGATCGTCTCGCCCGACAGCATCCGGGCGATTTCATCGACCCGTTCGGCGCGGGGCAAGGCCGTGACGGTCGAGGTGGTCACGTCATCCTTCACCCGCTTTTCCACCCGCCAGTGATGGCCGCCACGCGCCGCGACCTGCGGGCTGTGGGTGACGACAAGGATCTGCGCGCCATCCGCCAGCCGTTCCAGACGCCGCCCGACCGCATCGGCGGTGGCGCCACCGACGCCGCGGTCGATTTCGTCGAAGATCATCGTCACGCCATCGGCGCCGCGCATCAGGCAGACCTTCAGCGCCAGAAGGAACCGCGAAAGCTCCCCGCCCGAGGCGATCTTGTTCAACGGCCCTGCAGCCGCGCCAGGGTTGGTGGCGACGGTGAAGGCCACGGCGTCGCGGCCTTCGGGACCGGCCTCGCCTCCGGTGATTTCGGTGCGGAAGACCGCGCGCTCCATCTTCAGGGGGGCGAGTTCGGCGGCGATCGCCTGGTCGAGCCGCAGCGCGGCAGCGGCGCGTTCGGCCCCCAGCGCGGCTGCGGCCGCGTCATAGGTTGCGGTGGCGGCGTGCAGCGCCGCTTGCAGCGCGCGCAGGTTTTCTTCGCCGCCATCCAGCGCCGCAAGCCGCTGGCGCAGATCGGCGGCGAGCCCGCCCAGATCATCGGCCAGCACGTTGTGCTTGCGCGCCAGGGCGCGGATCGCGAACAGGCGTTCTTCAACCGCTTCCAGTTCCCGGGGGTCGAAGGCCAGGTCTTCAAGCACGCTTTCCACCGCCCCGGCCGCTTCGCCCAGTTCGATCTGCGCACGGGACAAAGCCGCCAGCGCCGGATCCAGCCGCCCCTCGGCGCGGTCGGCCACGCCTTCCAGCCAGCGGCTCGCGTCGGACATCATCCCCTCTGCCCCGTCGCCCGAAAGCGCCTGCAGGGCGCGGGCGATGTCGGCGCGGATGCGTTCGCCGGCCTGCATCGCGCGGCGGCGGGCGTCGAGTTCGGCTTCTTCGCCCTGCGCCGGGTCCAGCTTGTCCAACTCGGCCACGGCGTGACGCAGAAAGTCTTCCTCCCCCCGCATGGCGGCCAGCGCCGCTTCGGCCTGGTCAAGCGCCTTGGCCGCGCGGCTCATCCCGGTCCAGGCGGCACGGGTCGCGGAAAGCTTGGCCTCGACGCCTGCGAAGGCATCGAGCATCGCACGGTGGCCACGCGGGTTCAGCAGGCCGCGGTCGTCATGCTGGCCATGGAGTTCGACCAGGGTATCCGAGAGCGCCCGCAGCACCTCGCCGCTGGTCCGGCGGTCGTTGACATAGGCGGTCTTGCGCCCGTCGGCGGCGTTGACGCGGCGCAGGATCAGTTCTTCCCCGTCGGGCAGGCCGGCGTCGGACAGCACGGCATGGGCGGGATGTCCGGGCGGCAGATCGAAGACCGCCGTCACCTCGCCCTGTTCGGCGCCCTGCCGCACCAATTCGGCGCGCCCGCGCCAACCCAGAACAAAGCCGAGGCAATCCAGCAGGATCGACTTCCCGGCCCCGGTTTCGCCGGTCAGCACATTGAGGCCGGACCGGAATTCCAGATCCAGCCGGTCGATGATGAGGATATCGCGGACTTCAAGCGTTCTCAGCATGGGGATAGATCCCGAAGCGGCGCCGCCCCGCAGACCCCGAAGCTGGCCCGCAGGGTGCGTGATCTCACGCACCGGCGGGTCATGTCAGAGCCACTCGCCCCGGATGACCTGGCGATAGACGCGCGACAGCCAGCTGTCGCCCTTGGCCTCCAGCGTCAGGCCCTTGCCGGTCAGGAGTTTGTAGCTGTCCTGATACCATTGGGTCGACTTGAAGTTGTGACCCAGGATCGCGCCAGCGGTCTGGGCTTCGTTCGTCAGGCCAAGTGCCAGGTAGCATTCCACCAGCCGGTGCAGCGCCTCGGGCGTCTGGGTGGTGGTCTGGAACTGTTCGACCACGACGCGGAAGCGGTTGATGGCGGCGGTGTAATGGCCCTGCTTCAGGTAATAGCGACCGATCTCCATCTCTTTCGCGGCGAGATGGTCGAAGGCCAGGTCGAACTTCAGCATGGCCGAGCGGGCATATTCGCTGTCGGGATATTCCTCGATCACGGCGCGCAGCGCCTGAAGCGCCTGATAGGTCAGCCCCTGGTCGCGGCCCACGTCATCGATCTGGTCGTAATAGGACAGGGCCAGCAGGTATTTCGCATAGGCCGCGTCATCTTCGCCCGGATAGGTGTCGATGTAGCGCTGCGCAGCGGCGCGGCTGGTGTCATAGTCGCGATCCTTGTGGGCGGCATAGGCCTGCATGATCAGCGCCCGCTTGGCCCATTCGGAATGAGGATAAAGCCGCTCGACTTCAGAGAAGTAGTAGGCGGCGTCCTTGCCCTTCCTGCCGTTCTCCAGCTCCCACTCGCCGCGCTTGTAGATCTGCTCGGCGGTGAAATTGTCCAAGGGGGTCTTGTTCGCGGCAGCCGATCTGTTGCCGCCCCCGCACGCCGCCAGCGTGGCGCTCAGCGCCAGAACGCCGACGAACCGTGCCGTCCTGCCCCGCACCATGCCTGCTACCCCGTCTCTCAACCCGGTTTATCGCGCCGCGGATCCCGAATGACGGATTGCGGCGCAGTGTTCGGTTCGCTCTAGCACAGAAAAATACTGGGCGCAAAACGCCTTTCGCACCCTGCGGCCGGTTCTTCAGGCAACGGCCGGAATATCGGAACGGTGGACATCGACGCCCGGCAGGATCCGGCGGCGCGCCCCACGGCATTCCACCAGCCGCCAGGCCTCGGGCTGCGAAAAAAGCGCGCGGAGCAAGCGGTTGGTCATGGCGTGTCCGGCGCGGTGGCCGGTGTAGCGGCCAAGGATCGGGCCGCCAGCCAGGGCAAGATCGCCCACCGCGTCAAGCATCTTGTGGCGGACCGCCTCGTCCGTGTGGCGCAGACCGCCCGGCGACAGGATGCGGTCGCCATCGACGACAACGGCGTTTTCGTAGGTGCCGCCCAGCGCCAGCCCATTGGCGCGCATGGCATCGACATCGGACTGGCGGCAGAAGGTGCGACTGTCGGAAAGTTCGCGCACGAAGGCGCCATTGGCCAGCCGCAGGTGCTTTTCCTGATGCCCGATGGCAGCATCGGCAAAGTCGATGCAGAAGTCGATTTCCAGCGTCTCGGCGGGTTCCAGGCGGGCGACCGCAAGGCCATCCTGCACCTCGACCGGCGCGAGGATCTCGATCGCGATGAGCGGGCTGCTCAGCTGGCGCTGCCCGGCTTCCAGAAGCCCCTCGACGAAGGCGAGCGCCGAGCCATCGAGGATCGGCACTTCCGGTCCGTCGATGTCGATCAGCGCATTGTGAAAGCCGCAGCCGGACAGGGCCGCCATGATGTGTTCGATGGTCGAAACCGTTACGCTGTCGGCATTTTCGATCAGCGTGCAAAGCTTCGAGGGAACCACCGCATCCCAGCGCGCCGGGACGATGGGATTGCGGCCCGTTCCATCCGTGGCAATATCGGTGCGGCGGAAGCGAATGCCCGTCCCTGCCGAGGCCGGGTTGACCGTCATGCGAACCGGGGCGCCGGTGTGAAGCCCGACGCCTTCGAAGGTAACTGCGGTTCTGAGCGTGGTCTGCACGGGTCTTGCTCCGATATTCAAAGGATCGCATGGATCCCGAGTGTCAGGTAGCGACTGCACCGCTGCTACTCAACTCACGCTTTGCAACGTCTTGAAACATTGCAAGGTTCAACCGGCAGGTTAATGCACCTAGCGAAACAAACATCCGGTAACTATTTGATTTACATTAAAAAAGGCCGGGTTTCCCCGGCCTTTTCCGCTCACATCTGACGTAACGTCACAAAGCCGCGATCAGTTGGCCTGGCGACGCAGGAAAGCCGGGATCTCGATCCGGTCCTGTTCGGGATCGACCTCGTCTTCGTAATGCTGCTGCGCAGTGACCTGCGGCTGCTGGCGCATCGCCTGGTTCAGGCGTTCGCCATGATCGGCCGGGTGCGACCCGGTCATGCGGTTGATCAGCGAGTTGATCCCGAAGCGCGGCTTGTCCGCCGCCGGGGCCGGGGCTGCGGCGCGGGGCTGCATCGCCGGACGCGGCGCCTGGGCCTGCGGGCGCTGGCTCGCCGTGGGCGCACGGTTCACCGCAGCGGCAAGACGCGCGATCGCTTCGGGCGATGGCGTTCCGGCGGCACGGGCGCGCGGGGCGACGAAATCGCCGGCGCTGTCAACCGAGGCATGGATCTCGCGCTGCGGCTGCGGGCGGTAGGCGGGTGCCGGCAGTTCGTCGCTGTCGTCCTCGTCGTAGTATTCCGCCTGCGAGGGCTGCGCGTTGAACAGGTTGCGTTCCTGCTGCTGCACGGGGGCCGGCGCGGGCGCGGGTTCCGGCTCCATCATCACGGGCTGTTGCTGGACCGGCTGCTGCATGGGCTGCGGCGCCGGCTGAGGCGCGGGTTGGGCCATGCGCGGCGCGGGGTGCTGAACGGCTTGCGCGGCCTGGTGGGCGGTCTCGTTCGGCTCGGCCAGGCGGCGGCGCTGCGGCTGCACCTCGACGGCGCTTTGCGCGGCGTCGATGCCGGTCGCCACGACCGACACGCGCATGCAGCCGTTCAGGGTATCGTCCAGCGTCGAACCCACGATGATGTTTGCGTCGGGATCGACCTCTTCGCGGATGCGGTTCGCGGCTTCGTCGAGTTCGAATAGCGTCAGGTCCGAACCACCGATAATGTTGATCAGCACACCCCGGGCGCCGCGCAGGCTGATTTCGTCCAGAAGCGGGTTGGCGATCGCCATCTCGGCGGCCTGGATGGCGCGGTTTTCGCCCGAAGCCTCGCCGGTGCCCATCATGGCTTTGCCCATCTCGTCCATCACGGCGCG
>DJWG01000028.1:0-25573 GCA_002440945.1 Rhodobacteraceae bacterium UBA6236 | reverse complement strand
GATCAGCGTGTCGACGACCTTCTGCAGGGCCTCGATGCCTTCATCGGCCTGACGCATCCGCTTGGCGCCTTCGAACTGGAAGGGCTTCGTGACAACTCCGACGGTCAGGACGCCCAGTTCACGCGCGGCCTGCGCGATGATCGGGGCCGCGCCCGTGCCGGTGCCGCCGCCCATGCCGCAGGTGATGAAGCACATGTGCGCACCGGCCAGATGGTCGACGATTTCCTCGATGCTTTCTTCGGCAGCGGCCGCGCCGATCGCGGGGCGAGCGCCTGCGCCCAACCCTTCGGTGACCTTGATGCCTATCTGGATGCGGGCCTTGGCATTGCTTTGCTGAAGCGCCTGCGCGTCGGTGTTCGCAACCACGAACTCCACGCCTTCAAGCTGCTTGTCGATCATGTTGTTGACGGCGTTGCCGCCCGCGCCGCCCACCCCGAACACCGTGATGCGGGGCTTCAACTCTTCGCGTTCGCTCATCTTCAAGTTCAATGCCATTTACTGTTTCCGCCTGTCTTCACGTTCGGCCTCGTTGATCGGGCCCAGTCCCCGCTTCCCCGCAATCTAGCTTTTACGCTATTGAAGGTCACGAAAAAAACGCCCTCCAGACACAAAATCTGGGGCGCAACCGATACGGCTTAAGCGGCATTTCGCCAACGTCTCAGGATGTTGCGCTTACCAGTTGTCTTTGAACCATTTCATGGCACGGCGCAGCGAACGCGCCGGGTAGCGGTCGGCGGGGATTTCGAAGTCCCACCATTCATCCTGCGGGTGCGCGGCAAAGAGGCAAAGCCCCACGGACGACGCGAATCCCGGCCCCGTGGCGGCCTGCGGCAGCCCCTGGACCCTGAGCGGACGGCCGAGTCGCACGTTGCGCCCAAGGATACGCGAGGCCAGCCCGTCAAGCCCGGGGATCTGCGAGGCCCCGCCCGTCAGCACGATCTGGCGCGAAGGCAGCTGGTCGAAACCGGCGGCATCCAGCATCTCGCGGACTTCCTCCAATATCTCCTCGACCCGGGGCCGCATGATGCCGATCAGTTCGGCGCGGCTGACCTTGCGGCTGTCCTTTTCCCAGTCGCCGCTGTCGGCGCCGATGCCGATCATCTCGCGGTCGTCCATGCCGGTGGCAACAACACCGCCGTGGAAGGTCTTGATGCGCTCGGCCGTGGCGACCGGCACCTGCAGGCCCTTCGAGATGTCGGACGTGATGTGATCGCCGCCCATCCGCACGCTGTCGGCAAAGATCATGTGCTTCTTGATGAAGACCGAGACGCCGGTCGACCCGCCACCCATGTCGATACAGGCGGCGCCCAGTTCCTGTTCGTCTTCCACCAGGCTCGAGATGCCCGAGACATAGGCTGACGAGGCCAGACCGGCCAGTTCCAGATCACAACGCTTGATGCAGTAAAGCAGGTTCTGGATCGCGCCGGTGTCGACGGTCAGAAGATGCATGTCGACCGAAAGCTTCTGGCCGACGTGGCCGCGCGGATCGGCAAGGCCGGAGCGGTGATCCAGCGAAAAGTTCACCGGATGGGCGTGCAGCACCTCGCGGCCCTGACCGAAGTCGGGCACGTCGCAGGCGGCCAGAACGCGGCCGATGTCCTGTTCGCTGACCTGCGCGCCATCCAGCGGAATTTCCCCCGCAAGGCCATAGCTGCGCGGGAAGGCGCCCGAAAGGCAGGCGATGACATGGTCGACGCGGACATTGGCCATCTTTTGCGCTGCCTGGACGGCGGTGCGGATGGCGCGTTCGGTTTCCTGCATGGCGTCGATTTCGCCAAAGCGGATGCCGCGCGACATGGTCGTCGCCGCGCCGATGATGCGGAACTGCGACTGCCCGGCCAAAGAGCCCAAGCCATCCTCGCGGCCCTCTTCGGGGCCATCGAAGCGCAGGACAAGGCAGGCGATCTTCGATGTGCCGACATCCAGGATGGCAATGACGCCGCGCTGCATGGCGGCACGGCGCATGTTCCGCATTGCCCGCTGGGACTGGTAAAGATCCGTCATTGCCCTGCCACCTTCGTTTCTTTTGCCTGTCCCGATTTTTCTTGTCTCAGTGCCGCCAGCGCCGAAGGCGTCAGCCGCAGCGTCGGCCGGGAGGCGTTGCGCAGATCGACGTCCGCCACGTCCCGCCCCAGCAGATCCTGCGCCCCGTTCAAGGCCATGGCGCGTTCCGCCGCCCCCACCGGATCGGCTTCGGGCAAAAGAATGCGCTGACCGCGATCCAGAACCACGTCCCAGCGCCGTTCGCCCATATACACGAGGCCACGCACACGTTTCATGACAGGGGCCAGCGCCGTAAGGACACCCAGCGCCTCGGGGACATGCGCCTCGGCGCCCTGCCCCGCGATCAGCGGCAGGTCGCTGCGGCCCTCGCGGGTCAGGAGGGTGGCGACGCGGTGGCCGGTATCGTCCAGAAGTTCCATCCCAGCTTCGCTGCGCCAGATCACCACCGGCACGCGTTCGGTGATGTTGACGCGCAGGATGCCGCCCGATTGCACCCGCAATTCGGCGCTTTTCACGGCGTCGATCTGTTCCATCCGGGCCCGCATGGCTTCAAGGTCAAGCTTGAAGGAACTGACCGGCAGCGCCATCGGCATGATCTTGCGGACCGCCCCGTCCACCGCCGGCGAGGCGCCATCGACCTGCATCAGCGTCACCATGAATTCGGGCCGGTTCTGCAGCTGCTCCTTGATCTGGGCGTATTTCGCGACAACGTCGGCGCGGTGGTCTTCGCTGGAAAACCAAAGCCCGACGGAAGCCGCCAGCACGAAGACCGGCAGCCAGACACGCATCGCGGAATGAAAGCCCGGCGTCAGGCGCAGGCGTTCCAGCCGGTAGGACAGGCGCGAGGGCGCGGGATCGTGGCGCGGCTCCGCGGCGCGGCGCGCGGCGGTCGCGACCGAAGTGGTGGTGCGCGGCAGGCGGGTCAGGCGGGGCTCGGCTCTCAGCGATTGCATGAGGCGTCCTCCGCGATCCAGGCGCAGAAGTCCTGGAAGGAAATCCCGGCCTCGGCCGCCTGTTCGGGCGAAAGCGAGGTGGGCGTCATGCCCGGCTGGGTGTTGGTTTCCAGAAGATACAGCCCCTCGACCCCGCGGGTGTCGTCCCAACGGAAATCGCTGCGGCTGAGTCCGCGGCACCCCAGCGCCCGATGCGCGCGCAAGGTGTAATCCTGGCAAGCGGCGTAGACATCGGCCGGAAGGTTGGCCGGGCAGACATGGCGCGACCCGCCGGGGGCGTATTTGGCGTGGTAGTCATACCAGCCTTCGGTCTGGATCTCGGTCACGGCCAGAACCCGGTCCCCCATGACAGAACAGGTCAGGTCGCGGCCCGGGGCGTAGGTTTCCACCATCACGCGATCGGGCATGTCATCGGACAGCTGCGCCGGGCCGTTCGCATCGGCCAGCACGATATAGATCCCGACCGAAGATCCTTCGTTGTTCGGCTTCACCACATAGGGCGGCGGCAGCACATGCGCGGCGCGGACCTCGGCCGTGGGGCGGATCACGCTTTGCAGGACCGGCAGTCCGGCGGCGCGGAAGGCTTCCTTGGCGCGGGCCTTGTCCATCGCCAGCGCCGAGGCGAGGACGCCCGAATGGGTATAGGGAATGCGCAGCCATTCCAGAAGACCCTGGACGCAGCCATCTTCGCCCCAGCGGCCATGAAGCGCGTTGAAACACAGGTCGGGCTGGATTTCGGACAGGCGCGACGGCAGATCGGGGCCGCAATCGACCTCGACTACCTGGTATCCCGCCGCCCGCAGGGCCCCGGCGCATTCACGCCCGGAGACAAGCGACACCTCGCGTTCAGCCGAGGGTCCGCCCATCAGTACCGCCACCTTGGGGGCTGTCCCGCTCGACCTGCCCGCCACGTCTGCCTCTTCGGGGCTTTGCGCCCGCTTTTGCCGGGGCTTTTTGCCCCTGATCTTGATTGGTTATTTCACCAGCGCATCGCCGATGCGCATGATTTCCCACTCTAGCGTCAAACCGCTGTTTTGGAAAACCCTTTTTCGCACTTCTTCGCCCAGGGACTCCAGATCGGCGGCGGTCGCGCCGCCGGTGTTGATGAGGAAGTTGGAATGCATCTCGCTCATCTGCGCGCCGCCCAGCCGCGCGCCACGCATGCCGGCATCGTCGATGACCTTCCAGGCCTTCAGGTCGTGCGTGTCGTCGGCCCGCCCGGTCGAGGAAAAGCCAGCCGGATTTCGGAAGGTCGATCCGGCGCTGCGGTCCTTCGTCGGCTGGCTGGCGTCGCGGCGGGCGATCTGGTCGGCCATCCGGGCCTCCAGCTCTGCCGGGTCGGCGCGCTGTCCGCGGAAGGTGGCGCTGGTCAGGACCCAGCCTTCGGGCAGGGTCGAGTGGCGGTAGGCAAAGCCAAGGTCGGCGGGCGACAGGGTGACGCTGCGCCCTTCGCGGGTGACGGCGGTGGCGCCGATCAGGTGGTCGGCCACATAAGACCCGTAGCAGCCCGCGTTCATCCGCACCGCGCCGCCGATGCTGCCGGGGATCGTGCGCAGGAAGGTCAGGTCCACCCCCGCCTCGGCCGCCCGGCGCGCCACATGGGCGTCCAGCGCGGCAGCGCCGGCGGTGACGGCGTCGCCGTTGATCTCGATGGAGTTGAAGTTCCGGCCCAGCCGGATCACGACGGCCCGCAAACCGCCGTCGCGGACGATGAGGTTCGACCCCACGCCCATCGGAAAGACCGGGACCGCCCCGTCCAGCGCCGCAAGGAACGCGGCCAGGTCCGCCGCATCGGCAGGCTGGAAAAGCCAGTCCGCCGGCCCGCCGACCCGCAGCCAGGTCAGGTCGGCCAAGGATCGGTCAGAGGTCAGCGTGCCGCGCACAGGGGGTAATGAATAAAGGGAATCGCTTGGAATCATGGCGCGCTCACTAGCCGCCCGGTTCCTGTCATGCAAGCCGGGGGATCAGGCTTTGCCGATAATCCGCCGCAACAGGTGAAAGAGCGGCCGCCGGAACATCGACAGGAAGCCCAGAAGGCCCAGCGCCGCGAAGCCCCAGCCGTGATCGCGCCCGATCCAGACGAGCAGGATGGGCGCCGCGATCAGCAGCGCGAAGCCCGGGACGAATTGCGCCCGGAACGGCAGGAAGGCGGTGATGGTTGCGAACACCGCCCAAAGGCACGCAAGGAGGACGGGCAGGCTCATTCCCCGCTCCAGACCGACGCGCCAATCGGCTTTCCAAGCGGCAGGCGGATGGAACTGTCGTGCGCGCGGCGCTTCCCGCAGATCGGCACCAGGTTCACCAGCGCAAAGACGATCAGATGCACGGTCGAGATCAGGTCGGCCCGCCGTTCGACCGGCATAAGCACCGCGCCGACAATGGCATCGACGCCACAGGGGGTTGGATGGAACGGCCCGACGCTGCGCTTCAGACCGCTTTCCATCTTAGCCCTGCAATCGCGCCGGCAGCGCGTTGGCCCAGGCCGAGATCGTGCCCGCACCCAGACAGACCACGATATCGCCGGGGCGGGCCTGTTCGCGGACCAGGCGCGACAGGTCGGCTTCGTCCAGCAGCGCGCGCGCGTGGCGGTGGCCATGGGCGATCAGCCCCGCCACAAGATCGTCGCGCGAGGCGCCGGGGATCGGGTCTTCGCCTGCGGCATAGATATCGGCGATGGCGACCACATCGGCTTCGTTGAAGCAGGTGCAGAAATCATCGAACAGGCTCGACAGCCGCGAATAGCGGTGCGGCTGGTGGATGGCGATGATCCGGGCGCCGGGACGGCCCGCGATGGCCTGCCGCGCGGCCTTCAGCACGGCGGCGATTTCCACCGGGTGGTGGCCGTAGTCGTCGATGATGGTGACGCCACCCAGAACCTCGCCCACCTTGGTGAAGCGCCGGTTGACGCCGCCAAACCCCGCAAGGGCGGCCCGGATTTCGTCTTTCTTCATCCCCAGATGCCGCGCCACGGCCACTGCCGCCAGCGCGTTCGAGACGTTATGATCGCCCGGCATCGGCAGGGTGCAGCCTTCGATCACGCTGTCCTTGCCTTCACCCTGAAGCGCCACGTCAAAGTGCGCGATGCCGTCCTTGTAGGTCAGGTTGATGGCGCGGACATCGGCCTGGGCGTTGAAGCCGAAGGTGACGATGCGGCGATCGGTCACGCGGCCAACAAGGGCCTGAACTTCCGGGTGATCGGTGCAGCAAACGGCAAGGCCGTAGAAGGGGATGTTCGAGACGAAGTCGAAGAAGCCCTTCCGCAGCGCCCCGATGGTCCCCCAATGCTCCATATGTTCGGGGTCGATGTTCGTCACGATGGCGATGGTCGCCGGCAGGCGGTTGAAGCTGCCGTCGGATTCGTCGGCCTCGACCACCATCCATTCCCCGGCGCCGGCGCGGGCATTCGATCCATAGGCGTGGATGATGCCGCCGTTGATGACGGTAGGATCGAAGCCGCCCTTGTCCAGAAGCGTGGCGACCATCGTCGTGGTCGTCGTCTTGCCATGCGTTCCGGCCACGGCGATGTTTGACCGCAGGCGCATGAGTTCGGCCAGCATCTCGGCCCGGCGCACCACAGGAAGGCCACGGCGGCGGGCCTCTTCAAGCTCGGGGTTGCCCTTCTTGATGGCGGAAGAAATCACCACCACGGCCGCCTGGCCAAGGTTCTCGGCGCGCTGACCTTCGAAGAAGGTGGCGCCCAGCCCCACAAGCCGGTCGGTGATCTTCGAGGCTTTCGCGTCCGAGCCCTGCACCGGGTAGCCCAGCGTCATCAGCACTTCGGCGATGCCCGACATCCCGATGCCGCCGATGCCTACGAAGTGGATCGGTCCAAGTTCGCCGGGAAGTTTCGTCGCCGCGTTCATTCGTTCAACCTTTTCTTGTCGCCAGGTCCTCGACCAGGGCGGCCAGCCGCTCGGTCGCGTCGGGGATACCCCGCGACAGCGCGCCATGCGACATCCGCATGCCCGCACCGGGGGTTCCCAGAACCGCCGCCACCTGCCCCGCCAGCGTGTCGGCGTCAAGGGCCTGTTCGGGGATCAGGATCGCGCCCCCCGCCTCGACCATGCCGCGCGCATTGGCGGTCTGGTGGTCGCCCGTCGCTTGCGCGAAGGGGACAAGGATCGCCGGGCGGCCGATCACCGCGAGTTCCGCCACCGTCGAGGCGCCAGAGCGCGCGATGACCAGCTGCGCTTCGGTCAGGCGGCGCGGCATGTCGGTGAAGAAGGGCGCGACTTCGGCATCCAGACCTGCGGCTTCATAGGCGGCGACCACGCGCTCCAGATCCTCGGGGCGGGCCTGGTGGGCGATGCGCAGGTTCCGGCGCATCGGCTCGGGCAGCGCGGCAAGACCGGCGGGCACCACGTCGGACAGGATGCGCGCGCCCTGGCTGCCGCCGATGACCAGAAGGCTCATCGGGTAGTCGCCGGGCGGGATATAGGGCGCGGCGGCGCGTTCAAGGATCGCGGCGCGGACGGGATTGCCGGTGTGGACCGAAGTCGTGCCTTCGGGCAGCGCCGTGGGCCAAGTGCCGCAGGCCATGACCGCGACCTTGCGGGCGAAGGCGCGGTTCACGCGGCCCAGCACGCCGTTCTGTTCGTGGATCATCAGCGGCACGCGGGCGATCAGCCCCGCCGAAAGCGCCGGGATGGTCGGGTAGCCGCCAAAGCCCACGATGACCGCAGGCCGGTCGCGGAACATCGCCGCCACCGCCGAGGCGACACCCCCCGCGATGCGGAAGGGCGTCGCGGCCTTGGCCACGATCCCGCCCCGCGCGAAGGTGGACGAAGCCACCTGTTCGACCACCACCTCGGGCGGGAAGTTTCCGGCATAGCGCGCGCCGCGCGCATCGGTCGAAAGCTTCACCCGCCAGCCGCGCGCGATCATCGCCTCGGCCAGGGCCTGCGCCGGGAACATGTGGCCCCCGGTGCCGCCCGCCGCGATCAGCAGAAGGGGCGCGGCCGCCATCTCAGCGTCTCCGCTTCAGGAAGATGTCGGCGATCTCGCCCTGCGGTCGGCTGCGGGTCAGCGCCAGAAGCATGCCAAGCGCGATCCCCGAGGCGATGACGGACGACCCGCCATAGCTCACGAAGGGCAGCGTCATGCCCTTGGCGGGCAGAAGCCGCACCGCAACGCCCATGTTGATCATCGCCTGCACGCCGAAGGCGCAGGCAAGGCCGGTGCCCGCCAGTCGCGTGAAGGGATCGCGTTCCTTCATCAACCGGAACAGCGACCGGACCGTGATGGCGCAGTAAAGCGCGATGATGCCAAGGACCAGCACCAGACCGTATTCCTCGGCCGCGACGGCGATGATGAAATCGGTATGCGCGTCGGGAAGCTGCCACTTGACCGTGCCCTCGCCCACGCCCACGCCGAAGAAGCCGCCTTCCTGGATGGCGTTGGTCGCGTAACCGATCTGGGTGCGCGGGTCGATGTCGGCGGACAGGAACCCGTCGATCCGGCGCGCGAAG
The DNA here is from genome assembly GCA_002440945.1 of Rhodobacteraceae bacterium UBA6236. Next base: position 17,148 of record DJWG01000028.1, on the reverse strand, counting down.
TGTTCAGAGGCACCGTAGGCGCCGACGCCACCCACCACGGCGATCGAGGCGATGACGGTCAGCAGCACGAAGGGCGCACCGGCGACGAAATAGATCACGCCCCAGGCAAAAAGGATCAGGCAGGCCTGACCGAAGTCGGGTTGCAGCGCCAGCATCACCACGATGACGACGGTCACGATGAACGAATAGGCCTTGCCCGGAGGGCCGCCCACATCCTGCGCCGCCGCCATGAGCCAGCCGGTCAGGATGACGAAACCGGGCTTCAGGAACTCGGACGGCTGGAAGCTTGCGAAGCCAAGAGAATACCAGCGGATCGCGCCCTTGCCGAAATCCGTGCCAAGGAAGGGCAGGAAGACCAGCGCAAGGAAGGCGCCAAGAAAGCCGATCACACCCAGCCTGCGGACCTGGCCGGGCGACATCATCGACATGAGAACCATCACCACCAGCGCGACACCGCCGAAGAAGACTTGCCGGGTGACGTAGTAAAAGGGCGGCAGACCATTCTTTTCGGCCAGCGGCACCGAAGCGGCGAGCGCCAGAAGCAGCCCGACCCCGAACAGCAAGAGCACCGCGAAAAGGGTCCATTTGTCGATGGTGCGCCACCAACGTGGGATAACAGGTTCGCCCGCGCTGACGCGCACGGTGCCAAACACCATCTCAGTCATGGGATACCGCTTTCACTGCCTCGGGGTCTGCCCGTTTTCCGGGTCTCGGGTCGAAGTGTAGCGGGTATCCCGGGGCCATGCTAGGGAAACGTGGTGAATTTGCCGCGAGCGGCGCGATGCCGCCCGGTTTCAACCGCCAAGCAGTGCGGCGACCTTGGCGGCGAAATCCTCGCCGCGTTTTTCGAAGTTCGGATACTGGTCGAAACTCGCCGCGGCCGGAGCCAGCAGCACCACCTCGCCCGGCCGGGCATCGGCGGCGGCGCGAGCGACCGCGACCTCCATCGTTTCGCAGATCTCATGCGGGGTCTGGCCGATCTGGAGCGCAAATTCCCGCGCCGAATGACCGATCAGGTAGGCCTTCACCACCGACCCAAGATGCGGCGCCAGCGCGGCGATGCCGCCTTCCTTGCCCAGACCACCGGCGATCCAGCGGATCTTCGGGAAGGCTTGCAGGGCCTTCGCGGCGCTGTCGACGTTGGTGGCCTTGCTGTCGTTGATGAAGCTCACGCCATCCCGTTCCCCGACCAGCTGGCTGCGGTGGGGAAGCCCCGCAAAGCTGTGAAAGGCCTGCTCGATCACCTTCGGCGCTATGCCCAGCGTCCGCACGGCGGCATAGGCGGCGCAGGCATTCTGATGATTGTGCGCCCCCGGCAGCCCGCGCACCTCGCGCAGGTCGACCGACGCGACCTGCCGCCCCTTCCGCCATTCGCTGAGAAACCCCTTGCGCGCAAAGACCGACCAGCCCGGCCCTTCCAGCTTCGTCCCCGAACTGACGCGGATCACCCGGTCATCGGTCGGGCCTTCGGACATCTGGTTGGCCATAAACTGACCCTCGACCTCATCCACGCCGATCACCGCGCGGTCCGGCCCGCCTTCGGCAAACAGCCGGCGCTTGGCGGCGAAATAGCCGCCCATGCCGGCGTGGCGGTCCAGATGATCGGGCGAAAGGTTGGTGAAGACGGCCACATCGGGCGTCAGCGCGCGAGCCAGATCGGTCTGATAGGACGAAAGTTCAAGCACCACGACCTCGCCATCCTCGGCCGGGTCAAGATCCAGCACGCCGCGGCCGATGTTGCCCGCCATCTGGGTCGGCCGGTCGGCCGCTTGCAGGATGTGGTGGATCAGCGCGGTGGTGGTGGATTTGCCGTTCGATCCGGTGACAGCGATGACCTTCGGGGTCTGGTCCATCTCATCCCAGGCCGCCGTGGCCCAGGACCGGAAGAACAGCCCGATGTCATTGTCGACCGGCACGCCCAGCGCCAGCGCCCTGGCGATGACCTTGTTGGGCTGCGGATAAAGGTGCGGGATGCCGGGCGAAACGATCAGCGCCGCGATCCCGTCCCAGGCCCCATCGCGGGTCAGGTCGGTGATCCGGTGGCCCGCCGCTTCGGCCTTGGCGCGCGCCTCGGGGCTGTCGTCCCAAAGCAGCGGCTCGGCCCCGCCCGCGATCAACGCCGCAGCCGTCGCAAGGCCCGAACGGCCCAGCCCCAGAACGGCGACCTTGCGCCCCGCATAGCCCTGAACTGGGATCATGTTCCCGCCCCTTCATTCCCGGGCGCAGGTCCGCACCCGCCGCGCACGTCGCGCGCGTTACCGCAGCTTCAGCGTCGCCAGACCGATCAGCGCGAGGATCAGGCTGATGATCCAGAAGCGGATCACGATCTGCGCCTCGCCCCAGCCCTTCTTTTCGAAATGGTGGTGGATCGGCGCCATCAGGAAGACCCGCTTGCCGGTGCGCTTGAAATAGGCGACCTGGATGATCACGCTCAGCGCCTCGACCACGAAAAGGCCGCCGACGATGGCCAGCACGATTTCATGCTTGGTGACGACTGCGATCGCGCCCAGCGCGCCGCCCAGCGCAAGGCTGCCAGTGTCGCCCATGAACACCGCCGCCGGGGGGGCGTTATACCACAGGAAGCCAAGTCCCCCGCCGATCAGCGCCGCGCAGAAGATCAGAAGTTCACCGGTGCCCGGAACGAAGTGGACGCCCAGATACTGGGTGAAGTTGTAGTTGCCGACGATGTAGGAGATCACGCCGAATGATGCGGCGGCGATCATCACCGGCATAACGGCCAGCCCGTCCAGCCCATCGGTCAGGTTCACGGCATTGGCCGCGCCGACGATCACCAGCATGGCGAAGGGCACGAAAAGAATGCTGAGGTTGATCAGCGCGTCCTTGAAGATCGGGAAGGCCAGCGTCCAGCGCAGCGCCTCGGGGTGGAAGAGGGCGGCTGCGGTTCCGGCCACCGCTGCGATGCCAAGCCCCGCAAGCATGCGGATGCGCGACGACACGCCGTTGGTATTCTGTTTGGTCACCTTGGCGTAGTCGTCGGCAAAGCCGATCAGGCCGAAGCTCACCGTCACCAGAAGCACGATCCAGACGTAAGGATTGTCGAGCCGCCCCCAGAGCAGGGTCGAGACGAGAAGCGCCGAGAGGATCAGAAGCCCGCCCATCGTCGGCGTGCCGGCCTTGACGAAATGGGTGGCGGGGCCGTCGTCGCGGATGGGCTGGCCCTTTTTCTGCTTCCGGCGCAGCAGCGCGATCAGCGGGCGCCCGAAGATGAAGCCGAACAGAAGCGCGGTGAAGAACGCGGCGCCGGCGCGGAAGGTGATGTAGCGGAAGAGGTTGAAGAAGTCCCCGCCATCCGAAAGGCTTGCCAGCCAGTACAGCATTCACTCGGCCCCTTTGATTTCCGAGGCGCCCGCTTGCCCCAGTTTGCGCAACGCGTCAACCACCAGACTGACGCGGCTGCCCTTTGATCCCTTCACCAGAACGACATCGCCGGCATCGACCAGAAAGCGCGCCCGCGCCGCAAGGTCGGCAGCCGCCTCGTGCCATTCGCCGCGCTTCTGGCGCGGAAGTGCGTTCCAAAGATGGCGCATCCGTGGCCCGACGCAGTGCAGAAGGTCGATGTGACGCAAGGTCGGATGGTCGGCGAAGGCGGCGTGGAGCGCGTTTTCGTCAGGCCCCAGTTCCAGCATGTCGCCCAGCACCGCGATCCGGCGACCGGCGCCCACGCGGCCGACGCCATGGCGCGGTTCGGCCACGGCCAGGACGTGCAGCGCAGCGTCAAGCGAGGTCGGGTTGGCATTGTAGGCGTCATCGATCAGGTCGATGGTCATGTGATCGTCGACGACATCCAGATGGATCGTCTCGCGCAGCCCCCGGCCAGCGACGGGCTGCCACTGGCCCAGGTCGCAGGCGGCGATGGCCGGATCGGCGCCCACCGCCTCGGCCACGGCAAGGACGCCCAGCGCGTTCATGGCAAAGTGCCGCCCGGCCGACCGGATCTTGAAAAGGATCGGCGCGCCGTGGCGTGTGGCCTGGACGATGGTGGTGTCCTGCGTCACGGTCGCCTCGGTCAGGGCGAAGTCGTCCGCCGGATCGGCGCCGAACTGCAGGATGCGCCCGGTCTTTTCCCTGGCGGCAGCCTGCAGGATCGGCGTCACGTCAAGCCCCGACGGGATGACGGCGGTGCCGCCGGGTTCAAGCCCCTCGAAGATCGCGGCCTTTTCGCGGGCGATGCCCTCGATCCCTTCGAAGGCGGCCATATGGGCGGCGGCAATGGTGGTGATCATCGCGACATGCGGGCGCGCGATCCGCGCAAGCGGCGCGATTTCGCCGGGATGGTTCATGCCGATCTCGATGACGGCAAAGTCGCAACCGGCGGGCATCCGCGCCAGCGTGAGCGGCACGCCCCAGTGGTTGTTGAAGCTCGCCTCGGCGGCATGGACGCTGCCCTGCCCGGCCAGAACCGCGCGCAGCATTTCCTTGGTCGAGGTCTTGCCGACCGATCCGGTCACGGCGATGACCTTGGCCCTTGTCCGGGCGCGGCCCGCGCGGCCCAGGGCTTCAAGCGCCGGAAGGACGTCTTCGACCAGAACCAGCGGATCGGTTTCGGAACACCCTGCGGGGATACGCGACACCAGCGCCCCGGCAGCCCCACGCGCCAGCGCCTGCGCCACGAAGTCATGGCCGTCGCGGACGTCCTTCAGCGCGATGAACAGATCACCGGGTTCAAGGCTGCGGGTGTCGATCGATATCCCGGTGGCTGCGAAATCGCAGGTCACACGTCCGCCGGTCGCGCGGGCCAGATCGTCCGAGGTCCAGAGCGTGGTCATGCGATCTTCCCGTCCAGCGCGGCCACGGCGATGCTGGCCTGTTCTGCGTCATCGAAGGGATAGACCTGACCGGCGATGATCTGGCCCGTTTCATGGCCCTTTCCGGCGATCAGAAGCGCATCCCCCGGTCCAAGGTCATCGACACCGCGCAGGATCGCCTCGGCGCGGTCGCCCACTTCGGTGGCCTTGGGGCAACCCGCCATCACCTCGGCCCGGATCGCGGCGGGGTCTTCGCTGCGGGGGTTGTCGTCGGTCACATAGACCTTGTCGGCGAATTCCGCCGCCGCCTGCCCCATCAAGGGCCGTTTCAGCCGATCCCGGTCGCCCCCCGCGCCGAAGACGACGATGATCCGACCCATGACATGCGGGCCCAGCGACTGAAGCGCCGAGGCCAGCGCGCCGGGCTTGTGCGAATAGTCGACAAAGACCGTCGCGCCATTGTCGCGGGTGGCGGCAAGCTCCATCCGGCCGCGCACGGTCTGAAGGCGCGGCAGGACGGCGAAGACATCGCCGGGGGCCGACCCCGAAGCGATGCACAGACCCGCCGCCGCCAGCACGTTTTCCGCCTGGAAGCCGCCGATCAGGTTCAGGCGGACATGATGCGGTTCCCCCTGCCAGGCGAAGCGCAGTTCCTGCCCGGTGGAATCGTAGCGCTGGCCAAGGATGCGCAGGTCGGCGCCTTCGGCCCGGCCCACGGTGATCAGCGTCTGGCCGCGGTCGCGGACGTGATCGAGCATCTCGATCCCGCGAGGATCGTCGATGTTGATGACGGCCGTGCCGTCTTCGGGAAGGACGCGATCGAACAGAAGCGCCTTTGCGGCGAAATATTCCGTAAAATCAGCATGGTAATCCAGGTGATCCTGCGAAAAGTTGGTAAAGCCCGCCGCCTTCAGCCGCACCGCGTCCAGACGGTGCTGGTCCAGCCCGTGGGACGAGGCCTCCATCGCCGCATGGGTCACATGCGCATCGGCCATGGCGGCAAGGGTGCGGTGAAGGGTGATCGGTTCGGGCGTGGTATGGGCCAGCGGGGCCTCATAATCGCCCTGCACGCCCATCGTGCCCAGCGAACAGGCGGCATGGCCCAGCGCCTGCCAGATCTGGCGGGTGAAGGTCGCCACCGAGGTCTTGCCGCTGGTGCCGGTCACGGCGACCATCGTTTCAGGCTGCGCGCCGAACCACAGCGCCGCCGCATAGGCCAGCGCCTGGCGGGGTTCGTCGGCGATGACCAGCGCGGCGTCCGATCCTTCCAGAACGTCAGCGGCCAGCGCCGCACCGGCGCGGTCGGTCAGGATCGCGCTTGCGCCCATGCGCAGGGCGTATTGAATGAATTCGCCGCCATGCACACGCGTCCCCGGCAGCGCCGCGAACAGATAGCCCGGCTGCACCTGGCGGCTGTCCACCGCCAGGCCCTTCACTTCGGGATTGCGCCCGCCGTCGCCCACCAGCCCCAGATCCGCCAATGTCCTCTTGCCGTCCATCATGCCAGATCCCTTCGCTGCAAGCCGCCAGTCAGTTTCCGGCGAGTGTTACAGCAGCATTGACGACAGGTTCAACCGATGGCCGCAGCCCCAGAAGCGGCGCGACGCGGCGGATGATCTCGGCCCCCACGGGAACGCTGGTCCAGCCCGCAGTGCGGCGCGGTTCGGTCCCCGAGGTTTCGACCGGTTCGTCAAGCGAGACGATGAGGACGTATTTCGGATCGGTCGAAGGGAAGACCGAGGCGAAAGTGGTAACGACCTTGTCATCATAATAGCCGCCGTTCGGCTTGGTCTTGTCGGCGGTGCCGGTCTTGCCGGCCACCGAATAGCCCTTCACCTCGCCCATGCTTGCCGTGCCGCGCACCACCACCGTGCGCAGCAGGTCGCGCACCTTGATCGAGGTGGCTTCAGAGATGATGCGTTCGCCCTTCTGCACCTTGTCGGTTTTCAGAAGCGTCGGCACCACCTTCGTCCCGCCATTCGTCATCGAGGCATAGGCCGCCGCCAGATGCAGCGGGCTGTCGGAAATGCCGTGGCCGTAGGACGTGGTGATCGTGGTGATGTCGGGCCATCTTTTCGGCAGGATGGGCCTGCCCGCCGCCGCTTCGCTGATCTCGACCGGCACCGGATCGAAGAGGCCCAGCGCCTTGTAGAAGGCCTGCTGCCGTTCGGCGCCGATCATCAGCGCCACATGGGCCGTGCCGATGTTGGAGGATTTCGCGATCACTTCGGTGACGCTCAGTTGCGCGCCGTAATTGTGGAAATCGCGGATGCGGTGGCGGCCCCAGATCATCGGGGATTTGGTGTCGACCATGGTCTGCGGGTTGACCAGGCCCAGATCCAGCGCCTGTCCGATGGCAAAGATCTTGAAGGTGGAGCCCAGTTCATAGACGCCCTGGACCGCCCGGTTGAACAACGGGCTGTCCGAGGGATCGCCCTTCACCAGCGGCTGCGGCCGGGTGTTCGGGTCGAAGTCGGGCAGCGAGGCCAGCGAGATGACTTCGCCGGTGTGCACATCCATCAGGATCGCCGCCGCGCCCTTGGCGTTCATCAGCTTCATGCCGCCGGCCAGCACGTTTTCGACCGTCGACTGCACCGTCAGGTCGAGCGACAGTTGCAGCGGCGCACCGTTGTTGGCGGGATCGCGCAGCCAGCTGTCGAAGGTCTTTTCGACGCCTGCGGTGCCGATCACCTCGGCGGAATGCACGCCCTCGCGGCCAAAGCTCGCGCCGCCCAGCACATGCGAGGCAAGGCGACCATTGGGATAAAGCCGCATCTCGCGCGGGCCGAACAACAGGCCGGGATCGCCGATTTCATGGACCATCTGCATCTGTTCGGGCGAGATGCGCTTGCGGATCCAGAGGAATTTCTTCTTGCCGGTGAAATCCGCGACCAGCCGCTTTGCATCGAGGTCGGGGAAGATCTGGACAAGCTTCTCGGCCGATCCCTCCGGGTCCACCATCAGGCGCGGCTGCGCGTAAAGCGAATGCGTCATGAGGTTGGTGGCCAGCACCCGCCCCTGCCGGTCAACGATGTCGGCGCGTTGGGCAAGAATCGAATTGCCGCCCACAGACACCTCGGGCTCGACCGGCACGGTGGCAGCCAGAAGCCCCATCCGGGCGCTGACGGCGCCAAAGGCGGCGACGAACATGACGCCCAGCATCAGAAGCCGGCCTTCGGCCCTGAGACGCGCCTTGTCGCGCACTGCCTCGTTCCGCAGACGGAGGTTTTCGCGTTCGATCACATCGGGGTTCTCGCCACGGTTGCGAGCGGACAGGATGCGGGCCAGCGGGCGGAGAGGGGTGCGAGTCATGGGCGATCTCCGCTTCAGTTGGCCGGGGTTTCGGGGACGTCGGGATCGGGGATCGGATCGACGGGAACGGCGCGGGCCGAAGACGTCTCGACCGGCTCGGTCAGGCCCACCCCGGCAAGCCCGCCGTCGGGCAAGGGATAGGCCACCTGTTCGACCATTCCGAACTGTTCGGGAAGCAGCGGCAGCAGTTGCAGCCGGTCGAAGTTGATGTCGGCCAGTTCGCGCAGCCGGTCCGGGCGGTTCAGATAGGCCCATTCGGCGCGCAGGACCGAAAGCGATCCGCGCAGCCCGGCGATTTCGGATTGCAACTTCCTGACCTCGGACAGGGCGGCCTGGGTGCTGTAGTTTTCGCGGTAGGCCCAGAAGCCCAGCGCGATCACGGCCATGACGGTCAGCACTCGGATCAGGATGCGCATCAGCGGTGTCCTTTCAGCGCAGGCAATGGAAGGCCCAGCGCGGCGCGGTCGGCGCGTCCAGCGGGGGCATCGGTGCGGGTTCCGCAGCGCAGCCGGGCGGAGCGGGCGCGCGGGTTGGCGGCAAGTTCCTCGTCGTCGGCCTCGATGGCGCGGCGGGTGGCTTGCGTGAAGGCGGGGGCGACGGCGGCGCGGGCCGGGGCGTAACGGCTGCCCTGCCCTTCCGCGCCGCTGCGCAACTGGAAGAACCGCTTCACCACCCGGTCTTCCAGCGAATGGAAGGTGACGACCGCAAGCTGCCCGCCCGGTTTCAGGGCGCGCTCGGCGGCTTCAAGCCCCTCTGCCAGTTGCCCGAATTCATCGTTCACCGCGATGCGGATCGCCTGGAAGGTGCGGGTTGCAGGATGGCTTTGCCCCGGCTTCGGGCGCGGCAGGGCGCGTTCGACCACCTCGGCCAGTTGCCGGGTGGTCAGCAGCGGCGTCGCGTCGCGCGCGCGGACGATGGCGCGGGCGATCCGGCGCGAGGCGCGGTCTTCGCCGTAGTGATAGATGATGTCGGCCAGTTCCTCTTCGGAGGCTTCGCCCACCAGATCGGCGGCGCTGGGGCCGGATTTTTCCATCCGCATGTCCAGGGGGCCGTCCTTCATGAAGGAAAACCCGCGCTCGGCCTGGTCCAGTTGCATGGACGACACGCCCAGATCCAGCACCACGCCATCCAGCGGTTCGCCCGCCAGGCGATCCAGATCGGAAAACGTGCCTTCGACCAGCCGCAGACGGTCGCCATAGGCGCCGCGCCAGGCATCGGCCATCGGAAAGACCGAGGGATCGCGATCCACCCCGATCACCCGGTCGGCGCCAGCGTCAAGCAGGCCGCGCGAATAGCCGCCCGCGCCGAAGGTGCCATCCAGCCACACACCCTTCACCGGCGCGACCGCCCGCAGAAGCGGGCGAAGGAGGACGGGGATATGCGGGGCGTTGTCGGAAGGGCTGACCGTCATGCGTCAGCCCCTTGAACGCGCGGGCAGCAGGCTGCGCGGGTCGAAGTCGTCGGGATATTGCTCGGCCAGCTTGCGCGTGCGGTTCGCGGCCTTGTCCTGATACGTCTCGGGCTTCCAGATCTTGAAGTAATCACCGGCCGAAATGAAGAACGCCTCGCCATCGAGCCCGATCTTTTCGCGCAGGCGCTGCGGCAGGACCAGACGGCCATCGTCGTCGATCTGCGCCTCGATGGACTGGCCATGCATCAGCTCTTCCAGCCAGAGCCGTTCCGGCGATCCGCGCTGCATGTCCTCGATCTGTTCGTCGATCTCTTCGATGGCGCGCATGGTGTAGACTTCAAGCCAGTCCTGGTTGTCATCGCCATAGACGACGACGATGTTCGGACGCAGCCCTTCGCGCCAGTCGGGATCAGAAGCTTCGATGACACGGCGGAAAGGGGCGGGGATGGAGACCCGCCCCTTCGCGTCCACCTTGAACGTGTCCGAACCTCTGAACCTGCGTGCCACCGGCGCGCGCTCCTGTCTTCAGTTCCTGTCCCAACCGCATCAGGTCCGGGTTTCCCGGTCCCTGAAACGGACAACGGCGGATCGGGCTGCTGCCACTGCCCGATCCGCCGCCCTCGTCCCATCTCTGGGTCCCCTTTGCGGGGCTTGGCCTTCCGTGCAGGACACCTGGGGGGATGTCTGCTCCCTGCCGGAAAGCTCTGTCTTTGGATGAAGGCGGGGCCTGTATGAAACCTGACTTCGCCTTGTTTGGGGTCTTGAGCGCCCCGCTATGTCAGCCCGTCCTCATCCGTGAGATGAGGGATGGCATGGGAAATCATGGGAAGCAACTGGAAATTTCGGGACGCAACTCGCCCAACCGCTGGATATCGGCGGGGAACCAAGGCTTATCCTCATATTTATCCACAGAATCCCGAGAATTTGTAGCAGAAAGAGGGAAAGTGAACACAAGATGTAGAGGGACCGCGCCCACATCTGCTTTTCCCGTAACTTCCCGGTTTTCCGAAGGAAAGCGCAAGGTTCACGAAGAACCGTTACTCAAAAGCAACAGAAATTGGCCGTCGGGGTCAGGAACAGCGCCGATTTCCAAAGGCATGATTCTGTGAAATGCGAAAGGGCGGCCCGCTGGACCGCCCTTTTCCCATGTAATCCCACAGGTCGTTTCCCATGACTTCCCGGCGGCGCCGGGGTTCAGGCGATGCCGCCGTCGATCAGTCGCTTGGCAAGCCGCATGTAGGCATCGGCTATGGGCCCCTCGCCTGCCGCGATCGGCGTGCCGGCGTCGCCCGCCAGCCGCACGTCCAGCGACAGGGGGATTTCCCCCAGCAGCGGAACGCCAAGTCGCTGGGCTTCCGCCGCCACGCCGCCATGTCCGAAGATATGGGCTTCGTGCCCGCAGTTCGGGCAGACATAGGTCGACATGTTCTCGACCAGACCAAGGACCGGGGTCTTCAACTTGCCGAACATGTCTATGGCGCGGCGGGCATCCAGAAGCGCCACATCTTGCGGGGTGGAAACGACGATGGCGCCGGTCAGATGCGTGCGCTGGCACAGGGTCAGCTGCACATCGCCGGTTCCTGGGGGCAGATCGACGATCAGCACGTCAAGTTCGCCCCAGGCGACCTGGCCGATCAGCTGCTGCAGCGCGCCCATCAGCATCGGCCCGCGCCAGACCACCGCTTCGTTTTCCTTCAGCATCAGGCCGATCGACATCATGGTGACGCCATGCGCCTTCAGCGGAATGATCGTCTTGCCATCGGGCGAGGCCGGTCTTGCGCTGACGCCCATCATCCGCGGCTGCGAGGGGCCATATATATCGGCATCCAGAAGCCCGACCCGGCGCCCCTGCCGCGCCAGAGCCACGGCTAGGTTCGACGACAGCGTCGACTTGCCCACCCCGCCCTTGCCCGAGGCGATGGCGATGATGCGGTCGATGCCGGTGACGCGCTGCGGGCCGGTCTGGCCGGCGGGCTGCGGCGTCGGGTGGCCGCCGATCTTGATGCTGGGCGCCGCGGGGCGCGACGGGCCATGCGCCGTCAGCAGGACCGAGGCCGAAGTCACGCCCGAAACCGCGCGCACGGCGGCTTCGGCAGCGGCGCGGGCCGGCTCCATCCGGCGGGCAAGGTCGGGATCGGGGGCTTCGATCACGAAGCGGACAGATCCGCCTTCGATCATCAGGGCGCGGATCATGTCGCGTCCCACCAGATCGCCGCCATCCGGCAGCGTTATGCGCGAAAGCGCCTGAAGTATTTCGTCCCGCGAGATCGCCATGTTCGCTTTGCTCCGCCCCCGGATTGTCGACCCGGACAGATTCGCCCCATCGCACGCCAAGCACAAGCGAATTGACACCGCATTGTCACAAGACTTTCAAACTCTGGTAAAAGAACGGAATTTCAAGGTCGATGCTATGCAGTTGCTGCATGGCAGCATTGATGGGGCCGGGGATTGTGCAAGTGCAGCATAAGGTCCACATTGCACTCAACGAAAGCGAAGACGGTCCAGCGATGTGCGGATCGATCGCAAACGAAAGCAGTTGAAGGCAAAACGAAATGGCTTACACGCAGTCCAACACCTCGGCCCAAAGCGGTTTCTTCGCCCGCGTCTCGCGGCTGTTCCACGGATTGATGGAAGCCCGCCGCCGCCAGGCCCTGTTCCTGGTCACCCAGGCGGAACTGTCGAACCTGACCGATCACGATCTGGCGGACCTCGGCATCCACCGCAGCATGATCACCCGGATCGCCCGCGAAGCGGCCTACCGGAAATAAGGATACCTTCCGGGCCCTCCTCCTCCCTCGGCCCGGATCGTGCGGCGACATCCTCCTCCCTGATGTCGCCGCAGTAATATCGAGGTCGGATGACCTCGGACGCAGATACGACGGCCCTCTCCTCCTCCCTGGGGCTTCGTAGTGAAGGGCGGCGCCCCCTCCTCCTCCCTGGGGTGCCGCCATTACCATACGCCGCGGGCCACTCCTCCTCCCTTGGGCCCGACGGCGGTGTGAAGAATGGTGGCGCCCCTCCTCCTCCCTCGGGTAGCCATCGGACTTCACAAGAACACGCGCCCCCTCCTCCTCCCTGGGGTAGCGTTTCAGGCGGCGGCGCCCTCCTCCCGGGTGCCGCCGTTTTCTTTTTCGCCGATAGTCTGCGGGGGCTGGCGCGCCCGAGCCTCAGGATGAAGTGGGGAAGATGACGGATGCGAGCGGCCTCCGATCCCCGCGAAGCGCGCGGAAATCCGCAGCGCGCATCCTGTCAAGGGGCCGAACGACCGCCAGGGATCAGAACGGCACGTCGTCCACGCCGTCGGCATCGGTGACAAAGCTTGCGACGACGCGCTTGATCCCGGCCTTGTCGAAGCGGATCTCCAGCTTGTCGCCTTCGCTGCCGATCACGGTGCCATAGCCGAATTTCTGGTGAAACACCCGGTCGCCATCGACATAGGCAGGCACGGCCTGCGCGTCGATGACCTGATGGCGCGCCTCGCGCGGCTGGCTCACGGGGCGGCTTCCGGCGCGGGACTGCATCCTTTGCCAACCCGGAGAATTGTAGACATCGGCCCGCGCCGCGCGTTCCTCGACGGCAGAGACATTGCCCGCAAGCCGCCCGCCAAAAGCCATGCCCGCCGCGCCGTAACCGCCCCCGTAAAGGCCCGGCGGGGTCAGCACATCGACATGCATTTCCGGCAATTCGTCGATGAAGCGCGAGGGAAGCTGCGATTGCCACTGGCCATAGACGCGCCGGTTGCCGGCGAAGGAAATCGTGCAGAGCCGTTCCGCGCGGGTGATGCCGACGTAGGCCAGACGGCGCTCTTCCTCGAGCCCCTTCAACCCGGTTTCGTCCATGGACCGCTGGCTGGGGAACAGTCCTTCTTCCCAGCCGGGCAGGAAGACCACCGGAAACTCCAGCCCCTTGGCCGCATGGAGCGTCATGATGCTGACCTTCTCGGTCGCGTCTTCGCTGTCATTGTCCATGATCAGCGCGACGTGTTCCAGAAAGCCTTGCAGGCTGTCGAACTGTTCGAGCGCCTTCACGAGTTCCTTGAGGTTGTCGAGCCGGCCCGGCGCCTCGGGCGTCTTGTCGTTCTGCCACATCCCGGTGTAGCCGGATTCGTCGAGGATCATCTCGGCCAGTTCGATGTGGCTTTGACCGGGTTTCGCCACCAGGGCGTGCCAGCGGTCCACCGCTTCGGTGAACAGCCGCAATTGCCCGCCGCCCTTGCCCGCGATCCGACCGGATGCGACGGCGTAGCGCCCGCCTTCCAGAAGGCTCACCCCATCCTCGCGGGCCTGCATCTGGATCGTTTGCACTGCCTTGTCGCCCAGGCCGCGCTTGGGCAGGTTGACGACCCGTTCATAGGCCAGATCGTCGTCCGGGCTGACCGCCAGCCGGAAATAGGCCATGGCATCCCGAATCTCCTGCCGTTCGTAGAATCGCGGGCCGCCGATGACGCGGTAGGGAAGGCCGATGGTCAGGAAGCGGTCTTCGAAGGCGCGCATCTGATGGGAAGCGCGGACCAGGATCGCCTGGTCGTTCAGGCTCACCGGTTCCATCGCGCGGGTGCCGCGCTGGTAGGCTTCGATTTCCTCACCGATCCAGCGCGCCTCTTCCTCGCCATCCCAATGGCCGATCAGGCGGACCTTTTCGCCGCCCCGTGCATCTGTCCAGAGGGTCTTGCCCAGCCGCCCGGAGTTCGCCGCGATCAGGCCCGACGCGGCGGCGAGGATATGTTCGGTGGACCGGTAGTTCTGTTCCAGCCGGATCACGGTCGCGCCGGGGAAATCCTTTTCGAATCGCAGGATGTTGCCCACTTCGGCCCCGCGCCAGCCGTAGATCGACTGATCATCGTCGCCCACGCAGCAGATGTTGCGGTGCGCCTGCGCCAGAAGCCGCAGCCAGAGGTATTGGGCGACGTTGGTGTCCTGGTATTCGTCCACCAGGATGTAGCGGAACCAGCGCTGGTATTGTTCCAGCACATCGGGGTGGCGCTGGAAAATCGTCACGCAATGCAGCAGCAGGTCGCCGAAATCGGTGGCGTTCAGGGTGCGCAGACGGTCCTGATAGGCGGCGTAAAGCTCCGTCCCGCGGTTGTTGAAGGCTGAAGCCTCGGACGAAGGCACCTTTTCCGGCAGCCAGGCGCGGTTCTTCCAGCTGTCGATCAGCCCCGCCAATTGCCGGGCGGGCCAGCGTTTTTCGTCGATGTTGGCAGCGATGATCAGCTGCTTCAGTAGCCGGATCTGATCGTCGGTATCCAGAATGGTGAAGTTGGACCGCAGCCCCACCAGTTCCGCGTGGCGGCGCAGGATCTTCACGGAGAGCGCGTGAAATGTGCCCATCCAAGGAAGGCCGGACCAGCCTTCCTTTTTTCCATAGAACCTCTCTCCGAGATCGAAAGGCGTCTCATTAAGCCGCTGTTTCATTTCCCGTGCGGCCTTGTTTGTAAATGTCACCGCCAGAATCTGTTTCAGTCCGACTCCTCGAGTCATCAACAGGTGCGCAACTCGAGCCATAAGCGCCTTGGTCTTGCCGGTGCCGGCCCCGGCCAGCATCAGGACCGGGCCATCCAGCGCCTCGACCGCGGCGCGTTGCGCGGGGTTCAGATCGACCAGATAGGGCGCCGCCCGTGCCCCCATGGCGCGTTGCGACAGCGGCACCGACGGCACCTGACGGGCCGCGGCATCGAAGGCATCCTGTTCGTCAAATCCGCTCATCCCGCCAATCTAACCAGACTCCGGTTCAAGTTAAAGCCGTGTTCCGCAATTGTTCCAAGACTTGCCGAAACACGTCGAAAGATGACGGATTTGGGCGGGAATCCGACGGATCTGCAAAGTCCTTCACAAAATTTTTGCAGAAGTTTCCGCAAGGGATTGCGCCGCGTTGCGGCACGAATAATGTGCGCGCAGGTATCGACGGCCCCGCGGAGGATGGTCATGACGACTTTCAAGAAGATTCTTGTAGCCAACCGGGGCGAAATCGCGATCCGCATCATGCGCGCCGCGACCGAACTGGGAAAACGGACCGTCGCGGTCTATGCCGAGGAGGACAAGCTGTCGCTCCACCGGTTCAAGGCCGATGAAGCCTACCGGATCGGCGAAGGGCTGGGGCCGGTTGCGGCCTATCTTTCGATCCCGGAAATCATCCGGGTGGCGAAGCTTTCCGGCGCGGATGCGATCCACCCGGGCTATGGGCTTCTGTCCGAGAACCCCGAATTCGTCGAGGCCTGCGACCGTGCCGGCATCACCTTCATCGGCCCGCGCGCCGAAACCATGCGGGCGCTTGGCGACAAGGCCAGCGCGCGGCGCGTCGCCGTCGCGGCGGGTGTCCCGGTGATCCCGGCGACCGAGGTGCTGGGCGACGACATGGACCAGATCAAGGCCCAGGCGGCAGAGATCGGCTATCCCCTGATGCTGAAGGCCAGCTGGGGCGGCGGCGGTCGCGGGATGCGCCCGATCCAGGGCGAGGAAGAACTGGCCGAGAAGGTCCGCGAGGGCCGGCGCGAGGCCGAAGCGGCCTTTGGCAATGGCGAAGGCTATCTGGAAAAGATGATCCTGCGCGCCCGCCACGTCGAGGTGCAGATCCTGGGCGACAAGCAGGGCCAGATCTACCACCTTTATGAACGCGACTGCACGATCCAGCGCCGCAACCAGAAGGTCGTCGAGCGCGCCCCGGCCCCCTACCTGACCGACGAACAGCGCACCGAGATCTGCGAACTGGGCCGCAAGATCTGCGCCCATGTCGGCTATGAATGCGCCGGCACCGTCGAGTTCCTCATGGATATGGACAGCGAGAAGTTCTATTTCATCGAGGTGAACCCCCGCGTGCAGGTCGAACACACCGTGACCGAGATGGTCACCGGCATCGACATCGTGCAGGCCCAGATCCGCATCGCGGAAGGCGCAAGCCTGGCCGAGGCCACCGGGGCCGCGACCCAGGCCGATGTGCGCCTGTCGGGCCATGCGCTGCAATGCCGGGTCACGACCGAAGACCCGCAGAACAACTTCATCCCCGATTATGGCCGCATCACCGCCTACCGTTCGGCCACCGGCAATGGCATCCGGCTGGATGGCGGCACCGCCTATTCCGGCGCGGTCATCACCCGCTATTACGATTCGCTTCTGGTGAAGGTCACGGCCTGGGCGCAGACGCCCGATCAAGCCATCGCGCGGATGAAGCGCGCGCTCAGCGAATTCCGCATCCGCGGCGTGTCGACGAACATCGCCTTCGTCGAAAACCTTCTCAAGCATCCGAAGTTCCTCGACAACTCGGCCACCACCAAGTTCATCGACACCACGCCCGAGCTGTTCACCTTCCGCAAGCGGCAGGACCGGGCGACCAAGCTTCTGACCTATATCGCCGACATCACGGTGAACGGGCATCCCGAAACGGTGGGCCGCCCCCGCCCGGCGGCCGAAGCCCGGGTGCCGCGCCCGCCCCTGCCTCGCGAAACCCCCGCGCCCGGAACCCGCGACCTGCTGCTGGCGCGTGGACCCAAGGCCGTGGCCGACTGGATGGGCGAACAGAAGCGGCTTCTGATCACCGACACCACGATGCGCGACGGACACCAGAGCCTGCTGGCCACCCGGATGCGGTCCTTCGACATGATCCGCGTTGCGCCCGCCTATGCCGCGAACCTGCCGGGGCTTTTCTCGGTCGAATGCTGGGGCG
>DJWG01000079.1 GCA_002440945.1 Rhodobacteraceae bacterium UBA6236 | reverse complement strand
TCGCGCCGGAACGACACGCAGCCCGAGCCGCCGCCGCCGGAACGGATATAGACTTTGGCAAGATCGAGAAATTTCATCGGGAAACCCCAGTCGGAAAGGATGTCCGCACACCGGACAGTCAGGAAATGGCGATAGACCCGGAACGGTCCGGGCGCAAGCTTGGGCGTGGCCGGGGATCAGGGCGATGGTCGGTCGTCAAGCTTCAGGTCCATGAACACCAGATCAAGCCAGCGCCCAAACTTCTGCCCGACCTGCCGCATCCGCCCGGTTTCCTGAAACCCGAACCGGGCATGAAGCCGGATCGACACTTCGTTCTCGGCGGTGATGGCGGCGACCATCACATGCTTCCCCAGATCGCGGGCGCGCGCCGCCAGCACCTGCAGAAGCGCGGGCGCGATGCCCTGGCCGCGCGCGGAGCCTGCGACATAGACCGAATGTTCGACCGTCGCGCGAAAGCCGTCGAAGCGGCGCCAGTCGCCGAAGCTCGAATAGCCCAGCATCTGCCCGCCTTCTGCGGCCACCAGCACCGGATACCCCATCGCCTGCCGCGCCGCGATCCACTGGACGCGGTTGGCGACATCGACCTCGCCTTCGTTCAGGATGGCCGTCGTGGTCCGCACCGCATCATTGTAGATGTCGGCGATGCCTTGGGCATCTTCAGGGATCGCGTCGCGGATCAGCATCTTGGTCCTTCCGGGCAGGCCCGAGCCTCAGGCCATCTTGCGGGTATAGGTCCAGGTCGGGACCATGGCGTTGCGGGCCACCGACCAGCTTTCGGCGTCGCCCAGATAGTCGAAGCCGCAGTTGGTCAGCACCCGGGCCGACCCCGCATTGTCCTGAAAGACCTCTGCGAACAGCGTCCGCGACTGATGCGGATTGGCCGCGACCACGGCGGCGACGGCTTCCGAGGCAAGGCCGGTGTTCCAGAAGGCCGGCGCGACCCAGTAGCCGATTTCGGACTGGTCCTTGCCGATCGGCGTCAGGGTGACGACGCCCAGCACCTCGCCCAAGCCGTCGGCCGAACCATCCATGACCCAGGTGTCCTCGGTCCGGGTGTCGCTCAGCGCGCGCGAGATCATCGCCTCGGCCAACCCGGGCGGCAACGGATGCGGAATCGCCTTGGTGCCCTCGGCCACGCGGCGGTCGCCGGCAAACAGCGTGATCAGACCGGCGTCCGAACGGCGCATCGGGCGCAGCAGGAAACGGCTGGCGCCGATGGTGGGCTGGATCACGATCTGGTCTTGCCGCATGTCTGTCCTCCGGGAAGTCTCATTGGCCGATGCCTGCGTCGAGGCAGCATCGGAAACCGGGCGCGGGTCACGGGCCAGGTTGTCATGCAATGTCGCAGGTTTGGTTGTCAGGATCATGTCAGGCGTTCCGTTGCGCGGCGCGCGCGGAAGGCATGCGGCGCGGCCGAAGGCCAAGGCGCCACGCGGGTAAGCTGCCCCGTATTCCGGGCAAGATGTTCGGACATGGGTTCCTCCCAGTGTGTCCGCCCTCAGGGACCGGCCCCCCAGCCGGAAATGGATCGGGGGACCGGCGGTTTCGCCGATCCCCCGTTTGCTTTCGCTTATCCCGGGTTTCGGCTTACTCTGCCGCTTCCACCACCGGAAGAACCGAGATGAAAGTCCGGCCCTTGAGGCCTTTCTTGAAGGTCACGGTGCCGGTGGTCACCGAAAAGATGGTGTGGTCGCGGCCCATCTCGACGCCGTTGCCCGGCCACCAGGTGGTGCCGCGCTGACGCACGATGATGTTGCCCGGAATGGCGGCCTGGCCACCATAGAGTTTCACA
Source organism: Rhodobacteraceae bacterium UBA6236 (assembly GCA_002440945.1). The sequence goes on along the minus strand of DJWG01000079.1, from coordinate 10,576 downwards.
CCGAGGCGACGCCCAGCGGAGTCGCGGCCGTTGCGGGAAGAACCGCCTGCTTTCTTGTGTGCCATGACGCGTTACCCCTCAGGCTTCGGTTTTCTTGGTGGCGCGCTTCGGCTTGGCCGGAGCTTCGGTCGCAGCGCCGTTGTTGTGCGCGGCGACGCGGGCGGCATGGGTGCCGATCGCGGATTTCACGTCCGACTTTTCCGCGCCCGAGGCGAGGATGTCCGTCACGCGCACCAGCGTCAGCTTCTGACGGTGGCCGCGGGTCCGCTGCGAGCTGTGCTTGCGGCGGCGCTTGACGAAGGAGATGACCTTGTCGGCCTTGATGTTGTCGATGACTTCGGCCTGAACCGCGGCACCGGCCACAAGCGGCGCGCCAACGGTGAGCGTGTCGCCGCCCAGCATCAGGATGTCGTTGAACTGGATCTTTTCACCAGCCTGGGCATCAATCAGTTCCACGCGCAGGACATCGCCTGCCTGGACCTTGTATTGCTTGCCGCCCGTCTTGAGGACCGCGAACATGGGTCTTTCCTTCTTCTTTCTGCCGCGTCCTGTGGCCCCGGTTTCCCGTGTTGGTGGCTTTCGCCGCCTCGGACAGCGCGCCCCGCATCGGGGCGTCATGGTAAAACGAATCCCGCGCAGGGCCCAGGGGGCCTGACGGGATGGCGGCTTATCGGGGATCACCGTCCCGAAGTCAAGCGCCAACCCCGCCCTAGCCGATGGAGGCCATCGCCGGGAAAGTATCCAGAAGCCAGTTCGCAAAGACGGTAAACCCGCCGGTCGCCATCAGAAGCCCGATGGTCCAGAGCAGAAGCCCCATGGTCCGCTCGATCCGCTCCATATGGCGCTTGAAGAAGGCCAGAACCCCGGTCAGGCGCGGAAGGTAGGCCGCGACCAGCAGGAAGGGAATGCCCAGACCCGCCGCATAGATCGCCAGAAGCGCGGCCCCGCGCGCAAGGCTCGTGTCCTGCGCGGCCAGCGACAGGATCATCGCAAGCTGCGGCCCGATGCAGGGCGTCCAGCCGAAGGCGAAGGCAAGGCCCAGCACATAGGCACCGAAGGCCGATCCGCCCCGGTCGCCCGCATCCATCCGCGCCTCGTGGTTCAGAAACGGGATCGAGATCACGCCAAGGAAATGCGCGCCAAAGACCATGACCACGATCCCCGCGCCCATCGCGAATGCATCGCGGTTGGCGGCGAAGACCTGCCCGAAGGCCGAAGCGGCAAAGCCCAGCAGCATGAAGACCGTCGAAAGACCCAGCACGAAAAACAACGCCGCCGTCAACGCCGCCCGGTTGCCCTTCCGGCCGGTGTTGAGGTCGGACATGCCGATGCCGCTCATATAGGCCAGATAGGGCGGCACGATGGGCAGCACGCAGGGGCTGAGAAACGACATCACGCCCGCGAAAGCGGCAATCACCGCGGCGGTCAGGAAGGAGGCATCCATCAGGCTTACGTCAAACATGAGCGATCCTTAGCCGATCCTCCCGGGCCCGTCACGGGGGTGCGGCGAAAGGTTCATCACAAGGATGCGACGCACCGAAGACATTCATCAGGGACATGGACAAGCCGGGCAATCAGGTCATAGATCCGGGCGCATGGATCATGACCGCGACATCGACGCCCTGGGGCTTCTGTGCCCCCTCCCCGTCCTCAAGGCGCGGAAGGCGCTTCAGCAGATGCCGCCCGGTTCCGTCCTGCGCCTGCGCGCCACCGATGCGATGAGCTGGATCGACGTCCCGCATTTCTGTTCCCAGGCCGGGCACATGCTGGTGTCGGCCGAGGACGCCGATGGGGTAAAGACCTATCTGATCCGCAAGGCGGTTTGAACCGCAAATCGTTTTGAGAGCAATCAATTAAGAAGCCTTAGTCAGGGCTTGTAAAACGTATCTCCTCATTTAATCATCGATGTCCCTGTGGCAGACCTGAGAGTAAAATATGAAGATACACTATCTCGTTATATGTACGATTGTTGTGTCAGGCTGCGTTAAACCTTCGCCCCCCACACAGGACTACGCATCCAGCAACGGCATCAGCCTTCGTTACAGTGCATACGACAGCGTTCCAACTCTCACTGCGGAAGCTCGCGATGCGGCTATCGCTCACTGCGCGAAGTTCGGGAAGCATGCGAATTATCAGGGCGGGAACGCTGTAAATGCTTTCAGCACCGATGAAGTTCATCGCTTTGCCTGCGAATCCAAAAAAACGGACGACAGCATCGTTATCGCGGGTCAATCAAAGCGGCCGGGGTATATCTTCTTGGACTGATCTCGGAGCACCCAACCGCCACATCAAATGAAAACGCCGGGCCCGAAGACCCGGCGTTTCGTTTTCCTGCGCCCGTGGCTCAGCGGCCGAGCGACCACCAGCCCTTGCGGCGCGGCTTGTTCTCGGCCTCGGGCTCCGACTGGTTCTGCACCGCATCGGTGGCATCCAGCGCCGGTCCGTCCGAGGGCGCGGGCGCGGGGTCCGAAGCGGCGACATTCGCGGTCACGCTCGGTTCCAATGCGCCATCGACCGGAACATCGGCCATTTCGGCGTGGCTTTCGGCGCTGGCGGGGACGTCCGTCGTTTCGACAGCTTGTTCCGCAACCGGCGCAACAGCCGCCTCCGGGGCCTGAACCGCAGCGACTGCTGCCACTTCGGGCGACACTTCTGCGGCGACAGCTTCGGAGGCCTCGCCCGTCGTCACCTTGGGCTTGCGGCTGCGGGTCTTCTTGGGCGCCGGGGCTTCTTCGGTGGCCTCGGGTTGAGCTTCGGCAGCCACCTTCGGTTTGCGGCTGCGCGGCGTCCTCTTCGGGGCCGGAGCTTCATCAGCCGACAGGCCCGCAGCTTCGACCTGGGCGGCTTCTCCGGTCGCGGCCTCGGCAACCTCGGCAGGCTTCCGGGTCCGGGTCCGGGTACGGCGCGGCTTGGCCGCTTCGGCGGGGGCTTCGGCCAGGTCGAGGACCGCTGCTGCGGCCTCCGTCACGACTTCGACCCCGGCATCGGCGGCCTCCGCTACAGGCGCTTCGTCAGCCTCCTCGGCCCCTTCTTCCGCGTCTTCGCCGCCCTCGTCTCCGGCCTCATCGGCCTGCGCCTGCCCTTCGGCCCCGCGTTCGCCATTGCCCTTCCGGCGGCGGCGGCGGCGGCGCTTCTTCTTCTTGCCGGGCTCATCGCCCTGCTCGGCGGAAACCTCTTCGCCCGCGGCTTCGTCTTCGACCTCTTCCAGATCCTCTTCGACGATATCCTCGTCCTCAAGGTCCGGCATCAGCGAGGCGTCGTTCGACACGACATGCGAGACGATCTCGGGCACGACGCGGGTCGCGGTCTTGAACTTCTCGATCGAATAATCCGGGCTCACCAGCAGCGGATCGGCCTCGACCCGGACCGACAGGCCATAGCGGGCCTCGATCTGGGCGATATGCTCGCGCTTCTGGTTCATCAGGAAGTTGACGACCGCGATCGGCGCCCTGAGCAGCACTTCGCGCGACCGGCGGCGGGTGCCTTCCTCTTCCAGCTGGCGCAGGATCTGCAGCGCGAGGCTGTCGTCCGAACGGATGATCCCGGTGCCGTGGCAATGGGCGCAGGGCTGCGTCGTCGATTCGAGCATCCCCGGGCGCAGGCGCTGGCGCGACATCTCCAGAAGACCGAAGCCCGAGATGCGACCCACCTGAATCCGCGCGCGGTCGGTCTTCAGCTTGTCCTTCAGACGCTTCTCGACGGCGGCGTTGTTCTTCCGCTCTTCCATGTCGATGAAGTCGATGACGATCAGGCCCGCAAGGTCGCGCAGGCGCAGCTGGCGGGCGACTTCCTCGGCGGCTTCAAGGTTGGTGCGAAGCGCGGTTTCTTCGATCGAGCCTTCCTTGGTCGCCCGGCCCGAGTTCACGTCGATGGCCACCAGCGCCTCGGTCACGCCGATGACGATATAGCCGCCGGATTTCAGCTGCACGACCGGGTTGAACATCGCGCCAAGGTAGCTTTCGACCTGATAGCGGGCGAACAGCGGCATGGCTTCGGTGTAATGCACGACGCTTTTGGCATGCGACGGCATGATCATCTTCATGAAGTCCTTGGCGGCGCGGTAGCCCTTGTCGCCCTCGACCAGAACCTCGTCGATTTCCTTGCTGTAAAGATCGCGGATCGACCGCTTGATCAGGTCGCCTTCCTCGTAGATCGGCGCGGGGGCGATGGACTTCAGCGTCAGGTCGCGGACCTGTTCCCAAAGCCGCATCAGGTATTCGTAGTCGCGGCGGATCTCGGTCTTGGTGCGCTGGCTCCCGGCGGTGCGGATGATCAGGCCGGCGCCTTCCGGTACTTCGATTTCAGACGCGATCTCCTTCAGTTTCTTGCGGTCGGCGGCATTGGTGATCTTGCGGGAAATCCCGCCACCGCGTGCGGTGTTCGGCATCAGGACGCAGTAGCGGCCGGCCAGCGACAGGTAAGTGGTCAGCGCCGCGCCCTTGTTGCCGCGNNCTTGATGACTTCCTGGATCTTGTAGCGGCGCGGACGGGGCTTGCGCGGCTGGTGGATTTCCTCGGCCACGTCCTCTTCGCCGACGGATTCGATCTCGTCGTCGTGGTGGACGGTCTCGGCGCTGTCTTCGTCGGTGTCTTCAGCGCTTTCGGCGTCCGGCGCTTCGGCGTCATCGACCGGTGTCGCTTCGGCGGCAGCGTCTTCCGGCTGGGCGATGTCTTCCGACCGGGCCGGGATCTCGGGCTGCGGAGCATCCTCCGCGCCCGTCTCGATCGGTGCGTCCAGAGGGGCCTCGATCGCTTCGGCGCCGATCACCTCATTGGTTTCCGCGCGGTCGTCGGACAGGTCGACGACGCCCATGCCGGGGATGTCTTCGCTGGCGATCACCTCGGCGTCGCTTGCGGCCTTTTCCGCACGGGCAGCCGGACGCGGGCGGCGGCGGCCACGGTTGTTCTCCTCGGCCTCCATCTGTTCGGCATAGGCGCGTTCTTCGGCGATCAGCGCTTTGCGGTCGGCGACCGGGATCTGGTAGTAATCCGGGTGGATTTCCGCGAAGGCCAGGAAGCCGTGGCGGTTTCCGCCGTAATCGACAAAGGCCGCCTGAAGCGAGGGTTCGACCCGCGTTACCTTTGCCAGATAGATGTTGCCAGCCAGCTGGCGCTTGTTGACGGTTTCAAAGTCGAAGTCGTCAACCTTGTTTCCGTCCACCACGACCACGCGGGTTTCTTCCGCGTGGGTGGCATCGATGAGCATTTTCTTAGCCATTGGATTTTTCCGCAGCCAAAAGACCGCGCCCGCCCCGGAGGACGCGCACGGCCGTTGACTGTTGTTGCTGGGGCGAGCCGGCGGACGGATGGCAGCGCGGCGGCGGCCAATGGCCTGCCTGTATCCCGCACCTCAATCCTGTCGCGCTTCATCGCGTTTCTGTCCAGAGCGCCCGGAGGCACCCAAGTTTAGGCCCCGGCTTGTCAGGCTTCGGGGCAATTGAAAGGCCTTTCGGCCAATTTTCTCGGTCGCGGCGACCGTGGTTCCCATCGGAACCCTCGGGGGACGCGGCTGCGAAACTCTTGTCCGGGGGCGCAAACAAGGCGCCGGGCCGGGATATATCCACAATAACGGCGAAGGCTTAAGAAACACAATCACCAATTTTGCAATCACAGGGCGAGTGCGGGGCACATACCGACCGACCGCCCCGCCCGCCACAGCGCGCAAGGGATCATCCGGTTCGCGAAGTGCAAATTCCGCCAGCGGCTTACAGGTAGTCCTGCCGCTGCAGGCCATACTTGGCCATCTTTTCGTTCAGGGTCCGGCGCGGCAGGCAGAGTTCTTCCATCACCGCCGTGATCGAGCCTTTGTGACGCCGCATCGTGTTGTCGATCAGCATCTTTTCGAAGCTTTCGACATATTCCTTCAGGGGCTTGCCTTCGGTGGTGATCGCGGCCGGGCCGGTTTCTTCGTTGTCGGTCATCAGAAGCGAGGCGATGGATCCCGAACCGCGCCGGTTCTGAAGCACCGCGCGTTCCGCCACGTTGATCAGCTGGCGCACGTTGCCCGGCCAGGGGGCCTGCAGAAGCTGCGCGGCTTCCTGCGCGGTGACTTGCGGGGCCTCGCAGCCGTATTCCTCGGCGAATTGTTCGGTCAGGCGCGCGAACAGCGTCAGGATATCTTCGCCCCGCGAACGAAGCGGCGGCAGCATGATCTTCAGCGCGGCAAGGCGGTAGTAAAGATCGGGGCGCAGCGCATCCTCGACCGTCCGGCCCTGTTCGTGGTCGTTGCAGATGGCGACGATCCGGGTTTCCGCGGGCGTGCCCTGTTCGTTGATGAAGGTCAGCAGACGGGCCTGGAGCGACTGGCTCAGCGCCTCGACATCCTCAAGGACCAGCGTCCCGCCGCGTGCCTCTTCAACCAGCGGGATCTGCCCGCCCTCCTCCATCGGGCCGAACAGCCGCGTGCCAAGCATGTCCTCGGCATAGGCAGCGCAAGAGATCACCACGAACTTCTTCCCCGCCCGCGGCCCCACGGCGTGAAGCGCATGGGCGACCAGCGTCTTGCCGGTGCCGGTTTCGCCGTCGATCAGCACATGGCCGTCGGCCTGGCCCAGATCGAGGATATCCTCGCGCAGCCGCTCCATCGCCGGGGAGGATCCGATCAGCTTCTTCATCAGGGTCGAGCCGTCCGACAATTCCTTGCGCAGCGCCCGGTTGTCGAGCGTCATGCGCCGGGCCTGCGTGGCGCGCTTGGCCAGTTCGGTCATCCGGTCGGGGTTGAAGGGCTTTTCCAGGAAATCATAGGCGCCGATCCGCATCGCCTCGACCGCCATCGGCACGTCGCCATGTCCGGTGATCATGATGACCGGCAGGCCGCTATCCAGGCTCATCAGTTTTTTCAGAAGCGCCATGCCGTCCATGCCGGGCATGCGGATGTCGCTGACGACGACGCCCGCGAAATCGGGGCCGATGGATTTCAGCGCATCTTCGGCGCTGGGATAGGTTTCCGTGTCGAAACCCGACAGCGCCAGCCACTGGCTGACGGACTGGCGCATGTCTTCCTCGTCATCGACGATCGCAACTTTCATGGCTCGGGCCATCACGTCTTACTCCGCTGCACGGGTCTTGTCGGTCAACGTAGGAAGCTGAACTTCGAAAACAGCCCCCCCGCCCGGCACATTCCGCGCGGTCAACCGGCCACCCAGGTCCTTGACGATTCCCGACGAGATGGCGAGGCCGAGGCCCACGCCGTCACCGGGACGCTTGGTGGTGTAGAAAGGTTCGAAGAGGTTATCGAGATCGACGATCCCGTGACCATTGTCCTGAACCGATAGCACGGCGGGCGCCCCATCGGTCAACACAATGTCGATCCGGGCATCCGCCGTGTCCTTCGTCGCATCGAGCGCATTGCGCAAGAGGTTGATGATGACCTGTTCCAGACGGATCCGGTCGGCCAGCATCATCACCGGCTTGCGCGGCACGCTGCGGTTGATCCGCACCGCGCGGGTGCGAAGCTGCGGCTCCATCATCGACAGGGCGCCTGACACGCAGGCGCGGATGTCGATGGGCTCGAAGGCCTCGCCGCCCTTGCGGGCGTAGGATTTCAGCTGCCGGGTGATGGCGCCCATGCGTTCGATCAGGTCGTCGATGCGCTGGAAGCTCGACATCGCCTCTTCGGCGCGCTTGCGCTGCAACAGAAGCCGCGCACCGGCGAGATAGGTTTTCATCGCCGCCAAGGGCTGGTTCAATTCGTGGCTCACCGCCGCCGACATCTCGCCAAGGGCGGCCAGTTTCGACGATTGCGCCAGCGTCTGTTCGACCACCGCCAGATCCTGCTGCGCCTTTTCGCGTTCCGCGATCTCGCGCTGAAGGCGGGCGTTCAGCTGCCGCAGTTCCGCCGATTCGCGCCGGAAGCCTTCGCTTTGCAGCCGCGCCCGGCGCGACGTCAGGTAGAACCCCAGCGCAAGGATCATGGCAAAGCCCATGATTTCCAGCGCCAGGACCGCGTTCACCCTTTCGCGGATGGAATCATAGGTCGAAAAGCTCACCAGCCGCCAGCCGCGGAAGGGAATCCGCGCTTCGGTCCGCATCACCGCCTCGCCCGAAAGGTAGGCGTCGGGCGGCTGGTTGGTCCAGTCCGCCGTCGCCTGGAACGCCCGGGTGATGGCCGAGGGCGCCGAACGGACCTGCAATGCCTCGTCCAGCGTAAGGCCGCGCCAGCGCGGTTCAGTGGCCAGGATGATCTGGCCGGAACTGTCCATGACGGCGATGCTGTCCGAGATGCTGGCCCAGCTGCGTTCGAACTTCGAAAGCTCGGTCCCGACAACGATCACCCCCATCGTGGTCCCGTGCGAGACCACGGCGCGGGAATAGGTGAACTGGTATCCCCCGGTCGGGCCTTGCGTCACGGTGAAGACGGTTTCCTTCGACCGTTGCGCCTCGACGAAATAGGGGGCCGCGACATGGGTCATGCCAAGCTGGCTGCGGTTCGTGGCCCCGACCGTGCGCCCCGACATGTCCAGAAGCTGGATCGTCGCCGCGCCGATTTCGTTCTGCGCGGTGATGAGCCGCAGCGAGGTCTGCGAGAAATTGCGGTCTTCCAGCGCCGTCATCAGCGTCGGATCGCGCGCCAGCAGAAGCGGCACCACCGAGGTTCGCTGAAGCTCGCTCAGGATATTGCCGGAATACAGCGCCAGCCGCAGTTCCGCCCGCGACCTTGTGGTTTCGGTCAGGTTGCGGGTCAGGAAGGCGTTGGTCAGCCAGATCGTGACGACGGCCACCAGCGTCAGCAGGACTACGCCCGCGCGGAACCACCAGACCGGGGCGATCATCCCGCGCACGACCTCGACGGGGCTGCGAAGCCCGGTCGGCAAGGGATGTGCGTTCCTGCCCGTCTGGGCCTCGCGCGCCTGTGTTTGGGGTTCTGCCTCCATCCCTGCGCTTCTAGACGCAGGACGAAGGAGGCTCAAGAAGCCCCGGTCAGGCGGCGGCCATCGCCCCCAGAATCGAGCGGAAAATCACCGATCCGTCGGTTCCGCCCGAAGTTCCGTCCAGCGCGCGTTCCGGGTGCGGCATCATCCCCAGCACCCGGCGGTTCTCGGACAGGACACCGGCGATGTCGTCCATCGAGCCATTGGGGTTCTGGACATAGCGGAAGGCGATTCGGTCCTGATCGCGAAGCGCCGCGAGCCCCTCGGCGTCGATCGTGTAGTTGCCGTCGTGATGCGCGACCGGCACCGTCAGGCGCTGCCCCTTGGTCGCGGCATTGGTGAAGGCGCTGTCGGTCGTCTCGACCGTCAGCGTGACCGGCTTGCAGATGAACTTGAGCCCGGCGTTGCGCATCAGCACCCCCGGCAGCAGGCGCATTTCCGTCAGCACCTGGAAGCCGTTGCAGATGCCCATGACATAGCCGCCACGCTCGGCATGCCGGGACAGGGCGCGGGCGATGGGCGATTGCGCCGCGATGGCGCCGCAGCGCAGGTAGTCGCCAAAGGAAAAGCCGCCGGGGATGCCGACGATATCGGTGCCCGCGGGCAGCGCGTCATCCTTGTGCCAGACGCGGGTGACGCTGGCGCCCGCCTTTTCGAAGGCCACCGCAAGATCGCGGTCGCAATTGGAACCGGGGAAGGTGATGACGGCGGCTTTCATCGCGGCACTCCGGGCTGGGAACGGGAAAGATTCAGGGACGGGAAAGATTCAGGGACGGGACAGGCGCCCCTTACTCCAAATGGGCGCGCTCTGCCAGACGGGATTGCGCGGATACGGCCCGCGCAGGATCGTGGGCGGCAGGCTTGCGATCATGAGGGGCCGCGCCGGTTCGGAAGGCGCGAGCGCGGGCTCGACCGGGGCGGGGGCGTAATCGGTGATCATCCGGTAATTCTTGGCGGGACCAGAAACCACCCAGACCGTCCGCCACTGCGGCCAGCGGCTGAAGTCGTAATCGACGCTATAGGTATCCGCGCCGCACAGGTGTTCGGCCACCGGATTGCCGGGGTCGAAGGCGTGGAAGGGCCGCCCGTCCCCGTGGTCGACGACGATCCGGCCCTGTTCGACCCGCCAGAGGTAATCCCGCGTGGCGCGCAGCGGCATCCCCTGCCCAAGCGTCAGCGTGCCGTCTTCGTGATAGCGCAGGCCCGCCCCGGCGGGACCGAAGTGTGCAGTACCGTGGAAGGCACCTTCCTGCCCGCCCCGGCGGTCATGGATGCGGCGCGACACCGTCCAGCGGCCAAGGAAGGGCGCCAGCCTTTCGGCGCCGTCCTCCATATCCCCGGCCATCTTTTCTGCCGCGCGCGTCACTTCCAAGCTCTCAGGCATCGCAGACCGTTCCGCCCCCATCGCGTCTTGCCATGTTTCCCCCATCCGCATAAAGCGCGAACCAACCCCATTCTACAGCACGGAAAGGCACGCGCCATGATCCCTCGCTATTCCCGCCCCGAAATGGTGGCGATCTGGTCGCCGGAAACCAAGTTCCGCATCTGGTATGAAATCGAGGCCCATGCCTGCGATGCCCAGGCCGCGCTGGGCGTGATCCCGAAGGCGAACGCCGAAGCCGTCTGGCGCGCCAGGGATGTCGAATTCGACGTGGCCCGCATCGACGAGATCGAAGCCGTGACCAAGCATGACGTCATCGCCTTCCT
>DJWG01000051.1 GCA_002440945.1 Rhodobacteraceae bacterium UBA6236 | reverse complement strand
CAGACGTTTTGTGCAACAGAGCCGCATTCAAGGCATCATCGCTTCGACCTTCGGCAACTGCGATCCGCGCGGCAAGAATATGGTCCGCTTCGCTCTGCAGTGGCCGATGCAGAAACCCGGAAGCCTCCCGCGGGAAACCCAATTCAAGAAGGCGCGATCCAATGGCGTTCCAATGTAAAACATGCTCTGCGGTCCGGGCTTCAGCCATGCGTTCGAAAATCAGCTGGAGAAACTGGCCATCATCCGCGTCCTCGGTCAGCGAACCGAACAATTCGGTCGGCACCGTCGAATCCTCTTTACCTGCAAGGGCATCCATCTGAGTAAACGCCTCACGAAAGCGACCTTGGGATGCAAGCGCTGCCGCCAGCGCGTTCCGCAGATCCTTTCCCCAAATCCTGTCCCGGTATTCAAAAGCCAAAGTCTCCGTCAGATCTGAAATCTGGGCTGGAACGGCTATGTCGCGGCGCTTGTAGGCATCGATAACGAGGGCCAGCGATTGCGGCAGGTTTTCACGCTGTTCTGCGAGTTGGCTGACAAGCGCCACCGGATCGGGGCGCGCCTTTGGATCGGCCAGACCGATGCTGAGGTCGATCAAAGCAACCGATCCCACATTTTCGGACCCGCGCATCACCGCATCGCGCACAGTGCGGGCCGCTTCAAGATCGGCGCGCGCCAGGAACAGGTCCACCAGACGCGGACCGAGCAGCTGGCGAAGTGGCAAGGGGAGTGCCGAGAAAGTCCCCAGAACGGTCGGTGTATTCCCGGACGTGAGCGTGCCCGGGTTAGCGAGCGCACGCCAAAGCAGGGCGTCCCCTTCGCATTGGAGCGACAGAAGGGGATTATCCGGCCCCACCCTGCCGTCGATGACTTCTGCGATGGCAGAAAGATGATGATCCTCTGCAAGACCGGGTCCAAAATTCCTCAGCAGATCCGCAGCTTCGGCCCCCAGGCCAAAATGAAGGTAAAGCCTTGCTGTCTTCAGCAAGGATTCATTGTCCAAAGCATCGAATTCACCTAGAAGCGCACCCTTTGCGTCTGCGAGCTGCTGCGAAAAATCGCGATCTTCGGCCCAATTCCTGATCACGAAATCCTCGGATGCCGTACAGACCTGAACCGGTATTTGCGGTTTCCTGGGGTCGGGAGACACTTTGGAATGAGCGGTTTTAGCCGCTACCCCAAGTTCACTTGCAGAAGGATCCGTGCTTCGATCGCCGGCATCAAGACCAGGTTCCACCAACTGGATCGCCGGCGTCTTATCGACAGGCTCCACCAGGCCCTGCCCCATGGCGCGGCTGATCTGCCATTCAAGCAACCTTGCGGCCGCATCCAGCCGGTCAGGGTCCGTTCCAGTCTCTGGCATTTCCGTCGGAAGCACTGTCTCCGCCTCGGACGGCCGCTCGATCGGCTGCAAACGCTGGAGCCAGAAATCATTGATATCTGGGCGAGTCCCTTCGGGTTTGGAGTCGGGCGTGGCTGGCCGGTCGCCCTCCGACCCATCCCTGAGATCGATCACAAGCAGACCTGCCGGTGCTTCCGTCGTGATCGCATGGCATGCGCAGGTCAGGTCGATCAAAAGGCCCCGCGCCACATCAGCGGTCAGGTTTCTGATCCGATCACGACCGATATAGTCGAAAGCCTTCGAGATATCGTAGGTGATGTCAGCGCCTTCGGTCCGCAGCAAATAGCCGGAGGGGGACCTTTCAAGTGACCAGGCCGCTTCTGCGGGAAGCTGCAAGACCAGGCGCGTAAAACCATCGTGCTCTCCGGAGCGGACGGTTACGGTTTCCGCCGCCGCTGCAGTACCGAACAGACATGAAGCAAAGACCAGAAGCACGAAGCGCATGGTCAAGCCGCCTCGGATTTGACGCTTTTCAACGCCTCTTCCAGATCGCCGTAGCTCGGACGGATGTGATGGGGGGTGTTCTGACGACCGACCTCGATACAGATATTGGTCGGATGATTGTGGAGGTTCGCCACCAGGACTTCGCGGATCAGCTTCAGGAAATGCGCATCCTCCTCGGTGACGGACTTCACGCGCGTCGCAAAGGGTCCGACAAAGCCATAAGCCAGAAATACGCCGAGGAATGTGCCGACCAATGCACCGCCGATCATTTTGCCAAGGATCTCGGGCGGCTGATCGATGGAGGACATGGTCTTGATGACGCCCAGCACGGCAGCAACGATCCCCAGGGCAGGCAGACCATCCGCTATGGTTTGGAGAGCATGGCTTGAATGCATGGAATGCTGGAAGTTCGCCTCGATCTGCTTTTCGAGGATTTCTTCCACCTGATGCGGATCGTCGTAGTTCATTGACGCCGAGCGCATCGTATCGCAGATCAGGTCTATCGCCTCATGATCCTTCAGGATCTTGGGATAGCGCGTGAAGATGCTCGATGTTTCCGGTGCTTCGATATGCTCTTCGATGGCGACGGGGTTCTGGCGCGCCAAGCGGATGAGTTCGAACAGAAGACACAAAAGATCGCGATAATCCTGTGGCTTCCAGCGTGGACCCTTGAACACCTTGCCCATGTCCTTCAGCGTATGCTTGATCGTGGAGATGTCGCTTCCGACGACAAAGGCCCCGACCGCAGCGCCCCCGATCATCATGAGCTCGAAAGGCAAGGATTTGAGGATGACCCCAACCTTCCCGCCTGCGGCCGTGTAGCCACCGAAGACCATGACGAAGATGATGATGATTCCGACCAAACCGATCATTTGTCTAATCCTGATTGCCCCGATCAACCTTGGCCGGGCGAAGTAAAGAAATCGTCTTTCTGCAACTGCGAAATTCGCCGCCTTGTCGCTTTCGTCGGTTATTCCTTCGGAGCGCGGGCATTGCGGCCAGCGAGGACCGCGCTGATCGTGTAGGCGATCTTGGGGTCCAGCCCGGCCATGATCGCCGCAGCCGGTTCGGGTTTCATGCGCGCAAGGAAACCGGCCGCGAATTCGGCATCCATCACCGAAAAAAGCGGAATCGCGTCCTTGGGTTTCATGGTTTCATAGACCGCAACCAAGCGCGCGACATCGCTTTCGGCGGCATCGTCGGCGATGGTCAGGGTCTTGGCGAGCGCTGCTTCTTGCGCCGCCAACTCGCTGATACGCTGCTCTGCCAGTGTGCGCGCTTCGGCAAGACTGGCCTCCCGCTCCTTCAGCTTCGCTTCCCGCTCCTCCAGCCGCGCTTCCCGCTCTCGGAAAGCCGACAGAAGCGCATTGGGGTCGCCGTCCGCGGCAACCGGGTCCGGCGCTTGTGGAGCTTCGGCTGACTGGGCCGTGCCTTCTGCCCAGGCGCGCCCTGCACCGTCCCCCAGCCGGATCGCCCCGGAGGCAAACAGCAGCGCCGCGACAACAATGAGGGTCCGCTTCGCCGGTCTTGCTTCAATCGTCGGCTTCGCTGAAATCGACATCTCAGGCAGCCTCCACCGAACGGCCGCCACGCCGTCGGATCAGGCGCAGGCGCCCCGAAGTCTGGGCCCCGGCCGCCAGTTCTTCCGGCTCTGTCGTGTCCACCGGCTTCTCAACGATCGGATCGCGCGCCCGGCCGGGTGCGAAGCTTGCGGCGGGCAGATCCTCCGCTGTCGCAAGCAGTTGCCCAAGGCGCCGCTCCGCTTCCCCCGCCCGCGCGGTGAGTTCCGTCAGCGACCGGGTTGAGTCGGAGGCCAGGCGGCGCGCCTCGGCCACCGCGCGCGACATTTCGTCGACCTGGGTCGAGAGGCTGGCAATCGCCCCGCCAACGCCCTTTTCCAGTTGCATGAATTTGCGAAGACGCCGCGAAAGCACCAGGCAATAGAACCCGGCGCCCAGCGCGCCCGCGGCCAGAAGCACGTCCGAGATGAACTCCATGTCGGTCCCCTAGTTGATGACGTATTCGGAAACGAGAAGGTCGCGCACACGGTTTTCGCCGGCGACCAGCTTGATGCGGCGCAGCATCTGCGCCCGGATCCGGATCAGCGAATCCGCCTCCTCGAAGGACTTGGCGTCAACCGCGCGCAGGTAGGTGTTCAGCACATCGACGACCCGCGGCATGATGAGCTGCACCTCTGCCAGTTGCGCCTTGTCGACCTCGAGCTGCCCGACGAAACGCAGATGACGTTGCCGACCCGCGCCCTCGATCAGGATGACAAGTGGGTCCAGGGGAATGAAGGCGATGTCGGGCAGGGCCGGATCGAGGATCTTCTTTTCAGCCTCCGCCGACTTGGCCTCGCCGTCGAGAATCAGGCCCGACTGCATTGCGTAAAACGCACCACCGCCCAGGGCGAGCATGAGGACGAGCCCGATAAACAAGGACTTTTTCGATGAAGGCTTGGGCGTTTCCGCCTCGGTGGCTGCGTCTTCCGCCATGACTGACCCCGTGATTGCGTTGGGGGATCAATACGCTCAAACCGGCTAACCGATTCTTAAGGGGCATCGGCGAAATCTCGTGTCAGCCGGGCAGAAGCCCGTGAATACGGAGAACGCCGTGCAACACATCCTCGACCTGTGGCAGTCACTGCCTCTGCGCCGTCGCGCCCTGTTCATCGGGACCGCGGCCGCGGTCCTGATGGGGGTCGCCATCCTTTACAGCTTCGCCTCGAGGCCCTCGATGGCCTTGCTATATTCGGGGCTCGAAGGAAGCAGTGCCGGCGAAGTGCTGGCGGCGCTCGATCAGCAGGGCGCGCAATACCAGGTGCGCGGCGCCGCCATTTACGTCGAGGCAGCCCAGCGCGATTCGCTTCGCATGTCGCTGGCCTCCGAAGGCCTGCCTGCCAACGCCGGCACCGGGTATGAGCTGCTGGATTCGATGTCGGGCTTCGGCACCACCTCGCAGATGTTCGACGTCGCCTACTGGCGCGCGAAGGAAGGCGAACTCGCGCGAACGATCACGACGGGTCTTGGGCTGCGCTCGGCGCGGGTGCATATCGCCACGCCTTCGGCGCAGGGGTTGCGGGCCCGCACGAAGCCCAGCGCCTCGGTCACGGTCAGCCCCCGCACCGGAACGCTGACCGAGAAGCAGGCCCGCGCCTTGCGCTACATGGTGGCCTCGGCGGTTCCCGGCATGGCGCCCGAGGATGTGTCGGTGATCGACGCGACCACCGGGCTTCTGATCGCCGCCGACACCGGAGAGGACGGGCTTGGAAACGACCGGCAGGAGGCGCTGCGGCAGAACGTCGAACGGCTTCTGGAGGCGCGGGTGGGGGCGGGCAACGCCATCGTCGAGGTGTCGCTGGACACGGTGACGGAGCGTGAAGCGATCACCGAACGGCGAATCGATCCCCAGGGCCGTGTCGCGATCTCGACCGATACCGAAGAAAAGAGCGGCTCGTCGAAGGAAGGCGCGGATGGCGCTGTCACCGTGGCGTCGAACCTGCCGGAAGGCGATGCGGCCAAGGGATCGGGGTCGCAGAACCAGAACAGCGAAACGCGCGAACGGGTGAATTTCGAGGTTTCCCAGACCACGCGCGAAATCCTCCGCGCCCCCGGAGCCGTAAAGCGGATCACCGTCGCCGTTCTGGTGAACGCGACGAGCGCGACAGATGCAAACGGGCAGACAACGCTGCAGCCGCGTGGAGAGGAGGAACTGGCGACGCTTCAGGAACTGGTCGCCTCCGCCGTCGGGTTCGACAAGGACCGGGGCGATGTGATCACATTGAAGTCGCTGCCCTTCGAAAGTGTGCCGGTTGTGGGAACCGAGGCCGCATCGCTGTCGATCCTTGACAGGATCGACTTGATGACGGTGATCCAGATCGCCTCGGTCGCCATCGTGACCCTGATCCTTGGGCTCTTTGTCCTCCGGCCGATCCTTGCCGCACGCTCGGATCAGCCCCTCGGCCTGCCGTCGCCAGCGTCTGACCCCGCCCCTGCGCTGACGGGCGTGATTGACGAAGGCGATTTCTTCCCGACGGCTCTGCCCATTGCCGCCGACACGGCCCTGATGGCGCCGCAGGCGATGGGCTCCAGCGATCCGGTTGAACGCCTGCGGTCGCTGGTCGCGGACCGGCAGTCTGAAACAGTCGAGGTGCTGCGCAACTGGATCGACGGGTCGAATGGCGAGGCAAGGGCATGAGGCGCCCGCTGCAGCTTGAAAGCTTCGCTGAGAGACGCCCGGCAGGGCCCGGCGCCGCGCCACACGATTTGAGCGAAGTGCGGCAGGCGGCCCATGACGCCGGTTACCACGACGGATGGGAAGCCTGCGAGAGGAGCCTGATGGCGGAGGAGGCCCGGACGCGCGAAGCCGTCGGAGCGCAACTGCAAGCCCTGACCTTCACTTACCAGGAAGCGCGCGACCACGTCCTCCGTGGGATCGAGCCGCTTTTGGCCGAGATCGTCGCCAAGATGCTTCCGGCCCTGGCCCACAAAACGCTCTTGCCGACGATTCTGGAACTGATGAGGCCGCTGTTCGACCGATCTGCAACACAGCCTGTCGTCATTCACGTCAATCCCGCCGCCCAAAAAACCGCGCAGGATTTTCTGTCGCGCGCCGCGAACCTGCCCGTCGTGATCGAGGCCAACCCTGATCTGAGCACCGGCCAGGCACTTCTGTCCTCGGGCCTGCAGGAACAGATGCTTGATCTCGACGGTGCCATCCACGCCATCGGAGCGGCGATTTCCGATTTTTACCAAACCAGTTGGCCGATCCCGGCCCAGACCACGGAGAGCAAAGATGACTGATCTGCCCAACGAAAAGCCCGCTCTTGTCGGCAATCCCTTTTCCCTTGTTCCGATCGAGATCCAGATCTCGGTCGGTCGCGCCCGTCCGCTGGTGCGCGACCTCCTGCGGTTGCGCCGCGATGCCGTCCTGCCGCTCGACCGTAAGATCGACGATCCGGTGGAGCTTTTCGTGGGCGACCGTCTGATTGCCCGCGGTGAACTGACCGAGGTCGAGGGCGATGCGGGCGGACATCTCGCGGTGCGCCTGACCGAGGTGGTCGACCTTCAGGGCGGCCTTTGAATGCGGCGGGCCGTCATCCTTGCGGCTGGACTGGTCCTCCTGGGCCAGTCCGCAGCGGCGCAGCAGGGCCTTGAAGGTCTTGGTTCGGGCTCGCTCAGCGGGCAGTCGCTTCTGCTGATCGCGACAGTGACGCTTCTGAGCCTGGCGCCGGGGATCGCGGTCATGGTGACCTGCTTCCCCTTCATCGTCACCGTGCTGTCGATCCTGCGTCAGGCGATCGGCCTGCAACAATCACCACCCAACATGCTGATTGTCTCGCTATCGCTGTTCCTGAGCTGGTTCATCATGGAGCCGGTCTTCACCCAGGCCTGGTCCGATGCCCTGCGACCTTTCCTCGATGGTGCGCTTTCCCCGTCCGAGGCCTTCACGCGCGGCGTTGCGCCATTCCAGATGTTCATGGCCGGACGGACAAATGCCGACACTTTTCTCGATCTCGCGGCCCTGCGCCCGGAAACCGCTGAAGTCACAGATATGGCGGGCGCTCCGCTCTCGCTCCTGGTCCCGTCCTTCATGCTTTCGGAGATTGCCCGCGCCTTCGAGATCGGGTTCCTGATCTACCTGCCCTTCCTGATCATCGACATGGTTGTCTCGGCGGTCCTCATGGCCATGGGGATGATGATGGTGCCGCCCGCGGTTGTCTCTTTGCCCTTCAAGCTCGCGTTCTTCGTTGTCGCCGATGGCTGGACGCTGATCTCTTCCGCGCTGGTGCGCAGCTACTTCTGAAAAGACCTGCTCAGGATGCAAAAAATGACGCGCCTCGCGGCGCGTCATTTTCGTTTCCAAAACCTGTCACTGCACCACGAATTGGGCGTGGAGCGCTCCGGCCGCATCGATGCTTTTCAGGATATCGATCATGTCCCGCGGTGCCACGCCCAGCGCGTTCAACCCGGCCACAACCTCCGAGAGGCTGGTGCCCTCCGGGATCTGCGCGAGGCCTATGCCCGGCTCCTCGGCGATATTGGTATCCGTGCGCGGCAGCACCACCGTCTCGCCTTCGGCGAACGGGTTCGGCTGCACCGCGACCGGCGCTTCGGAGACCCGGAGCGTCAGGTTGCCCTGGCTCACCGCGACATTGCTGATGCGCACGTCTTCCCCCATCACGATCGTGCCGGACCGCTGGTCAACGACCACGCGCGCGCGAACCTCGGGTTCGATGGTCAGGTTCTCGATCCGCCCCAGCGCATGGGCAGGCGACCGGGCTTTGGTGGCGCCGATGTTCAGCTGCACCGCGCCCGCATCGATCATCGAGGCCGCTCCACGGCCATAGACCGCGTTGATCGCCTGCTCGATCCGGCCCGCGGTGGTGAAGTCCGGTTCCCGGAGCGCAAGCCGCAGGGACTGGAGCTCCGAGAAGTTGAAGGCGACCTCACGCTCGACCCGCGCCCCCGAAGGGATGACACCGGAGGTCGGGACCCCCTGCACGACCTTTGCGGCCTCGCCTTCCGCGGCGACCCCCCCCGCGATGATGGCGCCTTGCGCCACGGCGTAGATCTGTCCATCGGCGGCGTTGAGCGGCGTCATGATCAGCGTGCCACCCAGAAGGCTTTTCGCATCCCCGATGGCCGATACCGTCACGTCGACCTGCCCGCCATTCCGCGCGAAGGGCGGCAGCGTTGCCGTCACCAGCACCGCCGCGACGTTCTTCGGCCGGAACTGCTCGCCCGTGACGTTCACCCCAAGACGCTCGAGGATATTGGTCATGATTTCTTCGGTATAGGGCGTGTTCCGAAGCCCGTCGCCGGTCCCGTTCAGGCCGACAACCAGACCGTAGCCCACAAGATCGTTACCTCGGACCCCGTCGAATTCGACCAGATCCTTGATACGGACCGGAGCCGCCTGCGCGGCCTCGACCCAGGCGAAGGCGCTCAGTGCGAGAGCGCGAACAAGGCGACCGCGGATCATTTCAGGTAATCCGCAAGGCGCAACTGCGAGAGCCGGCCGGTAATTGTGTAAAGCATCTCGGTCTGGGACTTCACGGCCTCCAGCGCGGACGACGTCTCGTAGGGATCGGTTGCCAGGATGTCGTTGCGGGCAATCTGCAGCCGATGCCGTTCCGACGAGGCGCGGGTCACGGCCGCGTCGATCGCCTGTTCCTTGGCCCCAAGGTCAGCCCGAAGGCCGGTCAGCGCGTCGTTTGCCGTGACCAGCGTTTCGCCAGCGTCACACAGAAGCTCCGCGCGCCCGATCCGGTTCCCCGCAAGGGCACCGCCATCGACCAGTGCAGCCAGTGTAAAGCCGCGCAAGGTGTCACGGATCTTCGGATCTGACGCCATGAGGTCGATCGTGGCGCTGCCACCCTCGTCAATCTGCAATGCCGCCAATGCATTGGCGGAACCGCCATAGACCTGATCCAGAAACCCGCCGGCCCCCGCAGGACGGTCGAACCAATCCCGCAGCGCCGCTGCAATCGTTCCCGGAGAGGTCTGCCCCGCAACAGCCGCCTGAGCCGCAGCCACCAGCGTCGTCCCATCCGCCAGCGGCGGGCGGTCCGTGGCGGTTCCCGACAGGACATAGCGGTCGGCGACCCGTGCATTCAGCGCCGAGACAACCGACCCGAGGTTCTGCCGAGCGGCAAGCGCGACGGTATCGATCTGCCTGTCCGTCATCGTAAGCGAGACAGATATCAGCGACGGCGCCGCCGAATGGATCTGCGACTGCACCGTTTCAAGGGAACTCTGGATCGTCCCGGCCAGGCTCCCGGCTTCGATCGCGGCGGTGCGGAAGGCTTCCGCCCGGATCAGCGACCGCTCGATCCCCGCGAGCGTCGCATAATCGCCTTTGACAGCCTCCGTCGGATTGGAGGTGATGCCCGTGGTCACTTCGTCCGTCAGCCGCGTCAATTCGCGCTTCAGCTGAACGTCATGATTGCGCAAGCGAAAGGTCTGCGCGAGGTCGCCGATGGAAAGAAAGTTCATGTCAAAGCCTGATGATCTGCTGAAGAAGGTCATCCATGGTCTGGATGACGCGGGCATTGGCGGCAAAAGCCTCTTCGACAAGAAGCAACCGCTGAAGTTCGGCGTCGCTGTCCACGCCATTCTCCAGATGCTGAGACGTCAGCGCCTCTTGCAGAGCGCTGGCGTGGCTGGTCCGGGCATCGTCGCGTTGCCGGGCCGACGCGGCGTGTGAAAGCACGTCGGCCGCAAGCCCGGCAGCCGAGCGCCCGGCGCCGATGAAACCGCCCGAGGCCGGAGCCACCGGCGCGGCCATCGCATTCGAAAGCGCGATCAGCCGCGTCGCATCCCCGACCGCACCCGGCGCGGTTGCGCCGATCCCGTCGCGGACCCGCCAGAGCGCGCCGCCCCGCGTCGGATCGACGGCCGCGTTGACCGCGATCCGACCGGCAATTCCGACCTCGTTCAAGGGATCGAACGCGGACCCGGCATCCGTCAGAAGACCAGGCTGACCGGCAAGCGTCGGATCCACGGCGGGGCTGGAAAGCCGTTCGATCAGGTTGCGCGCCAGCGCATCAATCTGCGCCTGATATGCCGGGGCAAGTTCATCGCGCAGCGCAAGTGCCGCGCCAAGCGCCCCCCCGCCCATCACGCCCGCATCTGTCGAAACGATGGGGGTGCCATTCAGCGTCAGGCCGGAAAGCGCACCGCTTGCCAACGTCATGTCCGGCGTGATGACGCCGGCAGGGACAAACCCGACTTTCACCGGAACGCCCTCCAGAAGCACCGCGCCCCCGGTCGTGAAAAGCGCGATCTGGTCACGGTCACGCGCCAGTTCGCGGAGGGGCACGATTTCGGCAATCCGGTCGACGATGGACTGGCGCTCGTCAAAAAGCGCCGAAGGATCCCGGCCCGACGCCCGTTCGGCCACGATCTGGGCATTCAACCGGTCGACCCGCACCAGCGAGTCGTTCAAGAGATCGACCTGGCGCGCGACTGCGGCGTCGGCCTCCATCCGGGCGGACTGGACCTCGGACTGAAGGCTGTGCAGCGTGCCTGCCAACCGATCCGCCGAGGTCACCACATCCTGAAGCCGCGCTTCGCTGTCGGGGCGGCTCGTCGCCTGCGTGAAGGCGGCTTCCAGCGCGGCAATGCGACCAACCAGAGAATTTCCGTCGCCCGGCTGTCCGACCGCTGTCTCCATGCGAAGCTGGAAACGGCTCCGCGTCGAGGCGGCGGCCAATTCCGCATCGGCCAGGCGCTTGTCGTTCAGGACCGCCTGGTTGATCGCCCGCGTCACCCCATCGACGCGCACGCCCGCCCCAGTGCCGGCAAGCGTGCGCGCCGACAGCTGCAACTCGCGCCGCGCATAGCCCTGCGTCAGGGCGTTCGCCACGTTCGAGGCGACCACATCGGCGGATCGCGACGCCGCCCCCAGCCCTGAAAGGGCGTTGATCATTGCATTCGAGATGCTCATACCGAACTCCGGTCAGGGCCGAGGGCCATCGCCTCAGCGCTTGATATTGGTGGTTTCCTGCAGCATCTCGTCGACGGTCTGGATGACCTTCGCGTTCGACGAATAGGCCCGCTGCGTCTGGATCAGCGCGGTCAGTTCCGACGCGACATCCGTGGTCGATCCTTCGCGCGCATAACCCACAACCGCACCCGTCGGGCCATCGCCGGCGTTCCACAGGAAGAAGGAGCCGCTATCAGGCGAGATCTGGAAAGTCTGGTTGTTCAGCGCCACAAGACCGTTCGGATTGGGCACATCGACCAGCGGCACCTGGTAAAGACGACGAATGAAGCCGGTGTCGTAGGTGGCGTTCACATAGCCGTTCGCGTCGACCTCTACCGCCTTCAGGTTGCCGACCGGAGACCCGTCCTTGGTGATCGAGGTCGGCGCGAAGCTGTCTGACAGCTGCGTCAACCCATTCGGATCGCCCAGCTTGCCGATCTTCACCGTCAGCGGTCCGCCCGCCACGTTCAGCGCCAGCGTTCCTTGCGCGGCGTCATAGGCACCGCCCGAAACCATGGCGACCGAAGCCAGCGTCCCGCCCATGCCGCGCGAGGCGTCGAAGGTCAGCGTATATTCACCGATCACAGCACCCCCTTGAGCGGAATCGCGGATCTGCATTGTCCAGCTGTTCGACGATCCGGTGGCCGGAACCGTGGGCGTGAAGCTGAGGTCGAGCGATTCCGAGGTGCCGAGGTTTCCGAAGTATTCGACCGACAGGGGCAGGGTTGTGCCGGTTCCGCCAGCTTCGGTTTCGGTCGCCGGCAGGTTCACGCCCAGTTGCATGACCGTCGTCGGGTCGCCCGCCGTCTGGTTCGGGTTGATGACGATGGGCTGCAGACCGGCGATCGTATCGCGCGGCATCGAGGGAATATTGCCTGCGGCATCCGCGGGCCAGCCCAGCAGCACCAGGCCCGAATCGGTGCGCAAGACACCATTCGCGTCGGCCTTGAACGAGCCCGTCGTCGTCAGGAGCAGTTGCGTATCGCCGCTGGCACCGTTCAGCCTGACCGCCGGGGTCACGGGAAGCATCCCGCGGCCCGCAATGGCGATGTCCAGCGGATTGGACGTGGGAACCAGCGCCCCGCGTTCGTCGATCAGCCGCGACGTCATGGCCCGAACGCCGCCGGCGGAATAAAGTCCGGCGCCGCGCGAATGCGTGATCACATAGCTTTCGAAATCGGCAGCGGCACGTTTGTAGCCATAGGTACCCGAGTTCGCGATATTGTCCGAAATGGTCGCCAGCCGGGTCGCATTGGCGGCCAGGCCAGCGACGCCGGCATTGAGCGAGGAAGAAATCGACATGCTGCGGCCTTTCTGCTGCATCTGATGGACGCACTATTGGGGCCGCATGTTTAATTTCCGGCTAACTCTTAAAAGTCACCGCATTTCCGGGGGCTTCTTCGCCTTGCGCAACAGGATCAGTTCGATTCGGTTGTTGGCGGGCGCCATCGGGTTCTGGTCTGCAAGCTTGCGATCCGCAAACCCCGCAACCCGGGCGATCCGCCGCTTCTGGAAGCGCGCCTCTTCCATCAGCCCGCGGACCACCACCGCGCGTTGGACCGACAGATCCCAGGCGGGGTTGACCCGAAGGACGGTGCTGTAAGACCGGACATGGCCGTTGATCGCCACGTCGTTGCTGGCGAGCGCGAAGGCCCCCGCAACCAGTTTGACAAGATCGCGGGCCACCTGCGTCGGTTCCGTGGTGTCAGGATCGAAAAGCGGTTCGCCCTCAAGGTCGAAAAGATCCACGATCAGCCCTTCATCCGTGACCCGGGTCACGATGTGGCGCGCGGCACTTTCGCTGACCATGCTTTCGCCCCCGCGGGCCAGCAGCTCTTCCTCGATCCGGTTGACCTCTTCCATGAACTGCGCTTCGGAATCGGCATCCGACCCCACACTGTCCGGCGCGGACTTCGCCTTGCCGTCTTCGGCCAGCTTGTCGGCGGCCAGCACGTCATCGCCGCCGAACATGCCGTCACCGCCGCCTGAAACGCGGCTTACCGGGATCGACGGACTGAAGTAATCCGCAAGCCCTTTCCGTTGATTTTCCGTCGTCGCGTTCAGCAGCCACATCAGCATGAAGAAGGCCCACATGGCCGTCACGAAATCGGCATAGGCAACCTTCCACGCCCCACCGTGGTGACCGCCGCCGACAACGTTCTTCTTCCGCTTGATGATGACTGGCGCCGACGCATTGCGTTCTGCGCACATTCCACCAACCCACTTCTTTCACCCGGCACCAGTGGTATTCCCCGGGTGTTAAGGGGGGCCTAAGAAAGCAAATTGAACGGATTTCCGGGTCACACCGTTGCGTCGGCGCGCATCCGGTTGCGGTGCCGCTCGCGCGCCCAGGCGATCCCAAGCTGCAAAAGCAGGCCCACCGCGATCATTCCCCCGTCGATGGCCACCGAAGGCGGAGTCAGGGTCTTGGCCCCCTGGATTGCGGTGGAAAGGATCGTCCCGAAGGCGAAGACCGGCAGCGCCTGGCGGCCCATCAGGGCAAAAGGCCCCATCAAGCGGCTGTTGGCCATGTCCCGCACCAGCGGCATGGCCGACAGCAGATAGGCCAGCGCCAGGATGTGCAAAATCCGCGGGACCGAGACATAGGTCTTGTCGAAATCGCGGATCAGGGCCGGAACGCCCTTTGCGGCAAGCTCTCCCAACAGGGCATTCCCGGTGTCCATCAAGGCGGGGATCTTGATCCATGCCAGCGAAAACAGAAGGTAGGCCACCGAAAGCGCCACCAGCCAGCCGCGCACCGGCACGAAGCGCTGGCCGCGCTTCATCGCAAGGCCGGTCAGGATGCCAAGGACGAAAAGGATCTGCCAGGCCAGCGGATTGAAGAACCAACCGCCCGGGGATGGGAAGTTCGGCAGGTCAAGGTGGAAAAGGCCAACCAGGACCCAAACCGCAAAAGATCCAATCAGCGTGCCCCGCGGCCAGCGCAGACCGGCAAGGATCAGCCCCGGCGCGGCCAGCAGCAGCACCGAATAGAGCGGCAGGATGTTCACATAGCCGAACTGATGAGTCATCAGCGGGATGCCGATGAAGGTGCCCAGAGGATCGCTTTGCAGATATTGCAGGTTGTTCTGCGACATCAGCGACATATTGCCCGAAAACCGCGCAACCGCAGCCGCGATCCCGATGACCCAGGCCATGATGAACAGATGCACCAGATACAGCATCCAGGCGCGGTTCCAGGTCCGGGCGATGCCGTTCCACATGGGCTTTTTGGTCAGCACCGCCGAATAGGCCAGCGCCGCCGAGATGCCCGAGATCATCACGAACCCCTCGGCCGCGTCCGAAAAGCCGAAATTGCGCGAGGTGTAGTTTTCGTAGACCGTGCCGGGGATGTGGTTGATGAAGATCATCACCAACGCGATGCCGCGCAGCATGTCGATCCGTCGATCCCGTCCCCCACGGATGCCGGCCGGAGCCGGATCAGGCATAGACGTCTGCGGCCCGGACCGCGGCATCGGTGGCGGGTGGCGCGCTCCAAAGTGCCACGATGGCATCATGAACGGCCAGAACCTCGGGCACCTGACCTTCGGTCGGGGTGGCGAAAAGCCGATGGTTGCCCGAGGGCTGCGAAGTCCATGAAATGATGAGCGGCGCGAAAATCATCGGCAGTCCGACGGGCAGCATCCAGGGCACCAGCGCCGGGGCCAGATGCCAGGTCGCAAAGAGGCCAAGCACCCCCGTCAGCACGATGAACCGCGACGCGGCTGCGGCCTCGGCGATCGACAACCGGCCGTCGCCGCGATTGTTGGGCGGCCAGCCGCCGTCACGCCCCAGAAGCACCTGGATGACCGAGCGGCTTTGATACATCAGCATCAGGGGCGCGATCAGGCTCGACAACGCCAGCTCCGACAGCGTGGACCAGAACGCGGCCCAGGCCCCGCCGAAGGGCCGCGCCCGCCCCGTCACCGCCGCCTGCAGCACGATCAGCAGCTTCGGCGCGACCAGAAGCCCGAAGATGCCGATGGCAAGACCGATCGCCTTGGTGGTCTGGTCGCTGGGGAAGACCGGGAACAGCTGGTAGGGTTCAGGGAAATAGTCCGGCTGATGCTGGACCATCGCATCCGCGATGCTCGCAGCCAGAAAGCCGCCCCAGAACAGCGGCGCGATATAGGCCATGATGCCCTGGACAAAGACGAACCGCGACCAGGGCCGCAGGCGCGGAGTGGCCAGAAGTCGCGAATGCTGCAGGTTGCCCTGGCACCAGCGCCGGTCCCGCTTGGCATGGTCGATGATGTTCTCGGGGCCCTCCTCGTAGGAACCCTCCAGATCCTCGTCCAGGCGGACGTCCCAGCCGCCGCGCGCCAGCAGGGCCGCCTCGACATAGTCATGGCTGAGGATATGCCCGCCGAACGGCGGCTGACCCGAAAGTTGCGGAAGGCCGCAGCATTCCGCGAAGGCCCGGATGCGGACAATGGCGTTGTGGCCCCAGAACGGACCCGTGGTGCCCTGCATATGCGCAAGGCCCCGCGCAAAGACCGGGGAATAGAAACTGGCGGAAAACTGCATCGCGCGCCCGAAGCGGGACTTCGCCCGCACCACCTTTGGCAGCGTCTGCAGAAGGCCCAGGTTTGGCGTGGCCTCCATCCGGCGGATCATCTCTGCGATGGTCGCGCCTTCCATCAGGCTGTCGGCGTCAAGGATCACCGCATAATCCCAGGCCGCGCCGGAGGTGCGGATGAATTCCTCGATGTTGCCGGCCTTCTTGCCGGTATTATTGACCCGGCGGCGGTAGAACAGCCGGCCTTCGGCCCCCGTGTCGCGCACCAGACGTTCGAACCAGAGCGATTCCCGCGCCGCGATCTTGTCGTTGCGGGTATCCGAGAGGATCGCGAAATCGACACGCGCCCCCGCTGCATCGCGTTCGACGGACCGCAGCATCGCGGCAACGCGGGCAAAAGTGATGACCGGGTCTTCGTTGTAGACTGGAACCAGAACCACGCTGCGCCCGGTGATCGGCACCTGCGGCGCGGGCTCAATCCGGCGCGGAAACAGCCCCGTGAGCCCGCTTGCCGCACCCCAGGCCAGCCAAAGCGTGGAAATCAGGATCAGCGCGCCGCGCAAGAGGTCGATTTCCTGCAGGCCATCCGCAGCGCCGAATTGCAGGAACAGCGCCGTCGCGCCAAGGCCCGCCAGACTTGCAAGCAGAATGGCTACCGACCGCGCCAGCCGCGCCGAAGCCGGCACGGGCGCGGGTTTTCCCCTGCGGGGGCGTGCGGCCATGCGTCAGCGTCCCAGTCCGATCCGCGTGGTCGATTCGGGGAACATCCAGCGCTGCAGACGGCGACGCATCACCCGGAACAGCGATGGCCCCTCAAGCAGCTGCTTGGGCATCGCAAGCGGAGCCTGCGGCAACTGGCCCAGGGCTTTCGCCTCGGCCTGCTCGAACACCTTCTGAATCGTCATGGCCTGACCCATTGGAACAACCAAACCTCGGACAATTTCCGTCCATATCCCGCGACATGGGCCGAAAGCTCTACCACCGCTCCGGGGTCGCTCGCCACGTCGATAACGAGGCGCCATATATTGGTGCCGCGCACTTTCGACAAGGTGGTTACCTCGGCCTTGCCATTGGAAATCGACACGACCGGCTGAACCTCGCCGTCGTCATCGGCCAGACGGGCAAGAAGCCCCCCACGGAAATCCACGACGAACTTGCGGCTGTCGGGCTTTTCCGAAGACCCGGCATTGCCGCCGTGACCGGCGCTGGTCTTGTGGACAAGCGCAAGATCGCCATGGTCGTCCTCGCCGATCGCGCCCCAGCGCATCAGGTAGGAAAACTCCCGCATGTCACCCGCCGCCACGCTGGCAGAGGGCACCCAGAAGGCAACGATGTTGTCGTTGACCTCAAGATCCGACGGAATCTCGACTAGACGGACCGAACCTTCGCCCCAGTCGCCCTTCGGCTCGATCACGCAGGTCGGGCGGCGTTCGTAATGCGCTTCGGCGTCCTGGTAATTCTGGAACTCCCGGTCGCGCTGATAAAGGCCGAAGCTTTTCGGCCGGGTCAGCGCGATGAAGGTGCTGCCCAGCGCCTTCGGGTTGTTCAGCGCACGCCAGAGGACATCGCCATCCTCGCGTTCGATCCTGAGACCATTGCTGTCGTGGACCTGCGGGCGGTAGTCATCAAAGCCCACGCGGTTGACATCCGAATAGAGGAACATCGAGGTGAGCGGCGCGACGCCCAGCTGTTCGATCGCGGCGCGGAAGAAAAGCCGCGCCGTGACATCGACCAGGGTTTCCTCGCCCGGCGTGATGACGAAGCGGTAGGCGCCCGTGACCGAAGCGCTTTCCAGCGCGGCATAGACCGTCACCGTCTCGACCCCCGGCATGGGCTTTTCCAGATAGAAGGCCGAAAAGCGCGGGAATTCCTCGGCCGAGGACAGGCCGGTGTTCACCGCCAGACCGCGGGCAGAAAGACCATAAAGCGTATCGCGGCCCAGCGCCCGGAAGTAGCTGGCGCCGACGAAGGTGATTAGTTCATCCAGCACATCGGGACGATTGAGCGCAGTGTGCAGACGGATGCCCGCCACGCCCGGCAGGTTGAAGCCCGCCGGCACCCGGGCCTTCAGGTCGTGGCGATATTCGAAATCGTCGGTGGTGAAGCCCATCGGCGTCGCCATACCGTCCACAACCTCGAAGACGCTGACCGGTTCGCGGAACAGCCAGCCCATGTGGAAGGCGTGAACCCGGAAATCGCTGCCGGGGAAGTTCCAGCGCGCCTGCGAGGGCAGGAAGGCGATCTTCTGGTAGTCGTCATAGTTCAATGACGCCAGAAAGTCGGGAAGCGCGGGCGCACTTTCGGGGTCATGCGCGGCTTTCTCGCGCATCACATCCGACAACAGGTCGAAGCTGAAGGTCTGCGGCGCGGCAACATCGGCAGGATTGACCTGTTGCGCGGAAAGAACACGCGGAAGCGCCGTCGACGCCAAAAGCGCGGCAGGCAGGATCGTCAGCGCGCGGCGGCGGCTGATCATAAGGGATCGGGGGCCGGAGGAGATCATCGGGAAGGGTCGCTTCGCTTGAGATTCTGCAGATGCAAACAAGGTCCGTTCATTGTCAGCGGCATAGAACACAGCCGGTAAATTTTGCAATGAAGAACAGCAACAAGAAGATGTTATTGTGAAAAATTAGTCATGTTCCGGGGCTCTGTTGCATAAATCGGGT
>DJWG01000102.1 GCA_002440945.1 Rhodobacteraceae bacterium UBA6236 | reverse complement strand
TCGCCGACCGTGCCGCCGATCTCGCACAGCATGAAGTCGACCTCATCGGCGCCGATCTTCAGGAAATCCTTGATTTCGTTGGTAACGTGCGGAACCACCTGGATCGTCTTGCCCAGGTAGTCGCCGCGGCGTTCCTTCTCCAGCACGTTGGAATAGATCCGCCCCGACGAAATCGAATCCGTCTTGCGCGCCGACACGCCGGTGAAGCGTTCGTAATGGCCGAGGTCCAGATCGGTTTCCGCGCCATCGTCGGTCACGAAGACCTCGCCATGTTCAAAGGGCGACATCGTGCCGGGATCGACGTTCAGGTAGGGATCAAGCTTGCGCAGCCGCACCGTGAAGCCCCGCGCCTGCAGCAGCGCCCCCAGCGCCGCCGAGGCAAGGCCCTTGCCAAGCGAAGACACCACACCGCCGGTGATGAAAACGTAACGCGCCATGTGGATCTCCCGTGGGGGCTTGGGCAAATGCCCAAATTTCAGATTTTGCCGCGCCCGACAGGGCGTTGCATCACGGGAGTCAACGGTTATCAGATTCGCCGCCCCCCCGCAACAGGACCGCAAACTGTAGACATGAATTCAGCGCCGCGGCCCAGATGCTGGGCCGGGCCGGAAATAACGATCAGTTGGAGGCCGGAGCCGGTGCCGTGGTTGCCGGGGCGGTCGTCGCCGGTGCCGTGGTCGCCGGTGCCTCGGGCGCGGTCGGCGTTGCCGGGACGGTCGGCGTCACCGGCGCATTGCTGGCCGGCGGCGGCAGCAGATCGCCCGCAGGCACGGCAGGCGCCGTGGTCGTTGCCGGTGCAGTCGCGCCCGGCAGCAGGTCGATCACCGAACCGCCCTTGGATTTCTGCGACGCAACAACAGTCAGCGCGATCGACGTGATGAAGAAGGCGATCGCGAAGATCCAGGTCAGCTTTGTCAGCGCGTTCGCCGCACCCCGGGCCGTCATGGCGCCACCACCCGACAGAAGCGCGCCGCCTTCGTTGCGCTGCAAAAGCACCACCCCGATCAGCAGAAGGGCAAGGATGAGGTGGATGGTAAGAACGACGTTTTCCATGGTGCCTTTGGCCTCGAGACGCTGACGCGCCTATCTAGGCGCAAGGGGGCGGTCGCGCAAGGCGGTTTGCATCCCCGGATGCTGCGACCTGCCTCCATCAGTCGCAGACGGGCGCCAGTTCGGCGTTGGAATCCCTGATTTACGGGTTTCCCCGGCCCCGCCCTGCCGCTATACCGGCGCGGGTTTGCCATCCGAAGGAGTCGAACATGGCCAATGTCGTCGTAGTCGGGGCCCAGTGGGGCGATGAGGGCAAGGGCAAGATCGTCGATTGGCTCTCGGAACGGGCCGATGTGATCGCGCGCTTCCAGGGCGGGCACAATGCCGGCCATACGCTGGTGGTGGGCAACACGGTCTTCAAGCTGTCGCTGCTGCCCTCGGGGATCGTGCGGCCGGGGAAACTGGCGGTCATCGGCAATGGCGTCGTTCTGGACCCTTGGGCGCTGTTTGCTGAAATCGATAAGCTGACGGCGCAGGGTGTGTCGATCTCGACCGAAAACCTGATGATCGCGGAAAACACGCCCCTGATCTTGCCGCTGCACCAGGATCTGGACCAGCTGCGCGAGGCAGCCGCGGGCAAGGCCAAGATCGGCACCACGGGCCGCGGCATCGGCCCGGCCTATGAAGACAAGATCGGCCGCCGCACGATCCGGGTTGCGGACCTGGCCGATGACGAAACGCTTGAATCGCGGATCGACCGCCTGCTCGCGCACCACGACGCGCTGCGCCAGGGCCTTGGCGCCGAACCCATCGACCGCGCCGAGCTGACCGCGAAGCTCAAGGAAATCGCGCCGAAGCTTCTGGCCTTCGCGCAGCCGGTCTGGAAGGTGCTGGGCGAAATGCGCCGCGCCGGCAAGCGCATCCTCTTCGAAGGCGCGCAAGGTTCGCTGCTGGACATCGACTTCGGCACTTATCCTTACGTCACCTCCTCGACAACGATGTCGGGCATGGCGGCCACCGGCACCGGCCTTGGCCCCAGCGCCATCGGTTTCGTCCTGGGCATCGTCAAGGCCTACACCACCCGCGTCGGCGAAGGCCCGTTCCCGACCGAACTGACCGATGAAACCGGCCAGCGGCTGGGTGAGCGCGGCCATGAATTCGGCACCGTCACCGGACGCAAGCGCCGCTGCGGCTGGTTCGANNTGCTGGACGGGTTCGAGACGCTGAAAATCTGCGTCGGATACGAAATCGACGGCAAGCATTATGACTACCTGCCGACGGCGGCGGCGCTGCAATCGAAGGTCGTGCCGGTCTATGAAGAAATGGAAGGCTGGCAGGAAAGCACCCAAGGCGCGCGCAGCTGGGCCGATCTNNCGCTGCTGTCGACCAGCCCCGAACGTGACGACACGATCCTGGTCACCGATCCTTTCGAGGATTGATCCCGTGCTGTCCTACAAGGCCCGCCGCCGCCTTTCCATGCTGGCCCTGCTGGTCGGTCTGCCGGTCTACATCGTGCTGGCCGTGAGCCTTGCGAACTGGCTGGACCGCAGCTATGGCCGCCAGCCGATCTGGGTCGAGCTGCTGGTCTATGTGGGTCTTGGCTTCCTGTGGCTGCTGCCGCTGCGTCGGGTATTCCTGGGCGTGGGTCAGGCCGACCCTGACGCGCCCGAGGACAAATCCGAACCGAAGTAACGAAAAAGGGCGGCCCGATGGCCGCCCTTTTCCTTTGCCTTCCGCCTGATGATCAGTTCGCCGCGCGGCGCATTTCGGTCATGAAGGGCGACACATCCGTGACCGAAAAGCGGCCCGGTTCGACCTTCTGGATGCGGCCCTGCCGCAGAAGCGACCCGAAGGACCGCAGGTAGTCTTCGCGACTGAAATCCTCGACCCCGGTCGCCGCATTCACGCGACGCAGCAGGTGCGGGCGCGAGAAGCTGTTCTTGCCTTCGACCGTCGCGGTATAAACGGCGGCGACTTCCAGAAGTTCGGCCAGGCTGCGCGCGCCAAGACGTTCCGCGAATTCGGTGAAGCTTTTCGCATCTTCGGGCGACAGCGGCTCGGCCTCGTTCATGTCGTCTTCGTCACCGACGATCAGCGTGGTGGCGACCCGGCGCGGGCGGATGATGGCGGCCGGTTGCAGTTCTTCGCGGTCGACACGCTGTTCCGACACCAGGACCAGCGGCGCGGGGCGCATCGCGACCGCAGGGCGCGCGGTGACGCGTTCGCCTTCCGGCTCTGGCCGGCGCGGGCGCACGGCGCGCGACAGGTCATCGCGGTAGCGGTCGATTTCCGGCTCAACGGGCGCGATGGTTTCGGCGGGGGCATCCTTCGGTTTCAGGATGCGTTCGGCCACCGTCGCGGCCACGGCGGCTTTCAGATGCGAGATGGCCGAGAACCGCCGGCGGCTTTCAGCGCCTTCAAGCTTTGTGTTGGCCTCTTCCATCAGGCGTTCGAAATCACCGCCCTCTTCGGCATCCTCGGCCAGCATCGACTTGCCCGAGGCGGCAGGGCGCAGGATTTCGGCTTCTTCCTGGGCTTCAACAACAGCTTCGTGATCCTTGATAGCGCCGATCGCGGCTTCGATCCCGGCGATCAGGTCATTGTCGGCCTCGGGCTCGGCCTCGTCGGCCTCTGCTTCCGCAGCGGTGGCGAAGATCGCGTCACGGGCTTCGATCTCGTCGAAGTCATGCGCTTCCGCAACCGTTTCCGGTTCACGGGCGGCGTGATTGCTGCGGACACCTTCCACACGGGCGCGGGTGCGGGCGATCAGGTTCGCAAGCGGGCTCATCGGCGCGTCATCTTCTTCGTCGTCCAGGTCGTCTTCGGCCATCTCGGCCGCGAAGTCCGGGGCGTCTTCGTCGATTTCCGCGGCGACCTCGTCAAGGTCGTCCAGATGCGCGGCGTGCTCCAGTTCATCCCAGATCTCGGCATCCGAACGGGCGGCGGTTTCGGCCACTTCGGCGATCAGGACATGGGTGGGCCCGGCTTCCTCGATGGCTTCCCAGACAGCGGCCTCTGCGACAAATTCGGAGACTTCCCGCGCCTCTTCGGTCGGCAGGTCGTCAGCGACGTCATCTTCCGCAACGGCCTCTTCCGCGACGACCTCTTCTGTCAGCGCTTCTTCGGCAACTGCCTCTGCCGCAACGTCTTCCTGGACCTCTTGCACCATTTCAGCAGGTTCCACGGCAAAGGCCGGAGCCTCTTGCGACGCCAGAACATCCTGCAGAGCGTCAAGGGACAGGTCTTCCCCGGCGATATCGGACACCATGTCCTCGGCCGGGGCAGCTTCGACCTCGGGCGCAGTCTCTGTGACCGCAACCGATTCGGGGGCGGTTTCAGCTTCCACCCAGGCGTTCGCATCGTCCCAGGTCTGTGCGTTGTCTTCCGAACCGGCCTGCGCTTCGGCAGCGACCGGCGCCTCGGGGGCTTCGGCCAGCGTGGGTTCGTCGGCGGGTTCGCCCGTCGAACCAGCGACCGCATCGGGTTCGTTCAGCGACAGAACGTCCGACAGATCCTGCGGATCAAGGTCAAGCGTGAAGCCGAAATCGTCATCCATCGGTTCGGCGTATTCGGCCACATCGGCAGGCAGGACAACATCGTCGCCGCCCAGATCTTCGTAGAATGCGGTACCGGCAACGGCTGCCGCGGCGGGCTGGGTCTGCGCATTGGCGACCACGGCGCGAATCCGGCGCAGCTTGTCGCTGATGCTATCATCGACGACGGCGGCCGTTGCGACGGCATCGGCCAGGGGCTTCGTCTCGGGCGCGACCGCCACCGGGGCAGCGGCGGCCACGGGCTCGACCGGCGCGGGGGCTTCGGCGGCCAGCGAGGCCGCGACGACCTCAGGTTCCGCAACCGCAGTCCGGGCGACCTGCGGTTCGACTGCCGCAGGGGCCTCCATCTGGCGCAGGACGACGGTGTTTTCGCTGATCTTCGCCTCGACGCGGCGCTGGATTTCGCGTTCGGCGATCCGGTGCAGCATCTCGGCATCCGGGGTCGGGGGCTCGGCGCCGAAGTAACGGTCCTCGGCCGCAAGATCGCGGAAATATTCCGCGATTGCCTTCATCGTGGTGAACGGCTCGTCGAACCCCTCCAGCGTGCAGGAGAAGGTCCCATAGGAAACCGTGAGAATCTTGTTGGCCCCAATCATAGGATGCTCGCTTTCGCCCGTTGCCTGTGACCGCACAATCCGCCTTCAACCCGTTCGATTGGATGATCAGAAGCGGGCTTAATGAAGGTATTTTTCCGGCCCCGATTGTGTTCGCTTGCCTTAATTGTCATCAATATCGCCATGTTCCCGAATATTGTCCAATCACGGTCGCCAGTGACGCTGCTTGGCGGCGGCGAAGTGTCGATCTCCGACCTGCGCGAGGCGCTTTTGCTGGCCCCTTTGCTGGTAGCAGCCGATGGCGGCGCCAATGTGGCGCTGGAGGCCGGGGTGATTCCCGATGCCGTGATCGGTGATCTGGATTCGCTCACCGAGACCACGCGCCGGGCGCTGCCGCCTGATCGGATGCACCTGATCCCCGAACAGATCAGCACCGATTTCGAAAAGTGCCTGACGCGGATTTCCGCGCCCTATGTGCTGGGGGTGGGCTTCACCGGCGCGCGGGTCGATCACCTGCTGGCGGTCTGGAACACGATGGTCCGCCATCCCACGCGGCGCTGCTTGATTCTGGGCCCCGAGGATGTGGCCTTCGCCGCCCCGCGCGAACTGCGGCTGGACCTGAGCGCGGGCACCCGGGTGTCGCTTTTCCCGATGGCGGACCTGGGCGGCAGAAGCCGCGGGCTGGTCTGGCCGATCGACGGGTTGGATCTGTCGCCGGGGGGCCGCATCGGCACCTCGAACGAGGCGACGGGCCCGGTGGATCTGAGCTTTGATGGCGACGGGATGCTGGTGATCCTGCCGCGCG
>DJWG01000085.1:2869-5763 GCA_002440945.1 Rhodobacteraceae bacterium UBA6236 | reverse complement strand
CGCTGGAGGTGAAGTTCAAGGGCAAGAGCATCGCCGATGTGCTCGACATGACCGTCGAGGACGCGCTGGAGTTCTTCCATGCCGTGCCGTCGATCCGCGACAAGATGGAGGCGCTGGTCGAGGTGGGCCTGGGCTATGTGAAGGTCGGCCAGCAGGCGACAACGCTTTCAGGCGGCGAAGCCCAGCGGGTGAAGCTTGCCAAGGAACTGTCGCGGCGGTCCACGGGCCGGACGCTTTACATCCTTGATGAACCGACCACGGGCCTGCACTTCGAAGATGTGCGAAAGCTTCTGGAAGTGCTACACCGGCTGGTCGATCAGGGAAATACGGTCGTTGTGATCGAACACAACCTTGATGTCATCAAGACCGCCGACTGGCTGATCGACATCGGCCCCGAAGGCGGTGACGGCGGCGGACAGATCGTGGCGGAGGGCACACCCGAAGACGTGGCGAAGGTCCGCGACAGCCATACCGCCCGCTATCTCGCGCCGCTTCTGAAGCGCAGGGTGGCGGCAGAATAGCCTGGATGTTCACCGCCGACGCGGCTCGACCGACAGGACATGCGCGTCACTGGCATCCACGCGGTAGACGAAGGCGCCAAGTTCGTAATAGCGCCAGTGGCCGTCCACGGGCGGCAGGTGGTGGCGCATGGTGTCGATGACCATCGAATGGTCGTAGACCGGGAAGACCTGCCCGGGCGCGAACTCGGGCTGGCTGCGCTTTTCGGGGTTCACGCGGATGAACTTGGCGCTTTGCATCGCCTGACCCTGGCCAAGCGTCACCTCGGCAGGAACGGCCAAGGGCTGAAACAGCAAGAGGGGCGCCAGAAGCCTGAGCGCCCCCCGGATCGGACGATAACCGGGTGTCATGAGGGGGCTCTGCGATCATGGGTCTGTTTGGACCCGAACCCGCAAGCCCCGCGGGATGTTCCCGACTAGCGGATCATTCGCGCTTCAACGGGCAGGTATTGATCCCCAAGAGCGAATAAAGCGGGCAAGTCCGCAAAAGTGCCGTCGCCAGCACCACGATGCCAAGAACCAGATACAGAACCCGCAGCCCATGCCCCGGCAGCAGATACCACGCAAGGATCAGCCCGAGGCCTATGATGATGCGAAGCGCGCGGTCGATACCGCCAACATTGGTTTGAAACATCTTGAAATCTCCCAAATCCGATTGCGGATGCGGGAGTATAGCACGGCAGAGCGGAATCTGGGCGGGGAAACCGGGCCGGCAATGCATCGCCAGCCCGGATTCGGGGACGTTAGTTCAGCAGCGCGCGCGCCACTGCCATCAGGTCGAGGATCCGGCCCGTGCCGCTGTCGACCTTGACCACCTGGTTGCCGATGATCGCATAGCGTTCGCCGGGACGCAGCGGCGCCAACCGGTACTGATACGGGTCGTTGATGTAGCGATAGTCATAGTCGCGGATATAGCCGCCACGGTCGACCCGACGATAGCGGGGACGGTAGTCATAGTCTTCGTCGTCGTCATCGTGGCCGCGGTATTGCTTCGCCAGCCCCGGAGGGGTGCAGCCGTTGTGCTTCTTGGCCAGTCCCGGCGGGCAGCCCTTGCTGCGATAGACGTGTTCGTAGCCGTGGGACCGGTGCTTCTTGTTCTTGTGCTTGCCGCCATCCGCGAGGGCCGGGGCTGCGGCAAGCGACAGGATGATTGCGGTAGCCGCGCAGACCTTGGAAATGAACATGCGGGTGTCTCCATCTTGTCTTGCGTCTATAACGCCGCAAAACCGGGATGCGACAGTTCACTTTTGCGATGCGCCAAAGCCCGCCCATCGGGATTGAACGAAACCAGAAATTCCAAAGTTTTGTTGCCGTAATCGAAACAAAAGCATGAGAAAGGGGGCGGCCCGAAAGCCGCCCCCATCCCCCGATTGTGTCAGTCCATCGCCTTGAAGTTCAGCGCCGCGCCTTCCTTGATGCCCGAAGGCCAGCGCGAGGTGATCGTCTTCGTGCGGGTGTAGAAGCGGAAGCTGTCCGGCCCGTGCTGGTTCAGGTCGCCAAAGGCCGATTTCTTCCAGCCGCCGAAGGTGTGGTAGGCCAGCGGAACCGGGATAGGCACGTTGATCCCGATCATGCCGACGTTGATGCGGTGCGCGAAGTCGCGCGCCGTGTCGCCGTCGCGGGTGAAGATCGCGGTGCCGTTGCCGTACTCGTGGTCCATCGCGTAGGACAGCGCCTCTTCGTAGGTCTTGGCGCGCACGGTTGACAGGACCGGACCGAAGATTTCCTTGCGGTAGATGTCCATGTCGGTGGTGACGTGGTCAAAGAGGTGCGGGCCGACGAAGAAGCCGTTCTCATAGCCCTGCAGGTTGAAGTTCCGGCCATCGACCACCAGCTTCGCGCCCTGGGCGACGCCAGAGTCTACCAGCTTGAGGATGTTGGCCTTGGCAGCGGCGGTGACGACCGGGCCATAGTCGACATCATTGCCGGCGGTCCAGGGGCCGACCTTCAGCTTTTCGATCCGCGGGATCAGCCGCTCGATCAGCGCGTCGGCGGTCGCATCGCCCACCGGCACCGCGACCGAAATCGCCATGCACCGTTCGCCCGCCGCGCCAAATCCCGCGCCCACCAGCGCGTCGGCGGCCTGGTCCAGATCGGCGTCCGGCATGATGATCATGTGGTTCTTGGCNNTCTTGGCGCCGCCGAAGCACTGCACCCGTTTGCCGTTCGCACAGCCACGGCTGTAGATGTATTCGGCAATCGGGGTCGATCCGACGAAGCCCACGCCCGAGATCTGCGGGTTGTCGAGGATCGCGTCGACCGATTCCTTGTCACCGTTGATGACCTGCAGGACGCCGTCGGGCAGCCCCGCTTCCTTGAGCAGCTCCGCCAGCATCAGCGGCACGGAAGGATCGCGCTCGGACGGCTTCAGGATGA
>DJWG01000085.1:0-2834 GCA_002440945.1 Rhodobacteraceae bacterium UBA6236 | reverse complement strand
TGGCGCATCGAATACATGTCGATGCCGGGGCCGGCGCTGTCGGTGAATTCGCCCTTCAGAAGATGCGGCGCGCCGGTGCAGAACTCGATCACTTCCAGACCACGCTGGACGTCGCCCTTGGCGTCCGGGAAGGTCTTGCCATGTTCCGACGACAGGGCCTCGGCCAGCTTGTCCATGTCGCGGTTAATCAGGCGGACGAATTCCATCATCACCCGGGCGCGGCGCTGCGGGTTGGTGTTGCCCCAGGCGACCTGTGCGCGGGCGGCATCGGCCACGGCGGAATCCAGTTCCGCCTTGGTCGCCAGCGCGACCTTCGCCTGAACCTCGCCGGTGGCGGGGTTGAAGACATCCGCGAAACGGCCCGACGTGCCCATGACGTGCTTGCCGTTGATCCAGTGTCCGATTTCCTTCATGGCTGATCCTCTCTCCGGGGTATTTCCGCGCCAGTCTGCGTGATGTCCTGGTTATAGTCTTGCATTTTTTCCTGAAACAGCGGCAGTTTTCCAAAA
This sequence comes from Rhodobacteraceae bacterium UBA6236, assembly GCA_002440945.1. The sequence goes on along the minus strand of DJWG01000085.1, from coordinate 2,325 downwards.
AGGTTTTGCGGAAATGCAGGTGCGGCGATGGATTGGGACGATCTGCGGGTGTTTCTTGCGGTGGCGCGCAGCGACAGCCTGACGGGCGCCGGCAAGGTCCTGCGGCTTGATCCGGCCACCGTCGGTCGTCGCATCGCCCGACTGGAGGAAGCCTTCGCGGCGGCCCTGTTCGTGAAGTCGCCGCAGGGCTATGCGCTGACCGAGGCGGGGCAGCGGATGCTCGACCACGCCGTCACGGTCGAACAGGGCGTGCAGGCGGCGGCCGATGCGCTGCGCGGCGATACCGAACGGCTGTCGGGGCAGATCCGCATCGGCGCGCCGGATGGCTGCGCGAACTTCCTGCTGCCCCAGGTCTGCGCCCGGATCTGCGACGACAATCCCGGGTTGGAAGTGCAGATCATCGCGCTGCCCCGCGTCTTCAACCTGTCGCGGCGCGAGGCCGACATGGCGGTGGGGGTCAGCCGACCCTCGGCAGGGCGGGTGACGGTGCAGAAACTGGCGGATTACCGGCTGCACCTTGCCGCCTCGACCCGGTATCTGGAAAACGGGCCGCCTTTGCGATCAGCCGCCGATCTGCGCGACCATCGGCTGGTCGGTTACATCCCTGACATGATCTTCGACAAGGAACTCGACTATCTCTCCGAAGTCGGCGCGGGCACCGTCGCGCTGGCGTCGAATTCGGTGTCGGTGCAGTTCAACTGGCTGCGCGCCGGGGCCGGGGTCGGGGTCGTCCACGACTTTGCCGTTCCCTTCGCGCCGGAAATCCGGCGCGTGTTGACCGATCAGATTTCGCTCAGGCGCAGCTTCTGGCTGATCCGCCATGCCGATGACCGCAGGCTTGACCGGTTGTCGCGTTTTGCCGAAAGCTTCACGGTGGAATTCCGGCGCGAGCTTGCGCGGCTGGAAGCCTTGGCTTGACAGAAAAGTCCTGTCCGTTCAACCATGAAGCCATCTTACGACGAATAGGGAGGCGTTCATGAAAGTCCATCAAATCCTGCGGGCGAAGTCGGTGTCCAAGGTCACGACCGTGATGCCGGGATCAAGCGTGGCGGACGCGGCGCGCCTCCTGGCAGAACGGCGGTTCGGGGCCGTCGTGGTGTCGGACAATGGCGAACGGGCGCTGGGAATCCTGTCGGAGCGCGACATCGTGCGCGATCTGGGCCGCCGGGGGCCGGAGTGTCTTTCCGACCGCGTGGAAGAGCTGATGACCCGCAACATCATCGTCTGCGCGCCCGAAGATGACGCCCAGGATGTGCTTGAACTGATGACCAACGGTCGTTTCCGCCACATGCCGGTGGTGCGCGACGGCCGGATGGTGGGCATCATCTCGATCGGCGACGTGGTTGCCGCGCGGCTTTCCGAACTGAAGATGGAACGGGACGCGCTGGAGGGCATGATCGCGGGCAACTGAAAAATGCTGCGCGGCAGCACTTGCTTTTTGCCGCGCAATATTGTTGCGTTCCGCTGCTGATTGCCCCAAGGGAGGAACCTCGTTGCGCATCGGGCTTTATCCGGGGACATTCGATCCCATCACCCTGGGGCATATCGACATCATCCAGCGCGCCATGCAACTGGTCGACCGGCTGGTGATCGGCGTGGCCATCAACCGCGACAAGGGGCCGCTGTTCACGCTGGAAGACCGCGTGGCGATGGTCGAGGCCGAATGCGCCAGCATCGCCCGGGATTGCGGCGGCGAAATCGTCGTCCATCCTTTTGAAAACCTGCTGATCGACTGCGCCCGCGATGTGAAGGCGGGGGTCATCGTCCGCGGCCTGCGGGCTGTGGCGGATTTCGAATATGAATTCCAGATGGTCGGCATGAACCGGGCGCTCGACAGTTCGATCGAGACGGTCTTCCTGATGGCCGACGCCCGCCGTCAGGCGATCGCCTCGAAGCTGGTCAAGGAAATCGCCCGGCTTGGCGGGGATGTGTCGAAATTCGTCACCCCCCCGGTTAACGAGGCGCTGGTGAACCGCTTCCGCCCCAAGGGCTGACCAAGTCCTGACGGGGCAGGGTTCAGATCAGCCGCCCCATCGCCACTGCCACATCGGCCATGCGGTTCGAAAAACCCCATTCGTTGTCATACCAGGACAGGATGCGCACCATCCGGTTTTCCATGACCTTGGTCTGGTCCATGTGGAAGATCGACGACAGCGGATCGTGGAGGAAGTCCGACGAAACGTTGGGCCATTCGGTATAGCCGAGGATCCCCTTCAGCGGCCCATCCGCCGCCGTCCGGATCGCAGCGTTGATTTCTTCGACCGTCGTGTCGCGCGCCGCCTCGAAGACCAGATCCACGGCCGAGACATTCGGCGTCGGCACCCG
>DJWG01000055.1 GCA_002440945.1 Rhodobacteraceae bacterium UBA6236 | reverse complement strand
AACGTGGCCGATCGTGCCGATGTTGACGTGCGGCTTGGAACGTTCAAACTTTGCCTTTGCCATGCTGGCGCCTCATGGTTCGTGGCCCTTGCGGGCCGGGGGATTAACAGGGCGAGTGGCCGCGCCCCGAGCAACGCGGGCTGACTAGTCGCCCGCGCCAGAAAAATCAAGCGGCAGAACAAGGGGGCTGCCGGCCCGCCCGGGTTACTTGCCGGGCGTGGTTCCCGCGGGTTTTGCCGTCGGCGCGGGCGTGGCCGGGGCGGCCGCGGCGTCCAGCTTGCGCCCGGCCTTCCCCTCGGCGCGCTTGGCGACTTCTTCGGGCGTGAACCAGACCTTGTTCTCGACCAGCCAGGCGTTGATGCGCCGCGCCGCCTGTTCGGCCAGACCCTTCATCTGCTCTTCGCGGGTCATGGTCAGGCCCGACCCGACGACGGACTTGTCGGTCAGCTGTTCGATGATGGTGAACTGCTTGGGTTCGGGGTTGATCATCACCTTGGCCGCGTCGTCCCAGACGTTGACGGTGACGACCAGCGCCGATTTCGGCGCAAGCAGGATCGGGATGCCGGGCACCGCCAGCGCATAGGCATCGACCCCGGTCGCAAGGTGGTAAAGCTTGTCGCCCTGATAGGTGCCGGTGCGCTTGGCGATTTCGTCCTTGATCGCCTTTTCCCATTCGGCCGGCTCCGCCTTGCGCGAGGGGCCGACGGGCTGTGCGTTCTTGGCCACGACGACGTTGTAGCCCAGGCGGAAGTTGCCGATGTCGGCCTGGGGCTTCGACAGATCCTCCCGCGCGCAGGCGGACAGAATCACCACGGCTGCGACGGCGGCAATGCGGGAAAAGACGGACATGAAGATCCCCTGAATATGAACGGCGAAGGGATAGCCCAGCGCGGCTTTGCGTGCAACGGTGGCAAGGACAGCCGCATTGGACAGCCGCAAGGACAGCCGATGACCGCCCCTGATCCGAACCGCTATCCGCCGCGCGTGCCGCTGGTGCGCGAAAAATGGGGCCTTCTGCAAACCCTGCGGGCCGCGCGCCGGAACCTGCTTGAGATCCTGCCGGAAATCGCCACGCGCCAGCCGATGGTGTCGGGCCGCACCGGCATCCGCTGGCACATGGTGATGGAGCCGGACGCCCTGCGCCGCATCCTGAAGGACAAGGTCGAGGACTATCCGAAGTCCGACGTGACGAAGCTGCTGCTTGGCCCGGCGATCGGCGAAAGCCTTTTCGTGGCCGAGGGCGCGCATTGGCACTGGCAGCGCCGCGCCGCCGCCCCGGCCTTTGCGCCCCGGCCCGTCAGTGCGCTGGCCCCGGTGATGACCGCCGCCGCCGAACGTGCAGCGGCGCGGATCGCTGCGGCGGAAGGGCGGGCCGCGAACCTCTTTGACGAAATGGTCACGGCCACCTTCGAGGTCATCGCCGATGTCACCCTGTCGGGCGGTGGCCGCATTGCCCGTGACGCGGTTCACGGCGCCATCGACAGCTACATCGCGCAGGTGGCCAGGGTTTCGCTTCTGGACATGCTGGGCGTGCCGGGCTGGGTCCCGCGCCTGTCGCGGCTGGGCTCGGCACGGGTTCTGGCGCAGATGAAATCGGTGGCCGACCATGCCATCGCCGAACGCCGCGCGGCAGGGCCACGCCCCGTCCCGGATCTTCTCGATCTGCTGATGGAAGGCGCGGACCCCGAAACCGGGCGCCGCATGTCCCCGGCAGAACTGCGCGACAACCTTCTGACCTTCATCGTGGCCGGGCACGAAACCACGGCGCTGACCCTTTCCTGGGCGCTTTACCTTTGCGCCTTCGACCAGGACGTGCAAACCCGCGCCCGGGCCGAGGCGCAGGCGGTGCTGGGAAGCGGCACCGGCGCGCGGGCCGCCACCGGCGCGGATGTCGCGCATCTGCCCTATGTCCGGCAGATCATCGACGAAACCTTGCGGCTTTATCCCCCGGCCGCGATCCTGTCGCGCACGGCGCAGTCCGAAGACATGCTTTGCGGGCGCCGGATCCGCCGGGGCGATACCGTGATGCTGCCGGTCTACGCGCTCCACCGCCACCACCAGCTTTGGCCGGACCCGGACCGTTTCGACCCCGACCGTTTCGCGCCGGGGCGTGACATCCACCGCTACGCCTTCCTGCCCTTCGGTGGCGGGCCGCGCATCTGCATCGGCGCCTCCTTCGCGCTGCAAGAGGCGGTGATCATCCTCTCGACCCTGCTGGCGCGCTTCCGCTTCGATCTGGTTCCCGGGCGCGATCCGAAGCCGGTGCTGATCCTGACGCTCCGCCCCGAAGGCGGCGTCTGGCTTCGCATCTCTGCGGCGTGATGCCGTCGGGGGCTGGGCTTTTCCCCGCTACGCCTGATCCGCCCCGCATCGGAAAAGGCCCCGGGGAACCTTCCCCCGAGGCCCACGTTTGGGCTGCGACTCATTCCACAGGAGATTGCCATGAGCCTGATCCAGACCCTCGCCCGCGTGGCGCTTGGCGTCATTGCCTACAAGGGCATCACCAATGCGATGAACCGCAGCCCCAAAGGCCGGGATGACGGTCTGGGCGGGTTGCTCGACCGCATCTCGCGTCCCCGCGAAGGGTCGATGCTGGATCGGGTGATCCAAGGGTTGGGCCAGCCGGGCCAATCCGCTTCGCCCCAGACCGAGCGGTTCGATGATTTCGCGCATCGCCGTCCGGGGCGGGGCGTGCCTTATGGCCGGAATGCCGGCACATCCCCGGTCGATGATCTTTGGGGCAAGCTCGGCACCGGCGACGGTGGCGCCGCCCCTTCCCCCTGGCAGACCCCCGCCGCCCCGACCGAGCCCGCGCCGGGTGGCTTTGCCGACCGGCTCCGCCAAGGCGAAGCGGGGTCTGCGGCGGCCCCGGCCTCGGCGTCCGAAGAAGCGGTCGCAGCTCTTCTTTTGCGGGCGATGATCCAGGCCGCCAAGTCCGACGGCGAAATCGACGCCGAGGAGCGGCGGATCATCATGGGCAACCTCGCCGCCGCCACCGATGCCGAGATCGAGTTCGTGCGCCGCGAGATGGAAGGCGAAGTCGACGCCCGCGCCCTTGCCGCAGCCACCCCGCCGGGGCTGGAACGCGAGGTCTATGCCGCCTCGCTTCTGGCGATCAACACCGACCATTTCGCCGAACACGACCACCTGCGCCGCCTTGCCGAGGCGCTGGGTCTCAGTCCCGAGGAAACCGCGGAAATCGCTGCGGCAGCCCCGAAACGCCCCGGTTCCTCGGCGACGCTTTGAGGCGCGCCCTCAGTTGAACTTGTTGTCCCGCGGGAAGCCGCGCGGTGCCATCCGGCCTGCGGTCGCACGCTTGCCCAGCCATTCGCCAAGATCGGTTTCCGTCCGGGTGCGTCCGGCAGGATCCTTCCAGGACAGGCCATTGGCAAGGGTGAAGGTCGTCGCATCCGACAACCCACCGTCCTTGTAGCGTTGCAGCCGGACCCCTTTGCCGCGCGCCATTTCCGGCAGCTCTTCCAGCGGGAAAACCAGAACCTTGCGGTTTTCACCCACCACCGCGACATGATCGCCCGCGATCTTGCGCACCACCGCCGCCACCGCGCCGGCGCCAAGGTTCATGACCTGCTTGCCGGCCTTGGTCTGCGCCAGCATCTCATCCGACGACACGACAAACCCGTCGCCTTCGGACGAAGCGACAAGGTATTTCTCGCCCGGGCGGTAGATCAGCAAGTCGGTGATGTCGGCATCGTTGGGCAGATCCACCATCAGCCGGATCGGTTCGCCCATGCCGCGCCCACCGGGCAGGTTGGCGCCCAGCACGGTGTAGAACCGGCCATTCGCCCCGGCGATCAGGATGCGGTCGGTCGTTTCGGCATGCAGGACGAACCGCCCCGTATCCCCGTCCTTGAATTTCACCTCGGCGTCCAGCGGCTGATGCCCCTTCATCGCCCGGACCCAGCCCATCTTCGACAGGATCACGGTGATCGGTTCGCGGTCGATCATCGCCTCGATCGGCACTTCGGCCACTTCGACCGCATCGGCGAAATCGGTGCGGCGCTTGCCGAATTCGGTGCCCTTGCCGAACTTCTTCTGGACCTCGGCCAGTTCCTTGCCGATCGCCTTCCATTGCAGCGCCTCGCTGCCCAGCAGATCCTCAAGCCCGGCGCGTTCCTTGATCAGGTCGTCGCGTTCGCGGCGCAGCTCCATTTCTTCAAGCTTGCGCAGGTTGCGCAGGCGCATGTTCAGGATCGCCTCGGCCTGCACATCGGTGAGATCGAATTCCTCGATCAGCTTGGCCTTCGGTTCGTCTTCGTAGCGGATGATCTCGATCACCCGGTCAAGGTTCAGATAGGCGATGATGTAGCCTTCAAGAACCTCAAGGCGGGCGTCGATCTTGCCGATCCGATGCTGGCTGCGGCGCAAAAGCACGTCGCGGCGATGATCAAGGAAAGCGCGCAGCACTTCGGGCAGCGAACAGACCTTCGGCACCCGCCCGTCGATCAGCACGTTCATGTTGAGGCTGAACCGGGTTTCCAGTTCGGAATTGCGAAACAGCATCCCCATCAGCATGTCCGGGTCCACGGTGCGCGACCGCGGCTCCAGCACGATCCGCACGTCTTCGGCCGATTCGTCGCGCACATCCGCAAGCGCCGGCACCTTCTTCAGCTGGATCAGCTCGGCCAGGCGTTCGATCAGCTTCGACTTCTGCACCTGATAGGGGATCTCGGTCACGACGATCTGCCAGGTGCCGCGACCCAGATCCTCTGCCTGCCAACGGGCGCGCAGGCGGAAGGCGCCCCGGCCGGTGCGGTAGGCGTCCAGGATGTTTTCACGCGGCTCGACCAGCACACCGCCCGTCGGGAAATCGGGGCCGGGCACGAAGGCCATCAGGTCCGAAGCCGTCGCCTCGGGGTGGCGGATCAGGTGTTGGCAGGCGTCGATCAGTTCATGCAGGTTGTGGGGCGGAATGTTGGTGGCCATGCCCACCGCGATGCCGCTGGCGCCATTGGCCAGCAGGTTCGGGATGGCGGCAGGCAACACGACCGGCTCCTGAAGCGTCCCGTCGTAGTTCGGGCGCATCTCGACCGCGTCCTCGGCCAGCCCTTCAAGCAGGGTTTCGGCGGCGGCGGTCATCCGCGCTTCGGTGTAACGGCTGGCGGCCGGGCTGTCGCCGTCGATGTTGCCGAAGTTCCCCTGACCATCGACCAGCGGGTAGCGGATCACGAAATCCTGCGCCAGACGCGCCATCGCGTCATAGATCGCGCTGTCGCCATGCGGGTGGTAGTTCCCCATCACGTCGCCGACGATCTTGGCCGATTTGCGGAAGCCGCCCGTGGGTGACAGCCGAAGTTCCCGCATCGCGTAAAGGATGCGCCGATGCACCGGCTTCAGCCCGTCGCGCGCATCGGGCAGCGCCCGGTGCATGATGGTTGACAGCGCATAGGTCAGATACCGCTCGCCGATGGCGCGGCTCAGCGGTTCGGACGTGGTCAGGCCGGTTTCCGGCAGGTCGTCGGGCACATCGTCGGGCGTATCGGTCATGGCCGGGGTTTAGAGGCTCGCCCCCTCGCGGTCCAGCCGGAAATCCCTTGGGCGAAGGTTGCGAAACGCTCCAAACCGCCTTAGCCGTTTCGGGGAACGGTTTGGATTGGCCCCAAGGGCGCAAAGTGGATTTCAGATGACGCGCACGATTCTTGTCACCGGATGTTCCTCCGGCATCGGATACGACGCCGCCCACGGGCTCACACGCGCCGGCTGGCGGGTCTTTGCCACCTGCCGGTCCGAAGCCGACTGCGAACGCCTGCGCGGCGAGGGGCTGGAAAGCTTCCCTCTGGATTATGCCGATGAAGCCAGCATCGAGGCCGCCGTGGCGGAAACCCTGCGCCGCACCGGCGGGACGCTTGATGCGCTCTTCAACAACGGCGCCTTCGGCTGCCCGGGCGCGACGGAAGACCTGCCCCGCGGCGCGCTGCGCGAGATCTTCGAAACCAACCTCTTCGGCGTTCACGACCTGACGCGCCGGGTGATCCCCGCCATGCGCGCGCAAGGCCGCGGCACCATCGTCAATTGTTCGTCGGTGCTGGGGCTGGTCGGCATTCGCTGGCGCGGCGCCTACGTCGCCACCAAATTCGCAATGGAGGGGCTGACCGACGTCCTGCGCCTGGAAATGCGCGACACGCCGATCCGGGTGGTGCTGATGATCCCCGGCCCTGTCACCTCGAAAATCCGCGTGAATTCGATCCCGCATTTCGAACGCTGGATCGACTGGCGGCAAAGCCCCCGGCGGGCCGAGTACGAAGCGACGCTGCTCAAACGGCTTTACGAAAGCCGCGGGCCCGATCCGTTCGAGCTTCCGGCCTCGGCCGTCACCGAAAAGCTGATCCGCGCCCTGGATGCGCGCAAGCCCCGGCCGCGTTATTATGTGACGACACCCGCCTATTTCACCGCCTTCATGCGCCGGTTGCTGCCCACGACGCTGATCGACCGGATTACCGCGCGAACCTGAAGAGGATGGCGCCTTTCCTGCGCGGGCTGTAAGAAGGGCGGACACGCGCGAAAGGACCAGCATGACCCGCGATCCTCTGTTCCTGATAGTGGCCCTGGCCTGCCTTGCGGTGGTGGTCATCCTGATGATCGGCATCGGCGGTTTTGCCAAGGGCGGCGCGTTCAACCGCAAGCACGCCAACCGCATGATGCGGTACCGGATCATCGCGCAGGCCATCGCCGTGGCGCTGATCCTGGCGTTCGTCACCCTTCGGAGGCATGGCTGATGGTCGTCCTGAACCGCATCTACA
>DJWG01000072.1 GCA_002440945.1 Rhodobacteraceae bacterium UBA6236 | reverse complement strand
GCCGACTATTTCAGCGGCCTGCTAGCTGACTGGCTCTTGCCCCCGCCCCCCCATCCGCTAGGCTCCCCCCGAACCCCAGCCGGACCTCTCTCATGACCCACCCCCTTCTCGCCCCTGCGGGCGCGCCCTCGCTTCCCCTGCACCTGATCGCCGATGGCGAGGCCCAAGCCTTTGCCGCTAGCCGTCCCGCCCTGCATCGGGGCATTCTCACGGCGGCGGGGTTTACCGGCGCCTTGGGGCAGCTGGTGGTCCTGCCGGGGCCGGATGGTCTACCGGTGGCGGCGGCCTTCGGGCTTGGCACCCCTGCCGCGCGCGCGCGGGGGCGGTTCCATCTGGCCCGCGCCGCCGAGACCCTGCCCGAAGGCAACTGGCGGCTGGAAGGTCTTGATCCGGCGATGGCCGAGGAAGCCGCGCTGGGCTGGTTGCTGTCTGGCTACCGGTTCGACCGTTACAAGACCGCCAAACCCGCCCGCGCCCGCCTTGTGCCGCCCCCGGGGCTTGACCCCGCACGCCTGACCGCGATTGCGGAGGGCGAGGCGCTGACCCGGGATCTGGTCAACACCCCGGCCTCGGACATGGGGCCGGAGGAGTTGGAGGCCGCAGCCACCGCGCTGGCCCGCGACTTCGGCGCCACGATCACCGCGATTCGGGGTGAGGATCTGCTGGCGCAGAACTTCCCCATGATCCACGCCGTCGGCCGCGCCTCCCCCCGTGCGCCACGGCTTCTGGATCTGCGCCGGGGGGCCGCGGGGCCGCTTCTGACGCTGGTCGGCAAGGGGGTGTGCTTCGACACCGGCGGGCTCAATATCAAGACCGGCAACTTCATGTCGCTGATGAAGAAGGACATGGGCGGCGCGGCCACGGTGCTGGGTCTGGCGCGGATGATCATGGCGCTGAACCTGCCTCTGCGGCTGCGGGTGCTGATCCCGGCGGTGGAAAACGTGATTTCCGGCAATGCGCTGCGCCCGAAGGACATCCTGACCAGCCGCAAGGGCCTGACGGTCGAGGTGAACGACACCGATGCCGAAGGGCGGCTGGTGCTGGCCGATGCGCTGGCGCTGGCGGATGCGGAACGGCCGGACCTGCTGATCTCGATGGCGACGCTGACCGGGGCGGCGCGCACGGCGCTGGGGCCGGACCTCGCACCCTATTACTGCGACGACGACCAGATCGCCGCCACGCTGGCGCAGGCGGGTGCAGGCGTTGCCGATCCGCTTTGGCGGATGCCGTTCTGGGCGCCTTACGAGCCGGTCATCGAACCCGACATCGCCGATCTGGACAATGCGCCCGGCTTCGGCTTCGCAGGCTCGATCACCGCCGCGCTGTTCCTGCGCCGTTTCGTCACGGACACGCCGTCTTACGTCCATTTCGACATCTACGCCTGGCAGCCGACCGCCGCCCCCGCACGGCCCAAGGGCGGCGTCGGCCAGGGCGCGCGGGCGGTTCTTGCCGCCCTGCCAAGGGTGCTTGGATTATGAGCGACCGCCGCCTGACTCCGGCGAACGGCCGCGTCGCCCATATCTCCCTTCGCGGTCAGGTCGAGGCGCAGGATTATGTCGAAGGCGCTTTCGCGCGGCTGACCGCCCCGCTGGCCGATCTGCTGACAGCGCCGGACGGGCGGCGCGACCGACAGGTGATCCACGGCGACCGGCTTCTGGTGCTGGAACGGCGCAATGGCTTCGCCTTCGTGAGGGCCGAAAAGGACGGCTTTTGCGGCTATGTCCCGGACAGCGCGCTTGGGCCGGACTGGGCCGCGACGCACATGGTCGCGCTGCGATCGAGCCACCTTTATTCCGAACCGAACCTGAAACGCCCCGAAGTCGCCGGCCTGACCTTCGGATCGAAGGTCGCGGTCACCGGCTGGTCGGGCCGCTTTGCCGAAACCGCCACTGGGCATTTCATCCCCGAACAGCACCTGCGCCCGCTGGACCAGCCCTTTGACGACCTGGCAGGGGTCGCCATGCTGTTTCTGGGCACGCCCTACCTGTGGGGCGGCAACAGCAGCAGCGGCATCGACTGTTCGGGGCTTGCGCAGGCGGCGCTTCTGGCCTGCGGCATCCCCTGCCCCGGCGACAGCGACCTGCAATGGTCGATGGCCGGAACCGCCCTGCCCGAAGGCACTGCCCCACAGCGCGGCGATCTGCTGTTCTGGCCCGGCCACGTCGCAATGGCGGTGGACGGCGCGACCATGATCCACGCCAACGGTCATCGCATGGCGGTCACGCTTGAACCCATCGGAGAGGCCGTCGCAAGGATCGACGCGGCGGGCGAAGGGCCGTTTCTGGGCCTGCGCCGGCCCTAGTCCACCGCCCGGATCATCTTGCGGTCGAAGACCCGCAACACCTGCCGCAGGTCATGCCCGCGCTTCAGGATCTGGCCATCCGCGCCCACGACCGAATACATCCCCTGTTTCGACCGAAGGCGCGGCTGCTTTTCGACCCGATAGATCGGGAATTCGGCCGCGCGGCGGAAGATCGAGAAGACAGCGGCATCGCGCAGGAAGGAAATCGCGTAATCCCGCCATTCGCCCGCAGCCACCATCCGTCCGTAGACCGACAGGATCGCCGAAAGCTCCATCCGGTCGAAGGCGACCTGGGGGTCGGGCTGCGGCGCAGCTTGCGGAAAACCGGAGGGCGTCAGGACCGTCATCTATCAAGACTGGTCCCTTCGGCGACTCAAATCAAGCACCTGCCCCGATTACGCCGCAAAAAGACCTCTGGTATTGCATCGCCAGAGCGAACAAATGCCTGCATTAACCGGCAGATTGTTTACATAGCGAAAGACGCTAGGCTCTGGCAGCGCAGCAATCAGCCCCCACCCAGCTGCGCTGCCAGAGCCGCCAACAAGCGATGTTCGCTAAAGCCCCGCCTGCCCGCGGGGCTTTTTCTTTTGCAGCCCGTTCAGCGCAGCCGCTTCAGCAGATCAAGGCTCGCGTAGCCATCGGGAAGCATCCCGACAGACCGCTGGAAGGCCTTTACCGCGGCAATCGACTTCGGGCCGATCTTGCCGTCGGCACCGCCGGTGTCGAAGCCCGCCGCTGTCAGCCGCTCCTGAAGCTCGATCCGTTCCTGAAGCGCCAGCGCCCGGTCGCCGCGCGGCCAGTTGGCGCGGATCGGTCCGCCACCCCGCAAGCGGTCGGACAGATGACCGATGGCGATCACATAGGCATCGGCGGCGTTGTATTTCTCGATGGCGTGGAAGTTCGGGAAGATCATGAAGGCAGCACCCCGCACCCCCGCCGGAAGCAGGATCGAGGCCGGGCCGTGGTTGGCGATCTGGCGGCCATCCACGGCGCGGATGCCCAGCGCCTGCCATTCGGCCGCGGATTTCCGTTGCCGTTCCCCGGTCAGCGACAGGTCGAAATCGCGCGGCAGCGCCACCTCCACCCCCCAGGGCTGTCCCTGCCGCCAGCCCGACCGCGCCAGATAGGCCGCCGTCGACGCAAGCGCATCCGCCGGATTGTCCGACCAGATGTCGCGCTTGCNNCGCCGGTGAAATCGACCGCATAGGCCAGATAGGACGTCGGGATGAACTGCGTGTGACCCATGGCCCCCGCCCAGCTTCCGACCATCGCCTGCGGATGCACGTCGCCCGCCTGCAGGATCTTCAGCGCCGCCAGCAACTGCCCTTCGAAGAACCGCCCGCGCCGCGTATCATAGGCCAGCGTCGCCAGCGCCTCGATCACCGGAATGTCGCCGCGCCTCGTGCCATAGCTGCTTTCCAGCCCCCA
>DJWG01000043.1:1012-14259 GCA_002440945.1 Rhodobacteraceae bacterium UBA6236 | reverse complement strand
GGGATATGGCAGGTCTGGCAGGCCACACGGTCGGTGTGGTCGTTCAGCTTCGCACCCAACAACAGGCCGGGGTGCGGCTTGTCCGAGTGGCAGCTTTCGCAGGTGGCGACATCGCGCCGCTCGCCCGGCCCGCCGGTGCCGCCAGTATCCTTGGCAAGGACCGCATAGCGCGATCCGGCGATGGCGTGCTTGTCGCTGACATGACAGGTGGCGCAGGTGAAGTTCGCCCCGTCCGGCGACATGTGGACATCGACTTCGGGCGTCGGGTTGTAAAGCGCAGAGCTGAGGTCGCCGTGCTTAACATTGTCGCCGCCCCCGCCGTAGAAATGGCAGTTGCCGCAATTGTCGCGCCCTGGCTGCCCAACCGATTGCGCCGCCTCGGTCAGATCGACCGCCCTGGCATCCGCACCGGTGATGGTCTTGGCGCCGGGCGCCACGGGGTCAAGCGGCGGATGACCGGCCAAATTGTCCTGCTTGGCGTATTGTCCGGACCTGTCGTGGCAGGCCAGACAATCGACCGCCGTCGGGTCGGCGGGGGCGGAAACGCGGGTATCCTCCCAGCCATATCCGATATGGCAGGACGTGCAGCGTGTCTCGTTCGTGGCGACGTTACCACAGAATGAATTCAGTACGTTGCGTTTTCCCAGAACCTGCCCAGTGGCCGGGTTGGTGAAATCCCAGGTGAAATGCAGCGAATGCATCACCTGATCCCCGGCCTCGGTATGGCAGGAAAGGCAAGCGGCCGTCACTTCGGGACCCGAGGCAAAGTCACGCATCAGCGGCTTCAGCTTTGAATGGTCCGCCGTGCTTTCGTTCGTGGAGGTTTCGTCCTTTGTGCCTTCAGTCGCTTCGATCCGCGTAGCGGCAGGTCCGGCCAGGGCCAGCAGCATGGCGATGGAAGCAGCTGCGAGTGTCCGCTTCAGGTGCTGCTCCTCTTCCTCATGGTCTTCCATGCCGCCCAAGACATCACAGCCCAGAAACCGGTGCGCAGGGCCATCGCGCCGACAGTGCGCATCTCGTAGGCGCCTCCCGAGGCGACGCGCAGGCCGAAAGCTGCGAAAACCAGCGCTGTCGCGATCAGAATCGCCAGCGCCAGAGGCAGTGCAAAGCGATGGCCGCGCCACAGCAGCAAGCCGCCTGCGACATAGGCAAAGCCTGCAACAAAGTTGAACCACAAAACAAAGGGCACCACCGCGCCCATGTCGGCCGTCCCGAACAGCGCCTTGCCGCCAGAAAGCAGTGTCAGCAACCCAAAGGCCACCGCCGCACCGCCTGCAATCTGTTGAACCTTCATCGCAAATCCTCCCTGCAAGTAAAGAGCGCCAGCTGCACGTCAAGCAGGCGCAGGCCTTCGGCCTGAAGCGCAAAGCCGCGCGAACCAAGGCTCCAGCGGATGGCGATGCCCTGCACCAGCGACGTCAGCAGCGCGGCTGCATCCTGCGGCCTGACGTCCGGGGCCATCGACCCGTCGGCGATCATGCCCTCGAGGTTGGCCACCAGATGCGCCTGAAACTGCATCAGAAGTCCGCGAAACCGCTCGCGCAGGAAGGCGTTGTCGACGTTGAGTTCGCGCGAATGCAGAATGGCAGGCAAGGCCGGCGTCGCCTCGATCTGGCGCAATTGCGCGGCAATCAGGGCGCGCAGCCGGTCTTGCGGCGTGATGTTCGCCTGTAGCGCCTGCCGCCATGCTTCCGCCAACCGTGCGGCGATCACGTCTCCCACCTCTGACCACAACTCGGCCTTCTTCGGGAAGTGCCGGAAAATCGCGGCCTGCGTGACACCGACCTCGCGTGCGATGTCGTTCGTGGTCAGCCGGTCCGGCCCGATCTGATCGGCCAGACGCAGAAGCGCCTCGACGATATCAGTCTTGCGATCCTCGGCGGGTTTGCGGTGAAGCATGGATACCTCTTGTGAGTGTTCACACACTATCATAAACCGTATATGGAAATCAATCTGAGTCACATTGCCAAGAGATGAACGCGATGACTGCCCACACCAAACCCACCCCGACCGGATATTCCCGCCTGCAGATCCTGCTGCACTGGGGGGCTGCGGCCCTGATCGTGCAGCAATATCTGTTCAAGGACGCGATCGCCGCGGCATGGGATGCCGCGACCAAGGGCGTGGAAAGCGCCTTCAACCCGCTGGTTCTGGCCCATGTCGTGGCCGGCGCGCTGGTGCTGGTGTTTGCGCTGTGGCGGCTGTCGATCAAGGCCCGCGTCGGCGCACCGCCAATGGTGGGCGACAGCGCGGTGCGGCGCGCGCTGGCCAAGGCCACGCATCTGGGCCTTTACGCGCTGATGATCCTAATGCCGGTGAGCGGGTCAATGGCTTGGTTTGGCGGAGTCGAGGTGGCGGCACAGGGCCACAACATTCTGAAGATCGCGCTGCTGGCGCTGGTCGCGCTGCATGTGGTGGGGGCGGTCCATCATCACTTCGTGCTGAAGGACGGACTGATCAACCGGATGCGCCGCGCCGAGGGTTGAGCGATGCCGGAGAGGGCCTCGCCGGGGCCGCCGTTGCCGATCGGCACAGGCCGTTTGAAACGATGTCCATGCAGGTTGGCTTTCATCAAGGCGGGTATCGATGGCAGCGCTTACGGGCTGACGAGAGTGAATTCAAGGTCCGACTTGCGCAGTAATCTGTCTGACGGTGCGGACAGGGGCCAGCGATACAGCCGAAGCAAAGTCGACCGGCGTTGCTGCCTTCTGGCCGTGCGGAACGATTCAGGATTGTGAGGGCGGTTTA
This sequence comes from Rhodobacteraceae bacterium UBA6236, assembly GCA_002440945.1. The sequence goes on along the minus strand of DJWG01000043.1, from coordinate 11,511 downwards.
CGGGCGGCGCGACCGTTGCCTGCAACCTGCCCTACGGCTGCATCGACGCGTATGCACGCAAGAAGGAGTAGATATGGCTGACGCGTCCGGCGTTCCCCAAGTCTCGCGGAAACGTCAGCCTTGAAGCAAGGTGAAAGGCAATCGCGGGACGATACACGGCTTGAGAAACCGTGCCGCTGACCGCGCTGGCCTATCTGGAGCAAGTGCATTTCGCCGCTTGGTCGGTCAAGCTGGCCGACCAAACCTTCGGCCCGAAGCCGGCATAGGAGCTGTCCATGTCCCGCCTGTCTGCCCTGCTTGCCCTGCCCCCCGTTGCCCTTGGTGCGGCGGTCGCCGTCTGGCTGATCTCGAACGCACCCGGCCCGAAGCAGGAAACGGGAACACCGCCGGGTCTTGCGGTGCGCGTGATGCCTGTCGCGGCGCAGGATATCCGGCCTGTGGTGCATGGTTGGGGCGCCGTGCGCGCGGCCGAGGGCTGGACGGCCGTGGCCGAAGTGCGGGGCCAGGTTATCTGGCGCCATCCCGATCTGGAGGAGGGCCGCCTGATCCCGATGGGAACCGAAGTGCTGCGCATCGACCCGGCCGACTACGATTTGGCCATTGCGCAGGCAGAGGCGGATCTGATGGCCCTGGAGGCAGAGGCGATGCAGGTCGCGTCCGAGGCCGAAAATACCGGCAGAGTGCTCGCGCTGGAGGAAGAACGCATGGCGCTTGCCGATGCAGATCTGGCCCGCGTCCGCGATCTTGTCGCGCAAGGAGTGAACCCCCAGACCCGCGCGGACGAGGCTGAGAAGGCCCTGCTGCTAGCCCGCCGCGCCGTGACCGAATTGCACAACAGCCTTTCCCTCATCCCATCGCGGCAAGCGCGCGTCACCGCACAACGCGCGCGGACCGAAGCCGCGCTGGCTCGTGCGCAAAGTGATCGCGACCATACCGTGCTGACGACACCCTTCGATCTGCGCGTGACCAAGGTGGCGGTGGATCTGTTCCAGTCGGTCGCCATCGGTCAGGTTCTGGTGCAGGGAGACGGCCTGTCCAGTGCCGAGGTCGTGGTGCAGGTGCCCCTGCCCGCCTTCCAGCGCTTGTTGTTTCCAATCGACAGGCCTGACGATCCGCTTGCCGCAATCCGCGAAGGCCCCGCATCGCGGATGACGGCGGAACTGTACCCGTTGTCGGACCCGTCACAAATCTGGCGGGCCGAGGTCTCCCGTGTCGAAGGCGCGCTTGACCCCAAGGCGCGCAGCGTTCCGGTAGTGGTGACCGTGTCGGATCCATATGCCGATTCCGCACCGCCGCTGCGCCTGCCGCTGGTGCCTAACATGCAGGTCGAAGTGGCTCTGACCGGCGTGGCGGCTGCCAACGCAGTCTTGATCCCCGAGGCTGCCCTGCATGGCGGTGTCGTCTATCTGGTCACACAAGATGACCGGCTTGAAATCCGCGAAGTGACGCCTGCCTTCCGGCAGGATGGACTGGTGGTGATCCGCGACGGGCTTGTCTCCGGCGACCGGTTGGTGCTGGACGATATCGCGCCGGCATTGCCCGGCATGGTGCTGGTGCCCGTGCCTGTGCCGGTCGAGGCCGCGCCATGATCCGCTGGTTCACAGGACACCCGACCGCGGCGAACCTTCTCCTGCTGGTCTTCATCGCGACGGGCAGCTTTGCCGCACCCACGCTCTTGCGCGAAACCTTTCCCGATTTTCGTCCTGTCGAAGCGGAAATCACCGTCGCCTATCGCGGTGCGGCTGCCGAGGATGTGGAAACCGGCATCTGTGCCCCCCTGTGGGATGGCGTGCAGGGGGTGGAGTCGCTTGAAACATTCACCTGCACTGCGCAGGACAATCGTGCCCGCGCCGTGGCCACGATGGAATCGGGCGGCGATGCGACCCGGTTCGTGGCCGCCCTGCGCACTGAAGTGACAGCAATCGACACCTTCCCCGACCGGGCCGACCCGGCGACAGTTCGCGAACTGCATCGCACCGATCTGGTGACTTCGGTCGCAGTGTCGGGCGATTTGCCGTTGTCTGAGCTTGACCTTTATGCAGACGGGCTAGCTGATCGGCTGGCCGCGTTGCCCGACGTGGCGCGGGTGAACCGATCGGGGCTTGGCGCCCGCACCTTGTCGGTGCTGCCCGACCGCGCGGTGCTGGCCCAGCACGGGCTGACCGCAGCGGGGCTGGCGCAGGTGATCGGCGCGCAAAGCCTGGATCTGCCCGCAGGGCGGCTGGACACCCCCGCCGCCGACCTGACCCTGCGCTTCACCGCCGAGGCGCGCACGGTCGAGACGATGACTGACCTGCCAGTGCTGACGTTGCCCGACGGTGCCGTGCTGACATTGGGCGAGGTGGCGCGCATCGCGGAAACCTTTGAGCCCCCCGAGGATCAGGCCCATCTGAACCGCGCCCCGGCGATCTTGCTGGAAATCCACAAACCGCTTGAAGCAGACGCGCTCCGCGCATTGGACTCGGTCAAGGCGGTGGTCGAGGTGGAAACAGCCCGACTGCCCGACAGTGTAGTGGTTGAGGTGGTGCAGGATGTGACCTCGATCATCCGCGACCGACTTACCATGCTGGTGGAAAATGGCGCCCTCGGTCTGGTGCTGGTGGTGGTGGTGATGAGCCTGTTTTTCCGCCCCGCCTTTGCGATCTGGGCAGCAATGGGATTGCCGGTGGCGTTTCTAGGGGCCTTCCTTTGGATGTCGATCACCGGTCTCAGCCTGAACATGATGACTTTGGTAGCCCTTCTGATGGCGATCGGCATCGTGATGGACGATTCCATCGTGCTGTCGGATTCCATCGCGGTCCACACTGCCAAAGGTGTCAGCGTCGAGACGGTCACTGCCGGGGTGATGGCCGTGGCGCCGGGGGTGGCGTCATCCTTCCTGACGACAGTTTCGGTGTTTGTGCCTCTTTCCTTTTTGTCGGGCGAATTGGGTGCGGTTCTTGAGGTGCTGCCGCTGGTCCTTCTGGCGGCTCTTGCGGCCAGCCTGATCGAGGCCTTCCTGATCCTGCCGCATCACCTGAAGGGCGGTCTGAAAGGCATCGGCAAGCCACCGTCGCGGTTCCGCGCGGTGTTTGACGCCGGGTTTGCCGCGCTGCGCGACCAGGGAGTCGGGCGGCTGGCGGATGCTTCGATCCGCTTCCGCTGGCTGGTACTGGGGCTGGCGGTCGGCGCGCTGATCGCCACGGTCGGCGCGTTGGGTGGCGGGATCGTCAAACGCGAGGCAATGCCCGAAATCGACGGCGATGTGCTGGAGGCGCGGATCCTGCTGCCCGCGGGTACGCCACTCGCCCGCACAAAGGCCGCCGTGGCGCAGGTGGAGGCGGCGCTGGCCCGCGTGAACGACCAGTTGTCGTCCGCGCAGCCGGATGGGCAAGCGCTGGTCGTGCGGACCATCACGCGACTGGGCCGCAATACCTCGGCCGGGGAATCCGGTCCGCACCTGGCCACCGTCTCGACGGATCTTCTATCGGCGGAAACCCGGGCGACGACGCTGGACGAGTTGATTGCGCTTTGGCGGACCGAGATCGGCCCCTTGCCCGGCGTCACCTCGCTGATCCTGACCGAACCGGGGATCGGCCCGCAGGGCATCGCGGTGGAACTGCGCCTGTCGCACCCTGACCTTGCCACGTTGGGCGCCGCCGGGCGCGAGACGCTGACGGAACTGGAAACCTACACTGGCGTGCGCAACGCCATGCTTGACCTGCGCCCCGGCAAGCCCGAACTGCGCCTGCGTCTTGCCCCGGGCGCGCGCATGCTGGGGCTTACTGCGGCCGATGTGGCAGGGCAGTTGCGCGCGGCCTATCTGGGCACACAACTGGCGGATGTGCGGCAGGGCGATCTGCCCTTTGACGTGCAGGTGGTGCTGTCGGAGGCCGACCGCGACGCTCGAGCAGATCTGGAAAACTTTACCATCGCGCTGCCCGATGGCACTGCGGTGCCCCTTGACACCGTGGTGACCGTGCAAGAGGCACGCGGCTGGTCCAGCATCACCCGGCGGGATGGGTTGCGCACACTGACCGTGCAGGCCGAGGTCGACGGCCGGATCGGCAACGCAGATGCGATCAGCACGCGGCTTGCGGATGGCTTCTTGCCTGATCTGGCTACTCGCGTGCCGGGCCTGACCTTCGGGGTTGCAGGACAGGCCGCCAATTCCGCTGAAACCATGGGATCGATCCTGCGCGGATTCCTGATCGGGATTGTGGGTGTCTATCTGATCCTGTCTTTCCAGTTCCGCAGCTATGTGGAACCGGTCATCGTGATGCTGACGATCCCGCTTTCCTTTCTGGGCGTGGTCTGGGGGCATGTTCTGATGGGTTACAACATCTCGATGCCGTCACTGGTGGGTGCGGCCTCGCTGGCCGGGATCGTCGTCAACAATGCGATCCTGCTGATCGAGGTGATCCGGGCACGCATGGAGGACGGACTGGCCGTGGTGCATGCCGCGGGCGAGGCGGTACGGGCGCGCTTTCGCCCGATCTTCGTTTCCGTCACGACCACGATTCTCGGGATGGCACCACTGCTTGCCGAAACCTCGACCCAAGCGCAGACCCTAAAACCTCTGGTCATCTCGGTTGTCTTCGGCCTGCTGACGTCAACGGTGCTGGTTCTGATGGTGCTGCCGGCCTTCTACTCCATTCTCGCGGACGTCGGGCTCAGTCGAACCGTCACGAAAGACACGTCGCCATCGTCGAACCGAGCGGTGTGATCGACGGGATCATGATCGCCACTCCCATTCCTGTTGTATCAACCCGAAAGGATCGTAAGACAGCATGTCCTTTTTCAACGGTACGAGCATGAAGGATCAGCCTGTATTCTGATCGGATAGCGGCAGGTGGCGTCGCTTCGCGAGGAAAAAGGCATGAAGAACAAGGTCATGCATCCGGTTGAAATTGGGCATAGTGTTCGGCCGGCAAGTCGGCCTCTGCGAATGGCGCCGTCGCCGTCGGCATCGCGCGATCGAGTGAGGACCGGGATGGTCCAAATTGACCGAGCAACAGGGAGTTGGGCAAATGGTTGGGCGATTTACAGCAACACCCGGTGAGAGCAGGGTTTCCATCCGGTTTCTCATGATGATCATACTGTTGACTGCCTTGAATGGTTGCGCCGGACTGCCCCGCAATGCCCTCACCGAGACAGATCAGAATGCGGCCCAGGTTGAGAGCTTCTCCGGCATCCGCTTTTGGGGCGATGGCCCCTCGGATGAGCTTGGATCAGCCCGCCCCCGGTTCGACCCGTCCATTCATTCAGGCCGCACAACCTATCTGGCGCTATCCGGCGGCGGTTCTGGTGGGGCGTTCGGCGCCGGGTTTCTGACCGGCTGGACCGCGGCTGGATCGCGGCCGGAATTTGATGTAGTCAGTGGGGTGAGCACCGGCGCCTTGATTGCTCCCTTCGCGTTTCTCGGCCCGTCTTACGATGCTCCGCTCACTGAGTTGTACACAAGCGGAATTGCCGAGACGTTGGTCAGGCCGAGTCCGATCTCAGCTCTTTTTGGAACAGCGGTTTCCGACGATTCGGCTTTACGACAACTCGTGGAACATTATGCCACCGAAGACATGCTTCGGAAAATCGCGGCCGAGCACTCCAAGGGGCGTCGGCTTTTTGTCGCAACGACGAATCTCGATGCACAGCGGACAGTCATCTGGGACATGGGTGCGGTCGCGGAAAGCGGCAACGAACAGGCGCTGGCCCTGTTTCGCGACGTGCTGATCGCATCTGCCAGCATCCCCGCCGTGTTTCCACCGGTGATGATCAATGTGACCGTGAACGAAAGGCGGTTCCAGGAGATGCATTCGGACGGCGGCGCAACCACACAATTGTTTACCGCACCAGAATTCTTCCTCGCGTCAACGAAAATTGCACCGCCGATCAGGCCCGGAACAGTTGATCTCTACATCATTCTCAATAACACGCTGGAGCCTGAGTTCGAGGCTGTGAAGCGCTCCACATTGGCGATCGCTGGCAGGGCCTATTCAACTCTCGTCAAGACGCATGCCCGGTCTGCCGTCAACGCAACCTACACGTTGACGCAGCGAACTGGAGTCGACTTCAATCTCGCATACCTCGATGAAGTCATCCCGTATTCAATCGACGATCCCTTCAACACCGAATACATGCGTCGCCTCTTCACGATTGGTCGCAACAAGGCATTGTCGGCGCATGCCTGGAGGAAAAGCCCGCCGGCCGCGAGTGCGCGAAAGTATCCGTTACCTGTGACTATCGTCAATTAGCGCTTTGAACCGCCCCGGGTTTGCCGGAGGCCGAGTCGTGTAGTGTGGTTCTGCCGGCCTGCGACCGATCCGTCCGCCGCACCCCATGCGGCCGGAACACGTTCCTTGCGGGATCGACATCGATGATGCCGACTTCTCCCATGGATGGCCGCTCCTTCGGCCTGTGTCTCGACGACGCAAGCTTGGCAGATTGCGATGTCGCCCGGAGAGACCGGCATCCATCCCGTCTCTACGTCGTTTCAGCATTGCTCGTTTCGAGAGCGCGAGTGATGCGCTGAGGTATGAGCGGCAGTTCGGTGAGGGCGGTTCCGAGGGCGTGGTTGACGGCGTTGACCACGGCCGGGGCGACGGGGATGGTGGCGATCTCGCCCAAGGCGCGGGCCCCGTGCGGGCCGGCATCGCCCCCCTCCTCGACGAGGATTACGCGAATTGGCGGCATTTCGGGCGCGTTGAAGAACCCGTAGCGGGCGAAGCTGTCGGCGCGCACCCGGCCCGTGGCGGGGTCGATGTCGACATCCTCGCTCAGCGCATAGCCAAGCCCGATCTGTACCCCGCCATGGATCTGGCCTTCGACCAGCATCGGGTTGATCGCCCGGCCCAGATCGTGAGCTGCGAGATATTCGAGCACCCGGACCCGTCCGGTCAGGCAATCGACCTCGACCTCGGCGAAATGCGCGGCATAGGAACCTGGATTGCCGCGGGGGCGATGCTTGGCGGTTGCCGCCGGCAGGGGAGCGTCGCGCGCGGCCAGCCAGCGCGCAAGCGCAGCCAATGACAGCGCGATCTCGCCCGCGCGCACCTGGCCCGCGACGAGGTTCACCGCCTCGGGCGCGGTGTTGAGCACCGGCGCGGCAGCCGCGCGCAATGCGGTCGCCAGCCGCTCGGCGCTCTGGCGCACGGCTTCGCCGACCACATGGGTCATGCGGCTGGCGCGGGTGCCGAGGTCATAGGGGCAGGTGTCGGTATCGGCGGCGCCGATGACGATGGCATCCGCAACCAGCCCCAGCGGATGCGCGGCGATCTGGGCAAGCGTGGTATCCGATCCGCAGCCCAGATCGTGCAGCGCGCAGGTCAGGTCCACCCGTCCGTCTGGACGTAGAGCGAGCGTTGCGGTGGTTTCCTCTTCCTCACCGGGGAAGCAGCCGTTGATATGGGTCGCGGCCGCCACCCCCACGCCACGCCGGAAGCGGCCATGCCCGCGGGGGCGCGCCCGCCGTCCGGCCCAGTCGAAGGCCGCCGCGCCGCGCGTCAGGCAATCGGCCCCGCGCGCCGGCCCCAGATCCAGCCCCTGCCAGGGGTCGTGCGCGCCCTCGCTCACGATGTTGCGCAGCCTGAGCGCGACCGGGTCGAACCCGCCCTCACGTGCGGCCAGATCCAGCGCGATCTCGCCCAGTGCGTGGATCTGCGGCGAGCCATAGCCGCGAAACGCCCCCGAGGGCATGGTGTTCGTATAGAACGACCGCCCGGTATAGCGCTCGCTCGCAACGTCATAGAGCCGCACCATGCGTTGCAGCATCGAGGCCGGGAAGTAGTTGCCGCCGGTGGCATAGGCGCCGATCTCAACCGCCATTTCGACCTGACGTGCCAGGATCCGCCCCTCGGCCGACAGCCCGATGCGCATCCGCCCGCATGCGGCGGAGCGGGTGCGGCTGGCGGTAAATGTCTGGTGGCGCGACAGGACCAGCCGCACCCGGCGGCCGCTTTCCTGCGCCAGGAAAGCCGCGATCGGCTCCAGGATCGGCTCGGCCTTGCCGCCGAAGGAACCGCCGATGGGGGCCTTTCGCACGCGGATCGAGGTGGGATCCATCCCCAGCGCCTGCGCCACCACCGCCTGCACGGCAAAGACGCTCTGGCTGGGCGAAACGATGCACAACCGTCCGTCATCTCCGGGCCAGGCAATGGCGACATGCGGTTCCAGCGCGCAATGGTGGCTGCGCGGCGTGGTGACGGTGACATCCACCACATGCGTCGCCACGGCCATCGCCGCCTCGGGGTCGCCATGCGCGAAATGCTGCACCGCCAGCGGGTTGACGAAGGGTCCAACGCCCGCATTGGCATCCGGCCCGGCGGTGGCAACGGCCTCGGCGAGGGTCAACACCGCGGGCAGGTCGTCATAGCGCACCCGCAAGGCCGCAACAGCGGCGCGGGCGCTTTCGGCGTCTTCCGCCAGGACCACCGCCACCCGGTCGCCGACATGGCGCACCACCGACGGGAACATTCGTTCGTCCTTGACCGATTGTTGCCCGTCGCGCCAGTCGGAGCTGTTGTAGACATGCTGCGGCGTATTGGCGTGCCACCAGACCCCGATCACCCCCGGCATACCCCGCGCGGCCTCGACTTCGACCGACACGACCCGTGCATGCGGGCGATCCGACAGGCGGAGCGCGGCATGGGCCATCGCCGCTGCTGGCGCATCGGAGGCAAAGCCGAGCCGCCCGGAAACCTTCTGCGCGCCGTCGATCAGGATGCGGCGCGTACCGACCTCACCCATCACAACACTTCGCAGAACGGCGGCTCACGCCGATCGCCCCCCATAAGCCCGGCGATCAGGTCAAGCCCGAGGCCCCGGATGGCGCGGCTCTTCCACTGCGCCGAGGCGCGCCCCGCAATGGCGGTCTCCACTTCGCCGGAGAGCGCATCGACAAACCCGGCCAGAGCCGCCGTATCGGGAATGCGTCCCTCCAGCGCGGCCGCGGCTTGCGCCAGTCTGATCGGGCGCGGCCCCAGCGCCCCGGCAGCAAGATGCAGGTCCACCAACGCCCCGTCCTCGACCCGCGCCGTCCCGGCCAGGTTCAGCCGCGCGATGGACAACTCGTCGCGCAGCCCCAGCTTGACGAAGGCCGACCGCGTGCCCGCCTTTGGCCAGGACAGTTCGACATGGGTGAGAATTGCCCCCGAGCCTGGGCGAAAGGCATCGATCGGGCAGTCGCCGGGCACGCCGTCGCCGCCGATCAACCGCAGCGACGCCCCGGCCAGCATCAACGGCGGTATCAGGTCGGCCGCCGGGGCGGCATTGGCGATGTTGCCGCCAATGGTGGCGCGGTTGCGGATCTGCGCCGCCCCGCAAGCCGCCGCCGCCTGCGTCAGCATCGGCCAGAGCCCGGCAAGTTCCGCGCATCCGGCGATCGCGGCAACCCGTGTCGCCGCGCCGATGACGACCCGCGCGCCAGTATCCATCGCGATCCCGGCCATCCCGGCGACGCGCGACAGGTCCAGAAACGGCCCCTGCGGCAACACCCGCCCCTCGATCAGCAGGTCGGTGCCTCCGGCGACGGGCAAGAATGCCGCTCCCCCGCGCAGGAGCGCGGCGAGTTCCACCAGGTCTTCCGGGCGAACGATCGTCACCGCCCGGCTCATCGCGGCGTCCGCACCCTGCGCCGGGCGGTGTCGGCGACCGCCGCGACAATTGTCTGATAGCCGGTGCAGCGGCAGAGATTACCGGCCAGTGCATGGGCGATCCCGGCGGCATCCGGCTGCGGGTTGGCGCGCAGGAAACCCTCGGCCGCCATCACCATGCCCGGCGTGCAGAAGCCGCATTGCACCGCGCCATGCGCCAGAAAGGCCATCTGCAGGTCGGACAACTCCCCGGCGGGCGCCAGTCCCTCGATGGTTTCGATCTCGGCGCCTTCGACCTGAAAGGCGGGCACCAGACAGGCGTTCACCACCACGCCGTCCATCAGCACCGTGCAGGCGCCGCATTCGCCCTCGCGGCAGCCTTCCTTGAGGCCGGTCAGACCCAGCATCTCTCGCAACACCGTGCTCAACCGCGTCTGCGGCGGCACGGTCAACTCCACCGGACTGCCATTGACCCGAAAGGCCGTGATTGTCTGCTGCATCCGTATTCCGCAAATGGCCGCGTCCGCCCCCGGGCGCTAAACGCACTCCCAATCGAGACTACGTCCTTTCGCCCGCACCGCGCCTTGATCGATGTCAAGCCGGCGGCGGACGCCGGTTCGGCCGAGTCAGCGTCAACGCCAGCGGAAACGACCATCGGTGCTCTGGCCCTGATGCCGTGGCCGGGGCAGATTTCCGGGTTGAGGGGGCGTTATGCGGATCAGTCTCGCGATTCATCCTTTGCGTGACGCCATCACCGATTGATTCTCTTGAAGGGCTGTCGCTCGCGGAACTCCGCGGGGTGGTTGCTGCGCTGATTGGCGAAGTGCGGGGCCTTCAGGTCCGGGTTTAGAGCCTCGAGATCGAGAACCGTGCTCTGCGCCGAAGACGAGGTGCCACGGGTTGAGAACCAGGCGCTGAAGGATGAGATCGCCC
>DJWG01000043.1:0-977 GCA_002440945.1 Rhodobacteraceae bacterium UBA6236 | reverse complement strand
TCTGGCAAGGGCAAGCACCGCCGGCGCGATGCCAAGCGCGATGGTGGTCACGCGAACCGCGAGGTGACGGTTGCGGTGAACCCCACGTGGGCTCGCGCTTCATCGGCCAACCTCGCGTCGAAGGCCTTCGATCCGATCCAGATCCATCGCAAGAAAGCCGGGATGGCTTACCGCCGGCTCTGGTCAGGCGGTTAGCGGGGCGAACAGATCCCGCAGCGTTGCCTCGTCCAGCAGATTGCCTGCTGCGTTGCCATCGTCGTCGAACAGCGCATCGGCCAATGCCTGCTTGCGGGCCTGCATGTCGAGAATCTTCTCCTCGACGGTTCCCGCCGCGACAAGCCGGTGTACAAAAACCGGCTTCGTCTGTCCAATCCGGTGAGTGCGGTCCATGGCCTGACGCTCCACCGCCGGGTTCCACCACGGGTCATACAAGATCACCGTGTCGGCCTCGGTCAGGGTCAGACCGACGCCGCCCGCCTTGAGGCTGAGCAGAAAGACCGGCGCGTCGCCATGCGCGAAGGCGTCAAGAACCTCGGCGCGGTTCGCAGTCTGGCCGGTCAGCGACAGGCTGCGAATCCCCGCCTCGGCCAGATCGGCTTCGATCAGGCGCAGCATTTCGACGAACTGCGAAAAGACCAGCACGCGGCGCCCTTCGGCGACCAGTTCGCCCAGAAGTTCGCGCAACCTCGCGCGTTTGGCGCTGTCGGTCACGGCTCGCGCGGCCTCGGTCTTGACCAGGCCTGGATCGCAGCAAACCTGCCGCAACTTCAGCAGCGCATCCAGCACCGTGATCCGCGCCGCCGCCATACCACGGCCGGCGATGGCTTCGCGCACGCGGGCGTCCATGGCACTGCGCACGGTTTCGTAGAGCAGTTGTTGCGGTTTCGTCAGGTCCACGCGTTCGAGTATTTCGGTCTTCGGCGGCAGTTCGGCCGCAACTTCTGCCTTCGTGCGACGCAGAAGGAAGGGGCGCAGCC
>DJWG01000060.1 GCA_002440945.1 Rhodobacteraceae bacterium UBA6236 | reverse complement strand
TCGGCCAGCATCATGCCCTTGTAGATCACCGACCGGCAGGACAGCGAACAGATGTACATGCCGGAAATCTGCGCCGCGATCACGGCTTTCTCGATCCGGCGGCGAATGATGTAAAGTTCGCGTTCAAAGGCTTCGCTGTCGATGTCACGGTCGCAGCGGATCAGGATCTGTTCGATTTCCGGCCGGGTGGCATTGGCCTTTTCGCCCAGCACTTCGGTATTCACCGGAACGTGCCGCCAGCCGTAGATGTAGTGCCCAAGGCGCAGGACTTCGGTTTCGACGATGGTCCGGCAGCGTTCCTGCGCGCCGAAATCGGTGCGGGGCAGGAAGACCTGACCCACCGCGATCAGCTTGTGCGCGGCGGGTTCGTGGCCGGTGCGGCGCACCTGGTCGTAGAAGAACTTGACCGGAATCTGGACGTGGATGCCCGCGCCGTCACCGGTCTTGCCATCGGCATCGACCGCGCCGCGGTGCCAGACGGCCTTCAGCGCGTCGATGCCGTGCTGGACCACCTTGCGGCTCGGCTTGCCGCTGATCGACACCACCAGCCCCACCCCGCAGGAGGAATGTTCATCCTCGGTCCGGTAAAGGCTGTGGGCATCCATCCAGGCGCGGCGGGCTTCTTCGGCGGCGACCCAGTTTGCATCAAATTCCGTCATGGCGTGTCTCCGTCGAATGGGGTGCGGCGAGCGGGGTCGCGCGGGTCATCATCATGTCGCAGTCGAATTCCGGCTTGGCCGCCAGAAAGCCCTTGTCACCCGGTAGCGAAATCAGGACCGGGGTGCTGGCGCTTTCGACCACGTCACCGGCGCTGTTCTCGAACCGCTCGCGGTCGCCGAAGAACAGCCGCCAGTCGCGGTGGATCAGGTCGGTCCCCGTCCGGTGCCAAAGAAGGGCACCACCCGCGTCATAGGCCTTGATGTCGTATCCGGTCCGTTCCAGCGGCTGGCCGCTGATCGAAACGGGTTCCCCCAGCAACCGGTCAACGCCGACGTACCGCGTCACCGCGCCCGTATTGTCGATCTGGGTGAAGTCGTAGCTGTCATGCCCGGTTTTCAGAAGTTCGGAAAACGATGCCGGATCGGCCTCGGAGGCAAGGCTTTCCAGACGGCCCTCTTGCAGATCCAGACTTTCAAGCCAGCGGGTTTCACCGTCGATGCGGCTGGCAAAGAAAGGGCCGTTCGCATCGCTGAACTGTGACCATTGCTGGTCGGCCGGGTCCTTGTCGCAGCGGTAGTGCTGGGACACGGTGCAGCCTTTGTGCTGGACCGTCGCAAAGACGGTGCAGCCCGCGGGGGGCGTGAATTTCTCGGCCGCCGCAACGGGTGTGGCAAGGCCAAGGGCAAGGGCGGTGAGGGCCAGGCGCATGGTCATTCCGCCGCCACCTGCGCCGGAGTCGCGAGCCAGGACAGGATGCTGTCGGCCGCTTCGCGGCCATCGCGGATCGCCCAGACGACAAGGCTTGCGCCACGCACAATGTCGCCCACCGCATAGACACCCGGCAGGCTGGTGGCGTGGCTGCGGAAATCGGCCTTGATCGTGCCCCAGCGCGTGACCTCCAGCCCTTCGGTATTCCAAAGGCGCGGCAGGTCTTCGGGTTCGAAGCCCAGCGCCTTGATCACAAGTTCCGCCGGTTCGACATAGGCCGATCCCTCGATCACCTCGGGGGCCTGACGGCCGGTCACATCTGGCGCGCCAAGGCGCATCCGTTCGGTCATCACCCCATCGACGGTGGTGCCGCCGGTGAAGCCCTGCGGCGCGGAAAGCCAGACGAATTCAACGCCTTCTTCTTCGGCATTCTGGGTTTCGCGCTGGCTGCCCGGCATGTTGGCACGGTCGCGGCGATAGAGGCACTTGACCGAGGTCGCACCCTGCCGGATCGCGGTCCGCACGCAGTCCATCGCCGTATCGCCGCCGCCGATGACGACGACGCGCTTGCCGGCTGCGTTCAGTTCGCCCGACTCGAATTCGGGGACATCATCTCCGAAGGTCTTGCGGTTGGAGGCCGTCAGGTAATCAAGCGCGCTGACAATGCCCCTGGCACCCGCGCCGGGGCCGCCGATGTCGCGCGACTTGTAGACGCCCGTGGCGATCAGCACCGCGTCATGCTGGCCGCGGATCGCGTCGAAGCTGATATCGGTGCCGACATTGCAGTTCAGGACGAAGCGGACGCCGCCCTGTTCCAGTTGGGCGATGCGCTGCATCACCACGTCCTTTTCCAGCTTGAAGCCGGGGATACCGTAGGTCATGAGGCCGCCCGCGCGGTCGTAGCGGTCATAGACCGTCACCTGCACGCCGGCGCGGCGCAGCGCATCGGCAGCCGCCAGGCCGCCGGGGCCGGCGCCGATGATGCCGACGCTGTCGGAACGGTCGACGCCCGGCCGCACCGGCGTCACCCAGCCGTTTTCCCAGGCGGTATCGGTCAGGTATTTCTCGATCGCGCCGATGGTCACCGTGCCGTGGCCCGATTGTTCGATGACGCAGTTGCCTTCGCAAAGCCGGTCCTGCGGGCAGATGCGACCGCAGATTTCCGGGAATGTGTTCGTCGCCTGGCTAAGCTCGTAGGCTTCCTGCAACCGGCCCGCCGCTGTCAGGCGCAGCCAGTCGGGGATATTGTTGTGCAGCGGGCAATGCGACTGGCAATAGGGCACGCCGCATTGCGAACAGCGCGCCGCCTGTTCAGCCGCCTTGCGGTCGGCGAAGTCCCGGTAGATCTCGTGGAAATCCTGCGCGCGATCCTTGGGCGCGCGCTTTTCGGGCATGTCCCGTGCCACGGTCACGAATTGCAGCATGCGTTCTTTGGCCAAGGCACAGCCCTCCATCACATCGGCTGCGCTTTTCCTAGTGCGATCCTTCTTTCAGTAAAAGTCAGAGTTGCTGACCTATATATCGGAAATCTGCATCCACATTCGTTCGTGATGATTTTTTAGGCAGAAAGTAAGTAAACAGATATGACCTATCGGTCAGTAGCCTGCATAAAGCGCCGCCAAGGCGAGGCCGCCGACGATGATTCGCCACCATCCGAACAGCGCGAAGCCGTGGCGCGAGATGTAGTTCAGCACCACCCGGACCACGATCACCGCCGTGATCATCGCGGCAACGAAGCCCAGGGCGATTTCGCCCATGGCGCTGGCGTCCAGCACGTCGCGGTTCTTGTAAAGGTCGTAGGCAAAGGCCGCGGCCATGGTGGGCATCGACAGGAAGAACGAAAATTCGGCCGCAGCGCGCTTGGACGCGCCCATCAAAAGCGCGCCCACGATGGTCGAGCCCGATCGGGAAACGCCGGGGATCATCGCAAGGCACTGGATCACGCCGATCGCGAACGCCATCGGCAGCGAAAAGCGCATCGCGTTGTCGTGCCGGGGGCTAAGGGGCAGGCGGTCGACGATCAAGAGGATCACGCCGCCGACGATCAGCATCAGGGCGATCAGCTTCGGGGTTTCGAACAGCACGTTCTTGATGATGTCATGGGCAAGCACGCCCACCACCACCGCGGGCAGGAAGGCAAGCAGCACCGACAGGATGAAGCGCCGGGCATCGGGATCATGGGGCGCGGCGCGGAAGACCGCGATCAGCCTGGTGGCGTAGACCCCCAGGATCGCCAGGATCGCGCCCAGCTGGATCACCACCTCGAAGGTCTTTCCGGCGCTTTCAAAGCCCAGGAAATGCCCCGCCAGCAGCAGATGACCGGTCGAGGAAACCGGCAGGAATTCCGTCAGTCCCTCGAGAAATCCGAGAAACAGCGAAACGAGCGTCGTATCTGACATGAAAAAGGCCTTCCCAAGGCTGAATGCGCGCGGCGCAAACTAGGGAAGGCCCATCACAGTGGCAAGACAGCGCCGATCACTGCCCCGAGACGGTACGCTCCGGCAGGGGCTGAAGGTTCTTGGCCGAAGCCTTGATGTCGTCGTACTGGCCTGAAGGGCGGAAGCGCCACAGGTAGTCGGCGATCACCGCGCTCATCGGGGTGGGGGTGATGCCCAGATCGGCAAAGCCCTTCGCCTCGGGTCCGACGATGGTGTCATGGCGCAGGCTGCGGACCTGATCCGCAGTCAGGATCGTGTTGCGGAACAGACGACCGGTGAAGATCGACACCACGTCCAGCACCGTGCCGATGATCGAACCGATCCAGAGCGGCAGGTTGATCACCAGACGGCGGCGATAGATCGACGACAGGATCTGCCCGACGATCTCGCGCAGGGTCAGGACATCGGGGCCGCCCAGTTCATAGATCCCGGCGGGAACGTCGCCGTTCGCGGCCTTGACGGCGGCCTTGGCCACGTCTTCCACATAGACCGGCTGGAAGCGGCTCTTGCCGCCGATCAGCGGCAGGATCGGACCCATCTTCGTCATGCCGGCAAAGCGATTGAGGAACTTGTCTTCGGTTCCGAAGATCACCGAAGGACGCAGGATCACCGCGCCGGGGTAGTTCGACAGGATCGCGGCTTCGCCTTCGCCCTTGCTCACTGCATAGTGCGACGGGCCGTGGGGATCGGCGCCGATGGCCGAGATGTGCACCAGACGCCCCACGCCTTCTTCCCGGGCGATCCGCGCGATGCGCGAGGCGCCGCGGACCTGCACGGCATCGAAGTTGTTCTTGCCGCCCCGGTCGAAGGTGCCGACGCAGTTGATGACCGCATCCGCCCCCTGCATCGCCGCGCGCACCGACAGATCGTCACGGATGTTGCACAGCACGGGTTCGACCTGCCCCACGGCACCGTAAGGCTTCACGAACAGCGCCTCGTTCGGACGGCGAACCGCGACACGGATCCGCCAGCCCTGTTTCGCCAGCCGGCGGGCGATGTAGCGCCCGACAAAGCCGGAACCGCCGAAAATCGTGACAAGCTGCGCCATCGACCGTTATCTCCGCTTTTGTTCAGACCACAATTAGCGCCGTGCCGCAGGGGGAACAAGGCGGAATGATTGTACAATCCGCCGCAACCTTGCGGGTGCGGCGCGCATTTCGGACCCATCCGAAAGGATTTGCAGATTTTCCCTTTCGGGCCGTTGACAGCCCCCACGGGTCGCTATACATCCGCCCCCACGACATCGCCCAGATGGCGGAATTGGTAGACGCGCTGGTTTCAGGTACCAGTGCCGCAAGGCGTGGAGGTTCGAGNNTCGAGTCCTCTTCTGGGCACCACTTACCCACTACCAAGGGTAAGCCCCTTTCCAGACAGGTTTGGATCAAAAGCGTCGCCTCTGGCGACCCTGATCATGCTGTCGTTTCAGATCATGGCTGGCGTTTTTCGGGCGGAATCGATTTCCCGCGCCCGCGCTTCGTTTCGCACACCCTTGACCTGCTGTAGCCGCCAAAAACGCGAAACCGGACTGGCGGGGTGTCGCCAGTCCGGTCTGCGTGCGAAGCGTGGTGTGGGTGTGGTGCTTCGGTAGGGGCAGTCAGGAACGCGCGTCCGCGTTCATTCAGTCTGCCTCATCCAGTTCCAAGGATGAGGCCCCGGGCCGTCGCGCGGGTCTGCGGCCAATCAGCGCCGTGCGACGTTCGTGTTGCGGGCCCAGCTGCCCGGTATGTTGCTGGTCCCGGTCCAACGGGTGCGGCGGCCAAAATCGGCGATGACCTGGATTTCGGGCATGAGCATCTGCATCGTCAGTCTCCGGGAATTAAGTGTCAGTCACGTTGTCGGGCGGCGGGTTCAGCCAAGCACGACCATGAAAAGCTTCACCCACATCGCCAGCCCTCCGACGGCGGCGGGAAGGATCCACCAGCCCGCGGGGAACTTGTGCTCGTCGCTGGCCGAGCGCTGTTTCGAATGATCGACCGACTGATCGGCGTGATAATGCTGGACCGCGGTGTTCATCGAGGCGTCTCCTCTATCGGCTATGCCATGAGGACTTAATGAACCCAAATGCCGGGCCGGTCTTTACGCCAGGAGTCTAAGCTTTTCTGTCGAAAGTATGGGCCTGACTTTCGTCAGGTCGGCAATGACGACAGTGGGTTAACAATAACTTCCATTGCGCCCGATAATATATGCCGTGATTGAATACGGCGAAATTAGATCCAAATAGGGGCGAAATTACTGCGGGAGTTTTTATGGAATCGGGATTGCGTAAATCGTGCCGATTCCTTGCCGGTCGCCGACATGGGTTCTGTTGCACAAATCCCTT
>DJWG01000021.1 GCA_002440945.1 Rhodobacteraceae bacterium UBA6236 | reverse complement strand
CAGGTGATCCGCATCCGCACCGGCGAAACCGGCGAAGACGCGATCTGACCCCGCCCCATTCCGGGCGCGCCACCCGGCGCCCCACCCGCAACACGAAACCCGAAAGGACACACTGGGATGAGCAAGATCAAGGATGCTCTGAAGCTGATCAAGGACGAGGAAATCGAATACGTCGATATCCGCTTCACCGACCCCAAGGGCAAGCTTCAGCATGTGACGCTGGTTTCCGATCTCGTGGATGAAGAGTTCTTCGAGGAAGGCTTCATGTTCGACGGATCCAGCATCGCCGGCTGGAAATCGATCGACCAGTCCGACATGAAGCTGATGCCCGATGCGGGCTCGGTCTACCTCGACCCGTTCTACGCCGAAAAGACCCTCTGTGTGCATTGCAACGTGGCCGAACCCGACACCGGCGAGCCCTACAGCCGCGACCCGCGCGGCACCGCCGAAAAGGCCGAATCCTACCTGCGCTCCTCGGGCATCGGCGACACGGCCTATTTCGGCCCGGAAGCCGAATTCTTCATCTTCGACGACGTGCGCTTTTCGGTGACGCCGCAGAAGGTGTCCTACCAGCTTGACGCCCATGCGGCCGCCTGGAACACCGACAGCGAATATGAATCCGGCAACCAGTCGCATCGCGCCGGCTTCAAGGGCGGCTATTTCCCCGTGAACCCGATCGACGAGGCGCAGGACCTGCGCGGCGAAATGCTGTCGACCATGAAGCGCATGGGGATCAAGGTCGACAAGCACCACCACGAGGTTGCCACCTGCCAGCACGAACTGGGCATGATCTTCGGCGGTCTGGTCGAACAGGCCGACAACATGCAGAAATACAAATATGTGATCCACAACGTGGCCCACGCCTATGGCAAATCGGTCACCTTCATGCCGAAGCCGATGAAGGGCGACAACGGCTCGGGGATGCACGTCAACATGTCGATCTGGAAGAACGGCAAGCCGGTCTTCGCGGGCGACAAATATGCCGACCTGAGCCAGGAGGCGCTGTATTTCATCGGCGGCATCCTGAAACACGCCAAGGCGCTCAATGCCCTGACCAACCCCTCGACCAACAGCTACAAGCGCCTGATCCCCGGCTTCGAAGCCCCGGTGCTGCGCGCCTATTCGGCCCGCAACCGCTCGGGCGCGGTCCGTATTCCGTGGACCGAATCGCCGAAGGCCAAGCGCGTCGAAGCTCGCTTCCCCGATCCCAGCGCCAACCCCTACCTGTGCTTCGCGGCGCTGCTGATGGCCGGCCTCGACGGCATCCGCAACAAGATCGACCCGGGCCCCGCCTCGGACAAGGATCTCTACGACCTGCCGCCGGAAGAACTGGCCGAAATCCCGACCGTCTGCGGCTCGCTCCGCGAGGCGCTTGAGGAACTGGAAAAGGATTACGAATTCCTGCTTCAGGGCGATGTCTTCACCAAGGATCAGCTCGACTCCTACGTCGCGCTGAAGTGGGAAGAGGTCTACGCCTACGAACACACCCCGCACCCGATCGAATACGCGATGTATTATTCCTGCTGATCGGCGGAACAGGGTACCAAATGGGGCGCCGCTGGCGCCCCTTCTTCCGTCAGATCCAGCGCCGCGTCCGCGCCATGAAAGCCTCCGCCGCAGGTCCGAACCCCGCCCGCAGGCGCGCTTCCTCGGGCCGGATGAACCGCCGCGTGATCAGCCCCACGAACACCGCCACCAGAACCAGCGCCACCAACCCGTCCCACCACAGCGTCAGCCCCGCTAGGATCAGCGCATCCCCCAGATAGATCGGGTTGCGGCTCAGACGGAAAAGGCCGCTGGTCACAAGGACCGCCGGCGCTCCATGCGGATGCACCGTCGTCCGCCGCGCCAGCATCTGCGCCGCGGCCCCCAGCAAAAGCCCAAGCCCAAGCGCCGCCAGCACCAGCCCCAGCATCGCCAGTCCCGGCACCCGCACCGGCCAAAGCCGCGCCACCCCGTAGCTCAGCCCCAGAAACCCCAAAAGCCACACCGGCGGAATGTCGATCGTCTTTCCCAACCCCATCGCCTTCTCCCCGGCCCTTCTTCTTTGCCCAAATACTCCCGCGCCTGAGGCGTCGCCGCCCGCCGTCCCGTGCAAAGGATAACCTCTGGGCCCGCCGCCCGCCACGCAATCCGGTGCGCCCCTCTTGCAAAGGCCCGCGCCAATCGCCACCCTGCCTGCGACTTCTGAAAGGACCATCCCATGACCACCGATTTCGCCGCCACCCGCGCCCTTTTCGACCTGCCCGAGGGCGTGATCTACCTCGACGGCAACTCGCTCGGTCCGCTCCCTTCTGCCACCGCCCAGCGCGTACAGGACTGCGTGACGAAGGAATGGGGCCAGATGCTGATCACCGGCTGGAACAAGGCCGGCTGGATGGAGATGCCGACCCGTCTAGGCACCCGCATCGGCCGCCTGATCGGCGCGGCGCCCGGAACGGTGACATTGGGCGATACGCTCTCGATCAAGGTCTACCAGGCCCTGGCGTCGTGCCTCGAGATGAACCCGGATCGCCGGGTGATCCTGTCGGACACCGGCAACTTCCCATCGGACCTCTACATGGCGCAGGGCCTCTGCCGGACGCTGGGCCCCGACTACCAACTCCGCACTGTCGCGCCGGAAGACGTGGCGGATGCCATCGACGAAACCGTAGCCGTCCTCATGCTGACCGAAGTCGATTACCGCACCGGCCGCCGCCACGACATGGCCGCGCTGACGGCCAAGGCCCATGCCGCGGGCGCGCTTGCAGTCTGGGATCTGGCGCATTCGGCGGGCGCGCTGCCCGTCGATGTAACCGGCGGAGACGCCGATTTCGCCGTCGGCTGCACCTACAAATACCTCAACTCCGGCCCCGGCGGCCCGGCCTTCATCTATGTGGCGCCCCGCCACATCGACCGCGCCCGCCCCGCCCTGTCCGGCTGGCTTGGCCACGAGGCCCCCTTTGCCTTCGATCCCGACTACCGCCCCGGCGCCGGGATCGAACGGATGCGCGTTGGCACGCCCCCGGTCCTGCAACTCGCCGCCCTCGATGCCTCGCTCGACATCTGGGACCGGGTCGAGATGGCCGATATCCGCGCCCGCTCCACCGAGTTGACCCAAGCCTTCATCAAGGGGGTCGAGGCCGCCTGCCCGGACCTGATCCTTGCCACCCCCCGCGATCCCGAACGCCGCGGCAGCCAGGTCAGCTTCCGCCACCCGGAAGGCTACGCGATCATGCAGGCGCTGATCGCGCATGGCGTCATCGGCGATTTCCGCGCCCCCGACATCCTGCGCTTCGGCTTCACGCCGCTTTACACCTCGGACGCCGATGTGGCGGGCGCGGTGAAGATCCTCGGAACGATCATGGCGGAACGGCTCTGGGACCGCCCCGAATACAAGGTCCGCGCCCGCGTGACCTGAGAGGAGGCAGGATGGCAAAGGCTTACGACCCTGCGGACGAAGGCGCGCAGATGTCCTTCGACGGGCGCATGTCCTATGGCGATTACCTCTCGCTTGATACGATCCTGTCGGCCCAGCATCCCCTAAGCGCCGCGCATGACGAGATGCTGTTCATCATCCAGCACCAGACCTCCGAACTTTGGATGCGTCTCATGCTGCACGAACTTTCTGCCGCGCGCCGCGCCATCGC
Organism: Rhodobacteraceae bacterium UBA6236; assembly: GCA_002440945.1. The sequence goes on along the minus strand of DJWG01000021.1, from coordinate 36,287 downwards.
CGAAGGCCGCCTGCAACCCGCCTTCAAGATGCTGGCCCGCGTCTCGCGGATCATGGAGCAGCTGAATTCCGCCTGGGACGTGCTGCGCACCATGACGCCGTCGGAATACACCACCTTTCGCGGCAGCCTCGGGCAATCGTCGGGCTTTCAGTCCTGGCAATACCGCCTGATCGAATTTGCCTGCGGCAACCGCAACCCGGCGATGCTGCGCCCCCATGCCCACCGCCCCGAGGTTCTGGCGCGGCTGACGGAGGAACTCGCCCGCCCCTCGCTTTATGACGAGGCGATCCGTGCCCTTGCGCGCGCGGGTCTTCCCGTCCCGTCCGAAGCCCTCGCCCGCGACCTCGCGCAGCCCTGGACGGAATCGCCGGGCGTCGAGGCCGCCTGGGCGCAGGTCTACGCCGCCCCTGACGCGCATTGGGAATTGTACGAACTGGCCGAAAAGCTGGTCGATCTGGAAGACTACTTCCGCCGGTGGCGCTTCAACCATGTGACCACCGTCGAACGGATCATCGGCCTGAAACGCGGCACCGGCGGCACCGGCGGCGTCCCCTACCTGCGTCGGATGCTCGAGGTCGAGCTTTTCCCCGAACTCTGGCACCTGCGCACCAGTCTCTAGCGGGCCGCAGAAACCCATCGAAGCGTCGCCGCTTTCAGGCTATGCCCCGCCCATGACCACGACCGACCCATTCGAGATCTTCCTCGTCGCCCCGCCCAGCCTTGAACCCGTGCTGGCCGCCGAAGCGCAAGCCGCGGGCTTTGCCGATCCGACCCCCAGCCCGGGCGGCGTCACCATCATGGGCCATTGGCCCGATGTCTGGCGTGCCAACCTGACCTTGCGCGGCGCGGGCCGGGTGCTGGCGCGACTGGGATCGTTCCGCGCCATGCACCTTGCGCAACTGGACAAGCGGGCGCGCAAGTTTCCCTGGGCCGAGCACCTGCGCCCCGATGTGCCCGTGAAGGTCGAAGTCACCTGCAAGGCCTCGCGCATCTATCACGCCGGCGCCGCGGGCCAGCGGATCGAAACCGCGATCCGCGAGGAACTGGGCGCCCCCATCGCCGCCGACGCGCCCCTGACGCTGAAGGTGCGGATCGAGGATGACCTGTGCACCGTCAGCGTCGATACCTCGGGCGAATCGCTGCACAAGCGCGGGCACAAAGAGGCGGTCGGCAAGGCGCCGATGCGCGAAACGCTGGCGGCCCTCATGCTACGCGCCTGCGGCTATGGCGGGACCGAGCCGGTTCTGGACCCGATGTGCGGATCGGGCACCTTCGTGATCGAGGCGGCGGAAATCGCGCTGGGGCTGCTGCCCGGCCGTAGCCGCGCCTTCGCCTTCCAGCTGCTGGCCAGCTACGATCACGCCGCTTTCGAAACCTTGCGCGCCGCTCCGCCCCCCCGCGAAACGCCGCTCCGCTTCTACGGCAGCGACCGCGACGCTGGCGCCATCCGCATGAGCCGTGACAACGCCATCCGCGCCGGCGTGGACCATGTGACAGAGTTCACTAATGTCTCCGTCGCCAATCTGGAACGCCCCGAAGGCGCCCCCGGCCTTGTGATGGTCAACCCGCCCTACGGCGCGCGGATCGGCAACAAGAAACTGCTCTATCCGCTATACGCAGCACTGGGCCAAAAGCTGATGGCGGAGTTCCGCGGCTGGCGCGTAGGCCTTGTGACTAGCGAACCATCGCTGGCCAAGGCGACCGGCCTGTCCTTCGGCCCCGCAGGCCCCGCGATCCCGCATGGCGGGCTGGGCGTCTACCTGTTCCAAAGCCGCGCGGCCCTATGAAAAAAGGCGCCCCGAGGGGCGCCTTTTTCTTATTCCACCGTGGCCTTCACGATCCGGTCCGGGGTGCCCGTCACCGATCCGTTGTTGGCCTGGTCGCCCTTCTTGATCTGGTCGACCACGTCCATCCCTTCGACCACCGATCCCACGACCGTATACTGGCCGTTCAGGAAATCGCCCGGCGCGAACATGATGAAGAACTGCGAATTGGCGCTGTTCGGGTCACTGGACCGCGCCATGCCGACAACGCCACGCGCGAAGGGTTCCGAAGAAAACTCCGCCGGGATGTCCGGCAGGTCAGATCCGCCCATGCCCGCGCTGGACAGATCGCCGCCCGCCTTGCCGTATTGCACATCGCCCGTCTGGGCCATGAAGCCCTCAATCACGCGGTGGAAGACGACATTGTCGTAATCGCCGCGCTTGGCCAGCGTGGTGATCTGCTCGACATGTTTCGGCGCAAGGTCCGGGCGCAGGTCGATGACGATCTTGCCATTCGCCTCCCCCTCGACCTGCAGGACGAGGTTCGGGCCGGGGCCATCCTCGGCCCGCGCCGGCTGGGCCGACTGGACCGAGATGAAGCCTGCGGTCAGGACCGCCATGCCGATGGCGGCAAGGCCGCCCACGATCGCCCGTTCAGACATCGGCGGCGACCTTGACGCTGATCATGCGGTCGGGGTTCGCGGCGGGCTCGCCACGGACGATCTTGTCCACATGCTCCATCCCCGAAACCACCCGGCCATAGACGGTATACTGGCCGTTCAGGAAATGGTTGTCCTTGAAGTTGATGAAGAACTGCGAATTGGCGCTGTTCGGGTTCGACGACCGCGCCGCCCCCAGCGTGCCGCGATCATGCGGCAGGCGGGAAAATTCCGCCGGCAGGTCCGGCAGGTCCGACCCGCCCGTACCCGCGCGGCGCAGGTTGAAGCTGGCCGCTTCCATGTTGCCATGTTCCACATCGCCGGTCTGGGCCATGAAGCCGTCGATCACGCGGTGGAAGGCCACGTTGTCGTATTTCCCGGCGCGGGCCAGTTCCTTCATCCGCGCGCTGTGCTGCGGCGCGACATCGGGCAGCAGCTCGATGACGACGGGGCCGTCCTTCAGCTCGATGATGATGGTGTTCTCGGGATCCTTGATCTCGGCCATGGCGGCGCTCCTTGGAAGGGTCTCAATGGGGCGGAAAGTAGTCGCAGGCCCGCGCGAAGGAAAGGGCAATCCCGCGCATGAGGTTGACGGCGCCCGGTCCTCGGGCGAAGTAATCGGGCAAAGGGCCGCCGGATCGGCCCGCAATCGCTTGCAAGAGGGATGACCATGGGCTGGAAATCGCTGGACGACATGGATCTGAAGGACAAGGTCGTGCTGGTGCGCGTCGACATCAACGTGCCGGTGGAAAACGGCGTGGTGACAGATACGACCCGCATCGACAAGATCGTGCCCACGATAAAGGACATCCAGGCAGCGGGCGGCAAGCCGGTGCTTCTGGCGCATTTCGGCCGCCCGAAGGGCAAGCGCGTCCCGGAAATGAGCCTTTCCGTCACCCTTCCGGCGCTGGAACAGGCGCTGGGCCAGAAGGTGATCTTCGCCGAGGATTGCATCGGCGCCCCCGCCAAGCAGGCCGTGGCCGGCATGAAACCGGGCGATGTGGTGCTTCTGGAAAACACCCGTTTCCACGAAGGCGAGGAAAAGAACGACCCCACCCTTGCCGCCTCGCTCGCGGCCCTGGGGCAGGTTTATGTGAACGACGCCTTTTCCGCCGCGCATCGCGCCCATGCCTCGACCGAAGGCATCGCGCGGCTCCTGCCCTCTGCCGCCGGTCGCCTGATGGAGGCGGAGCTGAAGGCGCTTGAAGCCGCGCTTGGCGCGCCCGCCCGCCCGGTGACGGCGGTGGTCGGCGGCGCCAAGGTCTCGACCAAGCTCGACCTCCTGGGCAACCTCGTCGCCAAGGTCGACCACCTGGTCATCGGCGGCGGCATGGCCAACACCTTCCTCGTGGCCAAGGGCGTCGAGGTCGGCACGTCGCTCGCGGAACGCGACATGGCCGAAACCGCCCGGTCAATCCTCGCCAAGGCTGCGGAAAAGGGCTGCACCATCCACCTGCCCGTCGATGTCGTCGTGGCGCGCGAATTCGCCGCCAACGCGCCCTCGGAAACCGTCCCGGCTTCGGCCTGCCCGGCCGATGCGATGATCCTCGACGCCGGTCCCGCCACCGTGGCCGAGATCGAGAAGGTGTTCGAGGCCAGCCAGACCCTGATCTGGAACGGCCCGCTTGGCGCCTTCGAAATCCCGCCCTTCGATGCCGCAACCAACGCCGCCGCGCTGAAAGCCGCCGATCTGACCCGCGCCGGAAAACTCGTCTCGGTCGCCGGGGGCGGCGATACGGTCGCGGCGCTGAACAAGACCGGCGCAGCGGAGGATTTCACCTTCATCTCCACTGCGGGCGGCGCCTTCCTCGAATGGATGGAAGGCAAGGAACTTCCGGGCGTCGCGGCGCTCGACCAGGACTGACCCGATCCCGCGAAACGCACCGTTTCCGGCCCTCCGCAAGGCCAGCGGGGGTCCCTGCAACGATCGGCGGATTTTTTCAGATTCCGCCACACGTTAGCGCCACCAAGATTGAAATGCGCGCCCCGTCCCGGATAAGTGGCGCCAAGATTTTTCCCGTTTCAGGAGACAGCCGCAATGCGCGCCAGCAAGACCGTCCAGAACATCCTGCGCAACTACGAAGGCGAAACGCCGGGCGTGAAGGCCAACCTCTGCCGCATCCTGATGGAAGGCAAGCTGGGCGGCACCGGCAAGCTGATCATCCTGCCGGTCGATCAGGGCTTCGAACACGGCCCCGCCCGCAGCTTCGCGCCGAACCCGGCCGGCTATGACCCGCATTACCACTACCAACTGGCGATCGACGCGGGCCTCTCGGCCTATGCCGCCCCCCTTGGCTCGCTGGAAGCCGGCGCCGACACCTTCGCGGGCCAGATCCCGACGATCCTGAAAGTGAACTCGGCCAATTCGCTGATGTCGGACACGGCGGGCAAGAACCAGGCGGTCACGGCTTCGGTCGATGACGCGCTGCGCCTCGGCTGCGCGGCCATTGGCTTCACCATCTACCCCGGCTCGGACCTGGCGCTCGACATGTTCGAGGAAATCGTCGAGATGCGGAAGGAAGCCGCCGCCAAGGGCGTGGCCACGGTGATCTGGTCCTACCCGCGCGGCGAAGCGGTGACCAAGGATGGCGAAACCGCCGTCGACGTCAGCGCCTATGCCGCACATATTGCCGCCCTCCTTGGCGCCCATATCATCAAGATCAAGCTCTCGACCGACCACCTGATGCAGGCCGAGGCGAAGAAGGTCTACGAAAAGCAGGAAATCGACATCTCGACCCAGGCCGCCCGCGTGCGCCACTGCGTCCAGTCCTCGTTCAACGGCCGCCGCATCGTCGTCTTCTCGGGCGGCGCGGCGAAAGGCGCCGATGCGGTCTACGACGACGCCCGCGCAATCCGCGACGGCGGCGGCAACGGATCGATCATCGGCCGCAACAGCTTCCAGCGCTCGCGCGAGGACGCGCTGGCGATGCTGTCGAAGCTGGTCGACATCTACAAGGGCAAGGCCTGATCCCCGCCCCCGGACAGCAGAAAGGCCCGCCAAACGGCGGGCCTTTTCCTTTCGAGGCGCGCTTTCATCTTGGCCCAAATATCCCCGCCGGAGGCATCCGTCGCCGGGCCAAGGCGGCCCGTCAGACCTTCCGCAGCGCCAGAACCGCGTTCAGGCCGCCAAAGGCGAAGGCATTCGACAAGACCGCATCGACCTTCGCCTCCCGCGCGACATTCGGAACAATATCCAGCGCACATTCCGGGTCCGGCTCTTCATAGCCGATGGTCGGCGCGATCACCCCTTCGCGCAGCGCAAGGATGCAGGCCAGAAGCTCCACCGCGCCGGTGCCGCCAATCAGATGACCGTGCATCGATTTCGTCGACGACATCATCAGCCGGTCGGCGTGGGGCCCGAAGGCATGGGCGACGGCGGCACATTCGGTCTTGTCATTCGCCGCCGTTCCGGTGCCGTGGGCGTTGATGTAGCCAATCTCCTCGGGGTTCAGCCGAGCGTCCTTCAAGGCGCCGGTGATCGCGCGTTCCGCCCCCTGCATCGAGGGCATGACGATGTCCGAGGCATCCGAGGTCATGGCAAAGCCCACCACCTCGGCCAGGATGTCGGCGCCGCGGGCCTTGGCGTGCTTCATTTCCTCGAAAACGAAGACCGCCGCGCCTTCGCCTTGCACCATGCCGTTGCGGTTGGCCGAGAACGGCCGACAGGCGTCCTTCGACATGACGCGAAGCCCTTCCCAGGCCTTGATGCCGCCAAAGCACAGCATCGCCTCGGACCCGCCGGTGATCATCGCCGGCGCCATGCCGGACCGCACCATCTGGAACGCCAGCCCCATGGCGTGGTTCGAACTCGCGCAGGCGGTGGCCACGGTGAAGGTCGGGCCGCGCAGCGAATATTCCATGCCGACATGGCTTGCGGCGGCATTGTTCATCAGCTTCGGCACCACGAAGGGGTGGACGCGGTTTTTTCCCTCTTCATAGACGGTGCGGTAGTTGTCGTCCCAGGTGTTGACGCCCCCCGCCGCAGTGCCCAGCACCACGCCGCTTTCCAGGCCATACTTGCCGCGGAAATCCAGGCCGGATTGTTCGACAGCCTGCCGCGCCGCCAGAAGCGTGAATTGCGTGAACCGGTCGTAAAGGACGATCTGCTGGCGGTTGAAATGCGCCTCGGGGTCCCAGTTGTGGATCTGGCCGCCGATACGGATCGACAGCCGGTCCACATCGCGAAAATCCAGCGCCGTGATCCCCGACCGGCCCTCGCGGAAGGCGTCGAAGGTTTCGGCCACCGACAGGCCAAGTGCGTTGACGGTCCCCGCCCCGGTGATGACGACCCGCCTCATCCTTCGGCAGAGGCCTTTTCCGCCACCAGCGCCTCGACCGCCTTGATGATCGCGGCGACGGTCGAGATGTCGAAGTCGCTGGCGCTTGGGTCATTGGCATTGAACGGGACCGACACGTCGAAGGTCTCCTCGATGGCGAAGATCGCCTCGACAAGGCCCAGGCTGTCGATGCCCAGGTCGGCGGGGGCCATTTCGGGGGTCACATCGGCCGGGTCCAGCACCGCCTGTTCGGCGATGATACGGATCACTTCGTCCTTGATGGTCATTCTTCGGTCCTCCGGTCTGTCTGGCCCGTGTTATCCGCGCCGGTTTGGAGCAACTTTGTAACAGTCTCGCGAAGCTCGGCCACCTGGGCAAAAAGCCGAGGCAGCCGGCGGATGTTCTTCTGCGCCTCGACATGGGTTTCCATCTTTACCGCAGGGCTGCCCAGCAGCACGCGGCCCGCCGGCGCATTGGTGAAGATCTTGGTGGCCCCGCCCGCGATCACGTCATCGCCGACAAAGATGTTGTCGCTGACGCCGCATTGTCCGCCCAGCACCACCCGGTCGCCGATCCGGGCCGACCCGGCAACGCCGACCTGACCGCACAGCAGGCAGTCGCGGCCCACCTGCACGTTGTGGCCAAGATGCACGAGATTGTCGATCTTGGTGCCGTCACCCACGCTGGTGGCGCGCACGGTGCCCCGGTCAATGGTCGCGCCCGCGCCCACCTCGACGTCATCGCCGATGACGACATTGCCCAGCGAATGGATGCGGGTCCAGCTTTGCGCCCGCACCTCGTCGCGAACGCCAAGGCTCTGGCGGATTTCCTCGACCCCGGATTTTTCGGGCGTCACGAAGGAAAACCCGTCCGCCCCGATCACCGCGTTCTGGTGGAGGATGAAGCGGTGCCCGATCTCGACGTGATGCCCGATCCGCGCACCTTGCAGGATCAAGGCGTCGTCACCGATCCGGGCACCCCCGGCCACCGTTACATGCGACGCGATCCGCACCCGCGCCCCGATGACCACATCCCGTCCGACCACAACGAAGGGACCGATCGCCGCCCCCGCGCCGATCCGGGCCGAAGGGTCGATGATCGCCGTCGGGTGGATGCCCGGCGCGATATCGGGGCCGGGATCGAAAGCGCGCGAGATGCCCGCCATCGCCAACCGCGGGCGCGCGACGAAGATCGCCGCCCGCAACCCGAACGCCTGCCAATCCGCGCCCTCCCACAGGACGGCGGCCTGACCCCGACCCTTCCGAAGCCCTTCAGCATATTTCGGGTCCATCGCCAGCGCCAGCTGGTCCGGCCCGGCAAGCCCCGGTTCCGAAGCGCCGGTGACCGTCAGGCCAAGCTCTCCTTCCGCGCGGGCATTCAGCGCCGCGGCGATCTGGGCGATTGTAACGGACATGGCACCTCCGGGGGCAGTCAGGGCCGCGGACCGACCCCTTGCCCTGAAGATTTAGCCGCGAACCCCGGCCGGTTCCACCCCCGCCGCGATCAGCGCGTCATGGATATGCGCGTCGCGGCCGTAGACGTCGCGACGGTATTCCATCCGGCCGCGGGCATTGGGCCAAGCGGTGAAATAGACCAGATGCACCGGCACCGGCGTTTCCAGCCGCACCGGCGTTTCCGCGCCCGAGCGCAGATATTTCTGGAACAGCCCCTCCGGGTCTTCGGTCTGCGGCGCCAGCAGCGCATAGGCCAGATCGAAGGGCCGCCCGACGCGGATGCAGCCGTGGCTGAAGGCGCGGACCTCTCGGTCGAACAGCGATTTCGACGGCGTGTCGTGCAGGTAGATGTTCCACTGGTTCGGGAACAGGAACTTCACCTTGCCCAGGGCATTCTCGTCCGAGGGTGGCTGCGACATCGAATAGGGGAAGTTGCGTTCGGTATACTGCTTGAAATCCACCGCGCCCCGGTTGATCGCGCGGCCCTTGCGGTCGACGATCTTCAGATGCCCCGCGGCATTGGGGTTCTTCTTCAGAAGCGGCAGGTATTCCTTGACGGTGATCGACCGTGGCACCGACCAGGTCGGGTTCACGACCATCAGCTCCATCTGGTCCGAAAACTCGGGGCTGCGCCGGTCGCCCTGATCCATGCCGATGACGGTCACGGTTTCAAACGTGACCTTGCCGTCGTCGATGATCTTGGCGGTGAAGTCCGGCAGGTTCACCCAGATGTGGCGCTTGCCAAGATCAAGGCCATTCAGCCAGCGCAGACGTTCCATCCCCACCACGACCGAGGAAAGCCGCGCCTCGGGCGAGACGTTGACTTCGGCGATGGTGCCTTCCCCGGCGACGCCATCGGCGGTCAGGCCGTGGTCGATCTGGAAAAGCTGAACCGCCTTCTGCAGGGCGCCGTCGAAGGCCGGGCTGGCGGTGCGGCGCAGGTAGCCCATCGCCACCAGCCGGTCGCGCAGCGCGATGACGGCGGGGCCGGTATCGCCCGGGTGAAGCTTCTTCGCCTCGACCGCCGGACCCCAGCCACCGTTTTGGATCACACCCACCAGATCAAGCCGTTTCTTCATGAGCTGCGTGTATTGCGGCGCATCCGGCACGATCGAATGGAAGAAGCGCGACGGGTCCGAGACCGAAAAGGTGGTCAGCGTCGCCAGACGGTCGCGCAGCGGCACCTCGCGCACGATGCCGGGATCGACCTTCGCGGGCGTCAGGATTCCGGTCTGAAGGTCGGCCACATAACGCAGCATCGCCTTCGTCATCCGCACCTCAAGCTGGCCGCGGGCGCGTTCCGACGTCACGCTGGCGAAGGCCTCGCGCAGACCATCGACATCATATCGCGCGATCGGCAGGGCATGATCGCCCGCATGATCAAGCGCCCGGAAGAAGGCCTGACGCCGCGCCGCATCCGCCCCCGTCGTCCAGAGCGCGGCATAATCATGCCCCCGATAGAAGGTCGCCAGCGCCTCGTCGCTTGCGGCCGCTTCCGCCACCGCCTGACGGAACGCCTGTCCCGCCACCGGCGCCGAGGGCGCGCCGATCTGCGAAATCCGCGTCGCCGCCGCAGCAATCTCGGCCCGCGCGTCAGGCGCCAAACCAGGCGCCAGAAGCAGCGCCAGCGCCGTCAATGGCCCCTTCACGACCCCGGACCTGGATACGTTCAAGAAGGAGCAAGGCAAGGACATGAGGACACCGGCAGCGACTGGGAAGGAGAGACGGAAAAAGAGCGGACTGAACCAAGGCAACAAAAAGGCCCGTCCCGACTTCATGGAAAGTCCCGGTTGAGTCCACAAGGCATTTCACCTCCCCACGCGGGCAGAGTGGCGCTTCTGCAACTATCGCCGCAGAAAACTCACGCTCGTTCACGGCAGCGTGATTTCAGCAAATTCCTGCCGATGATGACAGGATTTCCAGAGAGGCAACAAATCGGTGGTTGGCGACGCACAATGGCTGTGCGATAAGTCCGGCGCACTTGGGGACAAACATCGACAACAAGCCTCCGAAAAGGCGGGCAGAAGGCGACGGGACAGGCGCATCATGACAGGCAAAGCGGCAAGCGGCATTTCGCGGCGTGGAATCTTGGGCGTGTTCGCAGCAACGGCAGTTGTTGCGGCCCCAACGTACTCCAACGCATTCGGGTTCCTTCGCGGCGCGGGCGACATTCGCCGCATCCGCATGTATTCGGGACGCACCGGCGAGATGCTCGATACGATCTATTGGATCGAGGGCGACTATGTGAAGGAAGCCCTGAAGGAAATCAATTACTTCATGCGCGACTGGCGCTCGGACGAAGTGACGAAGATGGATGCCCGCACCATCGACATCGCCGCCGCCTCGCACCGGCTGATGGACGTGAACGAACCCTACATGCTCTTGTCGGGCTACCGCACGCCGAAGACCAATGCGATGCTGCGGTCGAATTCCCGCGGCGTGGCGCGCAACTCGCTCCACATGAAGGGTCAGGCGGCTGACCTGCGGCTTCAGTCGCGTTCGGTGTCGCAGATCTACAAGGCGGCTTCGGCCTGTTCGGCCGGCGGCGTCGGAAAATATTCGCGGTCGAATTTCGTCCATATGGACTGCGGACCGATCCGCCACTGGGGCGGCTGATCCCTGGCCTTCCCGATGTGAAAGCGCCGCCCCACCCGGGCGGCGTTTCGCGTTTGATCACGGGCGCGTCAGCGTCCACTCTGGTCAAGCACCCCCACCTTACGGAGTCGCCATGACCCCTGCCCGCACCGGTGATGTCTCCTTCTGGTATGCCGACATGGGCGGCCTGCCCGCCGCCCGCGCGCCCTTGCCGGGCGACACCACGGCGGATGTCTGCATCATCGGCGCGGGCTATACCGGGCTATGGACCGCCTGGTATCTGAAAGAGGCCCGGCCCGATCTTGATATCCTGATCGTTGAGAAATCCTTCGCGGGTTTCGGCGCCTCGGGTCGGAACGGCGGCTGGCTCACGGGCGGTTTCGCCTGGAGCCATGAAAAATACCTTGCGACCTCAACCCCCGACGCGGTGCGCGGCCTGGTCCGCGCCCTGACCGGCACCGTGGACGAAGTGATCCGCGTGGCCGAGGCCGAAGGCATCGACGCCGACATCCGCCGCACCGATGAACTGGTCGTCGCGACAAACCCCGCGCAACTGGCCCGCCTCTCGGCCGAGGCCGATCACCGCCGCGACTGGGGCGAGGGCGACCGCATCTGGATGATCCCCGGCCAGGAAGCCCGCGCCCGTGTCAACATCCCCGGCACGCTGGGCGGCATGATCGTGTCGAACGTCGCCCGCATCCAGCCCGCGAAACTGGTGCGCGGCCTCGCGGCCGCCGTCGAGGCGCGGGGCGTCCGGGTTGTTGAAGACACCGAAGTGACCGGCATCGCCCCGGGCCGTGTCACCACGCGGCGCGGCACCATCCGCGCCCGGACCGTCCTGCGCTGCACCGAAGGCTTCACCGCTACCCTTCCGGGCCATGGCCGCGACTGGCTGCCGCTGAACTCGGCCCAGATCGTGACCGAACCGTTGCCGCCCGAAGTCTGGAACGAAATCGGCTGGAGCAACCATGAAATCCTTGGCGACTTCAACCATGCCTATTGCTACTGCCAGCGCACCCGCGAAGGCCGCATCGCCGTTGGCGGGCGCGGCGTGCCCTACCGGATCGGATCGCGGACCGACACCAACGGCGAACCGGACGCGGAAACCATCCGGCGGCTGACGACGATCCTTTACCGGCATTTCCCCGCCACCCGGCCCTTCCGCATCGACCATGCCTGGTGCGGTGTCCTGGGCGTCCCGCGCGACTGGTGCGCGACGGTGGGCCTTGATCCCGCGACACGTCTGGGCTGGGCCGGCGGATATGTGGGCACCGGCGTCTCGACTTCGAACCTCGCGGGGCGCACCCTCGCCGCGCTTGCCTTGGGTGACGACAGCGACCTGACGCGCCTGGCCTGGGTCAACCGCCGCGTCCGCCGCTGGGAACCCGAGCCGCTCCGCTGGCTGGGCGTCAGCAGCATGTATGGTCTTTACGGCCTCGCCGACCGGTCCGAAGCCAAGGGCCACGGCGCATCGAAGCTCGCGGCCGTCGCCAACCGACTGACTGGGCGCTAGGCCGAATCGCAGTCCATCGGGATGGTGCCGAACCGCCATTGGTATGGCGCTGTCGCCGATGTCGAAACGAATCCGGTCCGCGAAAGCCAAAGTCCTTGAAACCGCTCGGGCGCACACTCTCGCCGGAATTTGATCATTCCAAGGACACGGCCACGCATTGCAGCGACAATCGACTGGCCGCAATCCGACTGTCCAGACCAGCACTCCCCACCTTTGCATTTCCGAAAGGCTGCGGTCGATTTTCCAAGAATTGTCGCGATCTGCATGACGCCTGACCACTGGCCGCGCCGCAGAGAACCCGTCCGCTTTCCCGCGCCATCTTGCACAAGGGTCCAAGTTCCCCGATCCTCTTATCAGCCGGTCCGGGAACATGGAGCCGACCGGCACGTTAGCCAGTTGTCGACGATGCATCGGGAAGCCCCGCGTGTTGTCCTTTTCCAGTTCGAGTGGACGAGTAAATGTTACAAAACGAGTCTGTCCGCCCTGCCAGGGGCACACGCAGCTATCCGGCTGCCACCCCAAGACAGCGCAACACCGAACTCTGGCCCCTCCCCGGCATCTGCTGGAACGCCCGTGTCACGACCTCTTTCGGCGAACTTCCCGTGCAGGGCCTCAGGGTCCGCGACATGGTCAAGACCTCGACCGGGCAATTCCTGCCGGTGAAATGGGTCGACCAGATCCATCTCGATTCGGATTTCCTCTCCGGCTGCCCCGATGCCCGCGCCATCACGATCGAACCCGGCACCTTCGGCCCCGGTCGCCCGTCGCAACCGCTGACGATTTCACCGCAACAGCGCCTGAATGCCGCGGTCGGACATGGCACCTATATCCGGCCCGCGCGCGACCTTCTGGACATGCCGGGCGCCAGCCGCAGCACCGACACGCAGCAAAGCTACTACCTGTTCCATGTGGGCGAACCGGCGCTGATCCAGGTCGAAGGCGTGCTGATCTCGACCACGCCCTGATCGGGCCCCGGCCCCGGTCAGGTTCCCGCCCCGATCAGGCGTCGTCCAGCCCGTCCACCGCGGCTTCCTCTGGCTCTGCCTGCCTGCCGCGATAGCCGGTCGCCACCACGAATTTCTCGGAACTGTCCGACCGGCTCGCGGGCGGCTTCACATTCGCGACCTTGGCGAAGTTGCGCTTCAGGATCGCCTGCAACTCGTTCTCGGCGCCCCCCGCCAGCACCTTGGCGACAAAGGTGCCGCCCTCCTCCAGCACGTCAAAGGCAAATTCCGCCGCCGCCTCGCAAAGCGCAATGATCCGCAGGTGGTCCGTCCCCTTGTGCCCAGAAGACGCCGCCGCCATGTCCGACATCACCACATCCGCAGGGCCACCAAGCCAGTCCTTCACCTTCAAATCCGCGCCTTCCGACAGGAAGTCCAGCTGGTGCACCTCGGCCCCGGCGATCGGGTCCACCTCCTGCAGGTCGATCCCCAGCACCCGCCCCACGCGCTTGCCCGATTTCTCGCCCAGCGCATTGACGCGCGCGACCGCCACCTGGCACCAGCCCCCCGGCGCGCAGCCAAGGTCAACCACCCGGGCCCCCGGCAAGAGGAAGCGGAACTTGTCGTCCAGCTCCAGGATCTTGTAGGCGGCCCGGCCCCGATACCCTTCCTTCTTGGCGCGCTGGACGTAGGGGTCGTTCAGCTGCCGCTCAAGCCAAAGCGTCGAGGACAGCTTCCGCCCCTTGGCGGTCTTGACCCTGACCCGCAGATCCCGCGTGCCCCGGCCCGATGTGTTACCTGACGGCGTCTTGGCCATGATGGCTGCCCTGCTTCCCTGACTTCTTCTTTGTCCAAATACTCAAGATCCCGCAGTCTGCCACAATCGGCACCGGCGGGCGAGTGTGCTGGCGCGGCACCTTCACGCCGGCGCTTCCATCAGAACACCGTCCGCCGACATCTGCGCATACAACAGCCCTTCGCGCAGACCCCGGTCTGCCACCGACAGCCGGTCGGTGGGCCAGATCCGCATCAGCGCCTGCAGGATCGCGGCGCCGGACATGATCAGCGAATGGCGGTCCCGTCCGATGCGCGGATCGGTGCGCCGCCCTTCCGGCCCCAGCGCCAGATATTCGCGGATCACGCTGTCGATCTGGTCCGACGTCATGGCCAGACCATCGACCTTCGTGCGGTCATAGCGCTTCAGCCCCAGATGGCTTGCCGCCACGGTGGTCACGGTGCCGCTGGTGCCGATGATCTGGAACCCCTCGCGCCGCTGACTGGCGTTGTAAGGCGAAAAGTCCGAAAGATTCTCTTCGAAATACCAGCTCATCAAGGCAAAGCGCGCCGCGTCATCCTCGACATCGGCGAACTGGTCCTTCAGCGTCGCCACCCCCAGCGGCACGGAAATCCAGTCCACCACCTTCGCGGCCGGTCCTTCGCTTTCGCCGCAGTCGAACCCGGCATGGAGCCGCATGATGGCGCGCGACCGGTTCTCGGGTTCGACCGCCGACAGATCGATCCAGACAAGCTCGGTCGAGCCTCCGCCGATGTCCACAACCAGCAACTGCTCCGTCCGCGGTGACACCAGCGGCGCGCAGGAAATCACCGCCAGCCGCGCCTCTTCCTCGGGCTTGATGATTTCAAGCGGCAGACCGGTTTCCCGCTTCACATAGCGCAGGAAATCGCGGGCGTTGCGCGCCCGCCTGCAGGCTTCGGTCGCCACCAGCCGCATCCGCACCACCTGGTGCTGTTCAAGCTTGCGCCGGCAGATCTGCAAGGCCTGGACGGTACGCGCCATCGATGGGCGGCTGAGCCGCCCCGAGGCTTCCAGCCCCTGCCCCAGTTCCACCGATTTCGAAAAGCTGTCGATCACCTGGAATTGGTTGCCCCGGGGCTGGGCAATCAACATCCGACAACTGTTCGTTCCCAGATCCAGCGCCGCATAAAGCGGCCCCGGGTCCGGTTGTTTGGTGCTGGACGGCTCTACCGGCATCATCGGGAACGCGCCCACAGCACCTGGACGCCTGGGCGTCATGGCTACGCCCTCCGATCTTAAGTTGCCTTGAACCTAGTCCCTGCGCCCCCGCCGCGCAAGGCAGGACCGCCATGCGTCAGCGCCGATCCAGACCTCAGAACAGGGAAAGCTGGTCTCCCGCCCGCGGCGGCGGCGCGAAAAGATCGGTCCGCAAGGCTGGCCGCGCCTGATCCAGCCCCAACCGCGCGACGGCCAGCCGGAATCGCTGCGCGATCAGGTCGGCGTGAAGGCCGCTGCCGCGCATCCGCTGGCCCCATTCGGCGTCGTAGTCCTTCCCGCCCCGCATCTCGCGCAGGCGGTTCATGACATGCGCGGCCTTCCCGGGCTCAACCCGTTCCAGCCAGTCGCGGAACAAGGGCGCCACCTCATGCGGCAACCGCAGGAGGATCCAGCTTGCCGTTCCCGCGCCCGCCTCTTTCGCCGCTTCCAGTATCCGTTCCAGTTCCCGATCCGTCAGCACCGGGACGACCGGCGCCACCATGACCCGCACCGGCACCCCCGCAGCTGCCAGAGCCCGCATCGCCGCCAGCCGCCGCACCGGCAACGGCGCCCGCGGCTCCATCCGCCGCGAAAGCGCGGGATCGAGCGTCGTCACCGAAATCCCGACCGAAGCCAGCCCGCGCCGCGCCATGTCGCCAAGGATATCCACATCGCGTTCGATCATCGCGCCCTTGGTCACGATGGCCACCGGGTGATTCCAGTCCGACAGCACCTGAAGGACGCGCCGCATGATCCGGTAGCGCGCCTCGATCGGCTGGTAGGGGTCGGTATTGGTGCCGATGGCCAGCACCTTCGGCACATAGGCTTTCCGTCCCAGTTCCCGCGCCAGCACCTCGGGCGCGGTGGGCCGCGCGACCAGCCGGGTTTCGAAATCCAGCCCGCCTGACAGACCCAGATAGCCATGGCTGGGTCTTGCAAAACAGTAGATGCAGCCATGTTCGCAGCCGCGATAGGGATTGAGCGACTGATCGAACGGCACATCGGGCGAGGTGTTGCGCGACAGCACGCTGCGCGGCCGTTCCTCGCTGACCTCGGTCCGCAACAGCCGTTCGTCCTCGGGGATGTCCCAGCCATCGCTTTCCCGGATGCTCTCATAGGGCTCGAACCGCCCCGCCCCGTTCGAGGCAGCACCACGGGCCTTCAGGCGCAGGAACGGATCGGGAGGCGGAAGGGGCATTCGGACAAGTTAGAACAAAAAAGGAACAAACGCCATCCATGAAAGACGGCGCCCCCGTCCGGCCGCTCCGCGGGACGCGGGGCCGGGCATGAGTATTTAGGCAAAGAAGAAGCCGCCGTTTCTTCTTTGTCCAAATACTCATTTCCTGCCTTCGCCACTACAGGTGCGCATTTCTGGTTCTTGCTACCGCTATCCAGAGGATTTTTGCCCCGTTGCAGCAATACCGACATGAAACCGTAGCAATCCCCATGCTTTCTCTTCACAACGAGTTGTGCGGAGTGTGCCATGGAACGGTCATCCCCCCGGCCTGGATCGGCGCCGTCCCTGAGAACCCTGTTCCTGTCCGACCTGCATCTGGGGGCGCTGGGTGGCCGACCGGACCGTCTGCTGGACTTCCTGATCGACAACCCAGCCGAAACCTACATCCTTGTGGGCGATGTGCTGGACCTCTGGCAGCCGCTTCTGCCGCATTGGAGCCGCGCCGACCAGGCGGTGATCGACCACCTGCGCGCCCGGGCGACCGAGGGGGCGCAGCTTGTCTATCTGGTCGGCAATCACGACCCCGATCCGAAGCGCGCACCCGAGGCGAGAAGCCTGCCGGTCGATCCGATCACCGACATGATCCACGAGGCCGCCGATGGCCGCCGCTATCTGGTGCTGCATGGCGATGTGGTCGATTCGCGGCTGGTCCGCGCCCACGTCTTCACCCGGATGGGCAGCCGGATCGACCATTGCCTGCGGCGGATCGACCACGGCCTGCGCTGGCTGCGGGGCCAGACACGCGATGACGTTCGATCCACCATCGAATGCCTTCTGAGCTCGCTCAACAGCTTCCTCTATTCCCGCCGCATCCACGAACGCCAGCTTGTCGGGATGGCGCGGGTCCGGGGGCTGGACGGCGTGATCTGCGGCCATTTCCACATCGCCAGCCTGCAAGAGGACCACGGCCTGATCTATGCCAACTGCGGCGACTGGGTCGACAGCTTCTCGGCCATCGGCGAGCGCCATGACGGCAGCCTGAGCCTTCTGCTCCACGGCGCCGAGGCCGAGATCCTGCCCCAGCCCGCGACCTTGGGCGAGGCCCTGTGATGGTGGCGGCGCTGTTCGGCCTTTCGGCCTTTCTTCTCTGCCTGCACCTCCTGTCCATCGCCCTGTTCCTGCGTCGCCCCGGTTCCGCGCCGCGGGCCGGGGGGCTCTTCGGGCGCCCGCCGGTCACGCTGCTTCGCCCGGCCTGCGGACGCGATGCCTTCGACGAAGAGACGCTCGGCAGTTCGTTCCACCTGGATTACCCCGATTACAAGGTGATCTTCTGCGTCCAGCGGACCAATGATCCGGTGCTGCCGCTCTTGCGCCACCTGATGGCGGCGTATCCCCACGTTCCCTCGACGCTGCTGATCGGAGACGCGCGCGAAACCGGGAACCCGAAGCTCGACAATGTGCTGAAGGGCTGGGACGCGGCGACGACCGAATGGGTCTGCATGACCGACAGCAACCTGCTGCTGCCGCGCGATTACCTCGCCACCCTGATCGACAGCTGGGGGCCTGACACCGGCCTTGTCTCGGCCCCGCCCTATGGCAGCCGCCCGGAAGGCTGGGCCGCGCGGCTGGAATGTGCCTTCCTCAATGGCAACCAGGCGCGGCTGCAATATCTGGCCGACAGCCTTGGCCGCGGCTTTGCGCAAGGCAAGACGCTGTTCTTCAACAAGCCGCTCCTGGACCGGGCCGGCGGCCTGCGCCTTCTGGGCCGCCAGCTGGCCGAGGACGTGGCCGCCACCCGCACCATCCGCGGCATGAACCGCCGGGTGACGCTGGCGCCGCTGCCCTACCCGCAGCCGATCGGCCGCCGCAAGCTGGGCGATGTCGTCTCGCGCCAGCTGCGCTGGAGCCGGGTGCGGCGCGACGGATTTCCGGGCTTCTTCCTGCTTGAACCGATGAACGGTGCCGTCCTGCCGACGGCAAGCCTTGCGACCGCGCTGCTTGCAACCGGGCAAGACCTGCATCTGGCGCTGGCCTACGCCGCGCTCTGGTATCTGGGCGAGGCGATCCTGATGCGACGCGCAGGCTGGCCCGCGGGCTGGCGCAATATCGCTGTCCTGCCACTGCGCGATCTGGCGATCCCCGCGATCTGGGCGGCGACCTTCCTCAGCCGGTCCTTCGAGTGGCGCGGCACCGCGATGGGGCCCGAGGAACGCCCCGCACCGGCGCTGGCCGGCCTTTCGGCGGCCGCGACGGCAGCGGCGAAATAGATGGTTTCGCAGGACACGCTTCTTCACCTGATCGAAAACTGGGGGATCGTGATCCTCGCGCCGCTGGCGACGCTTGAGGGCCCGGCGGTTTCGATCACCGCGGGCTACATGGCGCGGCTGGGCCTGCTTGATCCGCTGGCGGTCTTCGTCTGCGTCGTGCTGTCGGACCTCGCGGGCGACGTGATGCTCTATCAGCTGGGCCGCCACGGCCACAACTTCTTCCGCACCGCCTGGCTGACCCGGCTGGGCGTCACGCGGGTGCAGCTGGCGCGGCTGATCGTCCGCTTCCGCCGCCGTGGCGTCCGGTTCCTGATCATCGGCAAGATCACCCATTACCTGGGCTTCGCCACGCTTCTGGCGGCGGGCGCGTCGCGGATGCCCTTCTGGCGCTTCTTCACGGCGATCCTTGTCGCCACCTTGCCGAAATCGCTGATCCTGGTCGGCATCGGCTGGATCTTCGGCGAAGCCTGGCGCGAAAGCGACTGGTCCTATGCGCTGGTCGCGCTGGTCATCCTTGGGCTCATCGCCGCCATGCTGTATTTCCGCCGCAAGAAGGAGGCGGTCGCGTGACCCCGCGCTTTGCCTGCCTGATTCCCGCCTTCAACGAAGAGACCCGGATCGCACGGGTTCTGGGCGCTACGGTGAACCATCCGCTGATCGACCGGGTTCTGGTGGTCGATGACGGATCTTCCGACCGCACGGTCGAGGTGGCCCGGCAGCACGGCGCCGAGGTGCTGGCGCTGGGCCGCAACGGCGGCAAGACCGCAGCCCTGGCCCGTGGCATCGCCGAGATCGACGCGAGCCACATCGTCCTGATTGACGCCGACCTGACCGGCCTGACCGCCGATCACGTCACCCGCCTGATCGCGCCGGTCGCCGAAAGCCGCGCCGAGGTCACGCTGTCGCTGCGCGGCAATGCGCCCTGGCTCTGGCGGGCGCTTGGGGTCGATTACATCTCGGGCGAACGGGTGATCCCCAAGGCGCTGGTGGAAGCCCAGTTGCACCGGCTGCCCGACCTGCCGCGCTTCGGCTTCGAGGTGTTCCTGAATGACATGATCCTGCGCCAGCGCCTTTCGACCGCCATTGTCCGCTGGCCCGAGGTCGCAAGCCCCTCGAAGGCGTCAAAACGGGGATGGCTGACGGGGCTGCGTGCCGATCTGGCGATGATGCGCGATATCTTCCGCACGGTGCGGCCGGAACGGACGGTCGCGCAGGTGGCGCTGTTCGTCTGGCAGGCGCGGCGCTGAAGGTCAGGCCGAAACGGCGGCCCTGACCTCTTCGCTGTCGTCGGACCTCTGGGCGATCATGGTTTCCAGAACCCGCTCGGCCTCCTCGACATCGAAATCCGCCTGATAGCGCTTCCGAACGCCCTGGTCCGACAGAAGGTGGTATTCGGTCGGCTGGACGCCATGCCGGGCAAGGCAGTTCTTGACGCAGGCCAGCGCGCAGCCGTCGATGGCGATGATCGGCCGGCCAGAGGTCGCGATCCGCACCAGTTTCGGAACATCGCCCCCCACACCCGCGATGCAGGACATTTCCGCGATGCCTCGCCGGTCAAGCGCGATGGCCAGATGGTTGGCCATCTGTGCGGCGCTGGAACAGCCAGAGCAGGAATAGACAAGGGGCAGATGGGCGCGTGACGACATGGACCACCCTTAGCAGTTGGACGTGCCTGACGACTTGATATTTCTCAAGCTTAGGGGCGCCAAGGAAGGGCTGTCGATGGACAAATTGTCGCAGGCGGCCCCTCAGACAGCGTATTTTTCGATAAAGCCCTCGACGGGCAGCGCGCGGATATCGGCCAGCGCCCGGCGCAGGTCGTCATGCGACCAGTCCCACCAGGCGATCCGCAGCATCGCTTCGGCCTGGCTTTCGGTGAACCGCCGCTTCAGATGCCGCGCCGGGACGCCCCCGACGATTTCATAGGGCGCGACATCCTTCGACACCACCGCCCCCGCACCGATCACCGCTCCGGTTCCGACGGTGACACCCGCAAGGATCGTCACGCCGTGGCCGATCCAGACGTCGTGGCCGATCCACACCCAGTGGTCTCGGCGCCACTGGAAGAAATCCTCGTCATCCTCGCCCAGCCCGTATTGCGCGGCGCGATAGGTGAAATGATGCTGGCTCGCCCGCCAGGTGACATGGTTGCCCGGATTGATCCGCGCCCCTTCGGCGATCGAACAGAACTTGCCGATGGTGGACCAGACCACGTTGCCGTGCTTCACGATATAGGAATAATCGCCCAAGGTGCTTTCGCGCATCGTGACATGGGCCATGACCTCGGTCCAGCGGCCCAGGTCGCAGTCGATCACCTGGGCGGTTTCGTGGATCGTCGGGGCTTCGGACAGGGTCTTCACCGCACGCCCTCCCATTTGCCGATGAAGCGGGCGCGGATCCGCGCCGACAGCCAGTCGATCAGGTAGACCATGCCGATGATCAGGAAGATGATCGACCAGGCCTCGTCCCAGCGGTAGGCGCCGATCCGGTCCGACAGCAGGAACCCGATGCCCCCCGCGCCGACGATCCCAAGGATCGTGCCCGAACGGACGTTCGATTCGAAGTTGTAAAGCGTGATCGACAGGACCACCGGCATCACCTGCGGCATGACGCCAAACCGGATCGCCTGCATCCCCGACCCGCCCGAGGCGACGATGCCCTCGACCGGCTTTTTCGACGTGTTCTCGATCGCTTCGGCATAAAGCTTGGCCAGCACGCCCACTTCCGCCACCGCGATGGCAAGCACCCCGGGCAGCGGGCCAAGCCCGAAGGCCCGGATGAAGATCAGCGCAAGGATCAGAGTCTCGAAGGCGCGGATGATGTCAAAGCCGCGCCGGACACCAAAGCGCAAGACACCGATCCGGTTCAGGTTCTTGGCCCCGAGGAAGGACAGCGGAAAAGCCACCAGCGCGCCAAGCGCGGTGCCAAGGAAGGCCATCGACAGCGTCTCGGCCAGACCGGTGAAGATTTCGGAAATGCTTTGCCAATCGGTCCAGACATGCGGCGGGAACATGAAGGACAGGACGCGCCCCAGACGCCCCAGCCCTTCCCACAGCCGCAGGGGGGAAAAGTTGAAGTCGTAAAGGCACCAACCAAAAAGCGCGATGAACCCGGCCCAAAGCGCGATTCGCAGCGGGCTCGGCCGCTTGTCGAAGGCCCCGGGCACGAGGGCCCGAGCGGCGGCGATGTCAGGGGCGGGATGCGTCATGACGTGGTCCTCCCGAAGCCGATGATCCGGTGGCGCAGTTTTTCCGACCCCCAGTCGATCATCATGACGGTGGCGAAGATGATGACGAACAGCGCCGACAGGTCGGTGTGTTCGCCCAAGGCCACGGCGGTGCGCAATTCCTGCCCCAGCCCGCCCGCGCCGACATAGCCGATGATCGACGACGACCGGACGTTGATCTCGAACCGCAGCAGCGTGTAGCTGATGACGTTGGGCAGGATCTGCGGCACCGCGCCGTAGCGGATCTGGTCGAACCAGCTGCCGCCCGAGGCTTTCACGCCCTCCAGGGGGCGCATGTCGATGTTTTCGTTCACTTCGGAATAAAGCTTGCCGAGCGCCCCGGTGGTGTGGACCGCGATCGCCAGAACCCCGGCCAGCGGCCCGACCGAAAAGCAGAAGACGAAGATCAGCGCGAAGACGATTTCAGGCACGGTGCGGGCGATTTCCAGAAACCGGCGGGCGCCCCAAAGCACCCAGCGGTTCGGCGCCAGATTGCGCGAGGCCGGGAAGGACAGGACGAACCCGCCCGCAAGCCCCAGAACGGTGGCCATGAAGGCGATGAGAACGGTTTCCACAAGCAGATCCGCCCATATCCGCCAGCGCCAGAACCAGGTCGCCAGATCGGCCCCAAGCGTGGCCCATGACAGTTCGGGGATGGTCTTGGCGATATAGTCGCCAAGTTTCGGCAATCCCGCCAGGATCACCCAGCGATCCGCCCTTGTGCCATCCGCAAGCGTGACCTGCGTCACCCGGAAGATCCCCGAGAAGTCGGCCGAAACCACGACCAGCACCGCCAGCACCAACACCGTCACCAGCGCCACGACACGCGCGCGGCTTCGGTGCGCGGCATAGGCGCTTTCGAATTCAAGAACGGCGGCAGAGGGGGCAAGTCCTGCGATCATGGGTCCAGTCCGGCAAGAAAAAGGGGGCGGCGCATCGGCACCGCCCCCGTCAGGGCATGGATCAGCCGCGGCGCTGCGCCTTCAGCCAGTCGCGCATCTGGATCGTCCATTCGTAGCGGGCGTGATCGACCTCGACATAGCTCGCCGCGGTCGATTTCTCGCCGCCCGACATTTCCTTGTGCGCGGCCGGATCGGCGGTCGGCACGGCCATGACGGCGGCCTTCATTTCGTCGATCAGGCCCTGCGGCAGGTTGGTGCGCGCCGTGAACGGCCCCGAGGTGATCTCCGGCGATTTCCAGATCGCGCAGACCTGACCGGGCTCGATCATGCCCTTCGATTCCATCCGCTGCGGGATGCCGTTCTTTTCGTTGTTGATATAGGTCGCGGCGGCGTCGAACTGGCCGTTGACCACCCCCTGCACGCCCGCCTCGTGGCTGCCCGAGAAGGGCGTGGCCGAAAAATGGGAGGCGGGGTCGAAGCCTTCCTGCACCAGGTTGTACAGCGGAACCTGATAGCCCGAGGTCGAATCCGGGTCGGCGAAGGCCAGGACCTTGCCCTTCAGGTCGGCGACGGATTTGTAGGGGCTGTCGCAGCGCGTGACGACGACTGAATAATAGCCGGTCGAGCCGTCTTCCTGCTTGGCCGCCAGAAGCGGCGCGACACCGCCATTGGTTTCGGTATAGGCGGCGGCATAGGAGGACGAGCCGAGGAAGGCGAATTCGATCTGGTCGGCGGCCAGCGCCTGGATCACGCCGTCATAATTGCCGGCGGTGAAGATCTCGACGTCCACGCCAAGGGTCTTTTCCAGATACTGCTCGAAGGGCTTGAGCCGCGCGACGCGGTCGCTTTCGTTTTCGCCCGACAGGACGCCGAAACGCACGACCTTGTAGTCGGCGCGCCAGTCGTTGGCGAGGGCGGGCAGCGCGGTCAGCGCGACAAGCGCGGTGGTGGCAAGAAGACGCATGAAGAACACTCCGGTTTCAGGGGATCAGGCCGGAACCGCGGGGCGGATCGCCGTCGAGGTCACGGAAGGATTGAAGGACGGCAGCCCTTCGGAGCCGTAGATGTCGCGCAGGACATCGTCGGTCAGTTGCCGGGCGGTGCCGTCGAAGAAGACCCGTCCCGACCGCATGGCGATGATGCGGTCGCAATAGGCGCGGGCGGTGTCGATGGTGTGCAGGTTCACCAGAACGGTGATGCCGTCTTCGCGGTTGATGCTGCGCAGCGCCTCCATCACGCGGGTGGCGTTGCCCGGATCGAGGCTGGCGATCGGTTCGTCGGCCAGCATGATCCGCGGTTTCTGCACCAGAGCGCGGGCAATCGCCACACGCTGCTGCTGGCCACCGGACAGCGTGCCCGCGCGTTGCAGGGCCTGGGGCGCAAGATCCAGCCGGTCCAGCGCCCGGATCGCCTGCGCGCGTTCCGCATCGGAAAACCGCATGAGCATCGAGGTCGCAAAACCATGATCCGCAAGCCGCCCCACCAGCACGTTGGTCAGAACATCAAGGCGTTCGACCAGGTTGAACTGCTGGAAGATCATCGCGCAATCGCGGCGCCAGTCCCGCAGGGCCCGGCCCTTCAGCGCGGTCACATCGGTGCCGCAAAAGCTGATGCGGCCCTCGGTCGGGTCCACCAGCCGGTTGATCAGCCGCAAAAGCGTGGACTTGCCCGCGCCTGACCGGCCGATCACGCCCACGAATTGCCCCGGCGCGATATCAAGCGTGACATTTTCCACCGCGCGGGTGGTGCCGAAGCTGCGGCCAAGGCCGGACAGGGAAAGGATGTGCTGTTCCATGACCGGCAGGCTCGGCCCGGTCTGAAACGCAGCCGTCTCATCCGAATGAATTTTCCGTGGCGACGGGATGACGGTCAGGTAACGCAGCCAAATCCCGGCAAAGGTGCAAACGTCAAGCAAACTTCATGAAACGGTGTGGGCTTCGTCATAGACTGCGGCGCAAGTCATTCGGATCAATTTCCACACTTCGCAGGGGCCGATGATGCAGGCATTCGTGATTTCAGGGGCAGAGGTCATCTTGGATGACCGCGTCGAACGCTGCGAGGTGCGCTTTGAAGGCGACCGGATCACCGGCATCGACGTGGCCCGCGACGGCGCCGAGGTGATCGAGGCGAAGGGCAAGATCCTTGCCCCGGCAATGATCGACATCCACGGCGACGCCTTCGAACGGCAGCTGATGCCGCGCCCGAACGTCTTCTTCCCGCTCGAAGCAGCGCTTCTGGAAACCGACCGGCAGCTGGGCGCCAACGGCATTGGCACCGCCTACCACGCGCTGACGCTCTCGTGGGAACCGGGCCTGCGCTCTGTCGAAACCGGGCAGGAGGTCATCGGCATGCTGAACCGGCTGGCCCCGCGCCTGACGGTGGAAAACCGCGTGCAACTGCGTTGGGAAACCTTCTGCTTCGAGGCGATTTCGCTGATCGAGGCGGCGATCGCCGGGCCGCTCGCCCCGTCGGTGGCCTTCAACGACCACACCTCGATGGCGCTTCTCGATCCGTCGGTGCCGCTCCAGACGCGGCCCTTCGATCTGGCGCCGGACTATCCGCTGACCGATCTGGGCGGCGAGGATTTTCGCGCCAAGATGGAGGCGCGGGCAAAGCGCGGCAATGTCGATGCCGACCACTACATCCGCCAGATCACCGAAATCTGGCAGCGCCGCCCCGAGGTGCCGGGCGCCATCGCGCAGGTTGCCGACATGGGCCGCAAGGCGGGCCTGTCGATGCTCAGCCATGACGACAGCCAGATCGAGGCGCGCGATCATTACCGCGACCTTGGCGCGCGGATTTCCGAATTCCCGATGAACCGCACCGTCGCGGAAGCGGCGCGCGAGGCGGGCGACTGGATCGTACTCGGCGCGCCGAACGCCATGCGCGGCGGCAGCCATCTGGGGTCGCTGGGCGCGGGCGAGATGATCGCGGCCGGGCTCTGCGACATCCTCGCGTCGGATTACTACTACCCGGCGATGCTGGCGGCGGTCGAACGCCTGCGCCGCGACGGTATCGGCGATCTGGCGCGCTTGTGGAAGCTGGTGTCCGGCAACCCGGCGGCGGCCTCGGGCCTGACCGACCGGGGCGAGATCGCCGCCGGCAAACGCGCCGATCTTGTGCTGCTGGACTGGCCCGAAGGCCACGCCCCCGCGCCACGCGCCACATGGGTCGCGGGCCGCACCGCCTACGCCGCAGCGGCGTGAAGGCGAAAGGGGCGGCACCCCGGGGCCGCCCCTTGCATTCCACACGGCATGCCGGTTTCAGGCCGCTTCCGCCACGAACAGCGATCCGTCCGAATAGATCTTCCGCCCCTCGCGCAGCGTGGCGCGGACGTGGCCGACGCCCTCGTCATCCGCGACCACCAGATCGGCCAGCAACCCCGGTTTGATCGCGCCCCGGTCGCTCAGCCCCAGCGCCCGCGCCGGGTTCAGCGTCGCCAGCCGCGTCGCCCCGGCAAGCCCGGCGGGATCGGTCCTTGCCAGTTCCAGCACCGCCGGCAGGATGGCCGAGGGGTGGTAATCCGCCGCCAGGATGTCCAGAAGCCCCGCCGCATGGGCCGCCCGCGCCGAAAGGTTGCCGGAATAGCTTTGGCCCCGCAGCGCATTGGGCGCCCCCATCGCCGTCATCAGCCCCCGCGCCCGCGCAGCCGCCGCCGCTTCCTCGGTCACGGGGAATTCGCTGATCTGCACGCCCAGATCATGCATCAGCCGGACCTTCGCCACGGTATCGTCGTCATGGCTGGCAATCGCCACCGAATGCGCGTGGCACAGCGCGGAGATCTGGCGCAGCGTCTCGGCCAGGACCTCGGCGGGCAGCGTGCGTTCCTCGATCCGCTGGGCCACGGCCTGTTCCGCCTCGGCCAGCGAAAGGTTCTTTTCCTGCGCGATCTTCTGCACATGGCGTTCGATGTCGCGATACTGCCCCTGCCCCGGCGTGTGGTCGCAAAGCGAAATAAGGTCGACCGAGCCTTCGGCGATCAGTTCCGCGATGATGTCAAGCGCCTTGGGGAAGGTGATTTCGAACCGGGCATGGACACGGTGATCGACCTTCAATTGCCCGTTCATCGCCCGGATGGCGCGGATCATCGACGAGGTGTGTTCGTAGCTGCGCAGATGGCCATAGGTCGATGAGGGGCTGAAGCTCAGCGCCGCATAGGCCGTGGTCACGCCCGCGACCTTCAGCCGGCGGTCCAGATCGCGCAGGCCCAGCTCCATCGGCATCCGCACATTGGGGCGCGGCTCGACCTCGCGTTCGACCATGTCGCCATGCATGTCGACAAAGCCCGGCATCAGGATCAGCCCCGCGCCCTGCAGGGCCGCGCCAGCGACCGGCGTGTCGCGGACTTCGGCGATGCGCCCGTCCTCGACCCGGACAGAGCCGCGATCCAACACGGCGTCGGGCAGCACCACCCGGAAATCAGACAGCCACATCGTCACTTGTCTCCTCAACGGTCAGTTCAATTTCCCGGTCGATCAGCCCGGCCACGTCGCCCGGATGGTGAAAGACCCCGATCATCGCGACGCCCGCCGCCTTCAGATCCCGAAGCCGCCGCACCAGCGCCGCCCGCGCCCCGGCATCAAGCGAGGCGGTCGGTTCATCCAGCAGCAAAAGCCGCTGCGGCAGGATGAGCGCGCGGGCCAGGTTCACCTTCTGCTGTTCGCCGCCCGAAAATGTCGTGGGATAGGCCCGCCAGAGGTCGCGCTTCACCCCGAATTCCGCCAGCCAGCGCCGGGCCTCCTCCAGCGCATCATCCGCCGCCATCCCCGCGCGGCGCAGCGGTTCGGCCACGACCTCTTCGGCGGCGACGCGGGGCCGTGCGATCAGGAACTGGGTGACAAAGCCGATCTCGCGCTGGCGCAGCAGGGCCACATCGACGTCGGCGGCGCGGGCCAGGTCGATCCGGCCTTCCGGCGCGTGATACCAGACGTGGCCGGCGCGCGGCAGGTAGCTGCGGTAAAGCGTCCTCAGAAGCGTCGATTTGCCGACCCCGTTCGGGCCTTTCAGCAGCAGGAATTCACCGCGGCGAAGCGTGAAGCCGATACCGCTGAAGGCATGGAGCCTTTGGCCCAGATGGTGCATGTCGAAGGTCTTCGACAGGCCTTCGACCTCTAGAACCGCGGTCATGGCGCCTCACAACTTCGCATGGACAAGGGACTGGGTGTATTCGTGCTGCGGGTCCTGGAAGATCTGGTCCGACAGCCCTTCCTCGACCACGCGGCCCCGGCGCATGACCATCACCCGGTCGGCCATGGTGCGGATCACGCCAAGGTCATGGCTGACGATGACCATGGTGATCGCGCGGTCCCGTTGCAGGCGTTTCAGCGTATCGAGCACCAGCGCCTGAACGCTGACATCCAGCCCCGTCGTCGGTTCGTCCAGAAGCAGAAGCGCCGGTTCCAGCGCGATGGCCTTGGCCAGCTGCACCCGCTGCTGCATCCCGCCCGAAAGCTCGATCGGCGGCGCGTCCATGCGCGACAGCGGAAATTCCGACGCCTCAAGCGCGGTGCGCGCCTTTGATCGCAGGACCGCAAAGCTGCGTTCGCCCGCCACCAGAAGCCGTTCCGCGACATTACCGGAGGAGCTGTTTTTCATCAGCAGCCCCAGATGCGGGTTCTGATAAACAATCCCGATGTTTCGCGCGCAAACCATGCGGCGCGCGAAACGGTCAAGCGTGAAAAGATTGCCCTCGACCCCCGGCAGCGCCAGCCGGTAGTCGCCACTGTCGGGCGTATCCTCAAGGTTCATCATCCGCAGAAGCGTCGACTTGCCCGACCCGCTTTCCCCGACGATGCCCAGCACCTCGCCGGGGTAGACCCGCGCCGAGACATCATCCAGGGCCACCACATCGCCGAAGCGCCGGCTGACGCGGGTCACGGTCAGAAGCGGCGGCGTGGTCATCAGCTGCGGTTCCAGAAGCGCCAGGGTCATGGCCGGAACTCCCCGTCCTGATACCAGGTCGCGCCGATCTGGGCCGCCTCGCCCTCGGCCCGGCGGATTGCCTTGATGCCAAGGTTGCTGTCCGACAGCTCATAAGCCGCGCTGCCGTCGTCCTGCGGGATCTCGTTCATGAAATACCCGGTCACGCCCGACCGCGCACAGGTCAGCCGCGCATGATCCTCGACGCTGTAGGGCACGTCGGAAAACACCAGCGGCTCGACCTTCGTGAAGGGAGGCACCGCGTAAAGCCGCTTTTCGCGGCCCGCCGACAGGAAGGTCAGGTGCCGCGCCATGTTGAGCTTCGGCACATCCCAGCGCGGGATCGGCGACGGTGTCATGACGTGCCGACCGTTCACAAGGCTTGGGTAGGCCGCGCCCTGCATCACCCGGCCCGACCGCACGATCTGTTCGTAAAGCACCAGCCACAGCCGCCCGTAATCGGCATCGGCATGCATCTGCCGGGCGGTGGACATGTTCGGTTCGACCGGCCGAAGTGGTTCGGGGTTCGGCACCTGCAACACAAGGATCTGGTCCTCGCGCAGACGTTCTTCCGGCACGCGGTGGCGGCTTTGCAGGATCGTCGCCGCCTGCGTGTCCCAAGTTTCCCGGGCGCCCGAGACCTTTTGCAGGAAGCGCCGGATCGAGGCCGCGTTGACGCTGTCATCCGCGCCCTGGTCGATGACCTTCACCACCGAAGCGGGCTTCAGAAGGGTCAGCGTCACCTGCAAGCCGCCTGTCCCCCAGCCCCGCGCCATCGGCACCTCGCGGCTGGCATAGGGCATCTGGCAGCCCGGAACCGCGATGGCCTTCAGCATCTTGCGGCGCAGTTCGCGCTTGGCCGAGGCGTCAAGGAAGCCGTAGGAAAACGCGGCCCAGGGCTTTGTCAGCGTGGCAAGGCTCATGCCGGGACCTCCTCGGCGGTTCGGGCCGGGGTCGCGGGGGCCTGAGGGGTGCCCCCGGCCTTCGCGCCCCGCAGCGCATCCAGCGCCGACTGGAAGGTCACATAATGCGGCAGCTTGAAGTGGATGCAGAAGCCTGAAGCCTCGACCGGTTCGGTGTGGTAAAGGAAGAACTCGGTCTCGGTCGGCGCGTTCTTGGGCGCGCCGGGGGCGTTCAGGTCAAGCGTCGCGCCGGCGATGGTCTTGACCTCGTTCCAGCCCAGCGTGGCGCAGAAGCCAAGGTCAAGACGCCCGTCCTTGTCCTTTGATGTGACCTCGGCCTGGCTCACGCGCACGCGGCCCGCCGAAAAGACCGTGCCGCGCGGATGGCGGACCCGCACCTCGGCCTCGGCCAGACGCAGTTCATTGACGGTGGGATGGGCGTTGCCGTAGCCGCGCATCGCGGAATAGCCCAGGGCGAGCAGGCCCCCGGTATCCGCCCGCGCCAGACTTTGCAGCGTATGGGCGCGAGATGCCGGAAACAGCAGCGGTTCGCGCGTCAGGTCGGGAATGTCGTCGGGCGCGACCTCGTCCCGGGGCGTGTCGGCCACCAGTCCTTGCGCCTTCTGCCAGGCTGCAAGCGAGGGTTGATGCGCCGGCGCGGGACGCGCGGCGGGTTCGACCGGCGCGGGCGCGAAGGTCTGGCCTTCCAGCACCCCGGTCGCCAGCATCCGATGCGCGTAGTCAAGCGTCGGGCCAAGGATCTGGCCGCCCGGAATGTCCTTGAAGGCGGCCGAGATGCGGCGGTGCGTAAAAAGCGCCTCTTGCAAGACCGGCGCGGCGATGGCGAGGCGCGGCTGCGTGGTGCGCCAGGCGCGCAGGACCAGCACCGCCTCGTAAAGATCGCCCCCCGTCTGCGCCAGCGCCAGCGCCGCCAGATCACGGTCGTAAAGCGAGGCTTCGCCCATCACCCGGTCGATGAGCCAGGGAAGCGCGTGGCGGATTTCGGAAACCCGGCCTGCGTCGATCGGGCCGAGTTCGGCGCGGAACAGGCGTTCGGATTGGTCAATGGCGCGTTCGCCGCCCCGGGTTGCGACATAAGCCATCAGAGCACCTCGATCCGGGTGGAGCGCGGCAGGCCGATGACGGCGGTGCCGCAGGTCAGGAACAGGTCGATCCCTTCCGGGTAGCGGCAGCGCGCCGCCCGCGCCGCCCAGAAGCCGGGGGCGAGGCCATCGACGGCGATCTCGACCGCGGTTTCGATCCCCGGCCCGGTCAGCCGCAGCCGCTGACCCTGCCCCTGGCCAAAGCGCGCCTCGGCCACCACGGTTGCGCCTTCGTCGGGGTAAAGCGCCGAACCGGCGGGCAGTCGCGCGAATGCCGCAAGCCCCGCATCGGTGGCAAGGGACAAAAAGGCATGGTCGGCCAGTTCGGGTTCCGACAGCACAGCCCCCGCCGCCTGCATCTGGCGCGCAAGCGTTGGGTCGTCGGTGTGGACACGGCATTCGCGGTCCACCAGCGCATCGGCGATTGAGGAATGCCCCGGCTCCGTCAGGGTCTGGATCGTGCCGGGGCGCGACAGCGCCCACATCAGCGCCTCGAAGGTCTGGTTGGCGCGGATCTCTGCCGCGTCGGGGATCGGGGTCGCGTAGAGGCTCATCAGAAGGTCTCCATTTCCACACGGGTCGCTTCGACGTCGCGCAGGCGGGCCTCGTCCCGGGCGGCGATGCGGCGGGCTTCGGTCTGGACGAAGGCGGCGATGTCCGGCCCCGCGAGCCCCGCCGCCCCGGCGGCATCGACCAGCGCCATCGCCATCGCCTGTTCCAGATCGCGCCCGACGATCATCCCGTAGCCTTCGGCCCCGTCGGCGCGGATATGGGCCTCGGACACCAGCACTTCGCCCAGGTGGAAATCGGTGCCCTTCACGGTGTCGCGCATCGGCAGCATGACAAGGCCGGTGCGGCTTTGAATCACCTCGACCGCGCCAAGGGACGGCAGGATCGCTTCGGCCAGGGCCTTCAGCCCCGCCGCATCGGCGCGGGCGAGCGTATCGAGGAACGCGCCATGGTCCGGCTGGGCGGTACTGCGGTCAAGCATTGCTGGTCCCTTCCCCGGCCGCAAACCCGTCGTCGTGGGTTTCGAGCGTGAACTGCACCCGATCCCCCGCCCAGATCGCCTGCGAATGGCCAATGCCACGGCCTGACGCATCGACGTCGGTCTTCTGGACGATCATCACCGGCTGGTCGGGGTGCTGCTTCAGAAGCGCCGCTTCTTCCGGGTCGGGACGGCGGCTGAAGATCACGGTGCGCTTGCGGAAATAATCCGCGATGCCGTGGTCGCGGTAGATCTCGGTCAGGGATTGCCCGGCGCGGAGCCGTTCGGGCAGGTCGGGAAAGAGCGTCACGGGATAGAAGGACAGGCCCAGATTGATCGGCACGCCATCCGCCAGCCCGCGCCGCAAAATCCGGTGGACCGGGTCGCCCTCGGCCAATCCCAGGGCTTGCGCGACCGTGGCGGGTGCGGCGATGACCGCCTCTTCCAAAAGCTCGCCCGTGGGGGACAGGCCCTGATCCAGCAAGTTCTGGTGGAACCGCGTCCGCCGTCCGATGGTGTAGTTGATCAGCGGCGCCGATTCCACAAACGTGCCCCGCCCCTGCTCGACCCGCAATTTGCCATCCACCGCCAGCGCGCCCACCGCGCGGCGAACGGAATGGCGCCCGGCTTCGAACCTCCGGCACAGCTCGGATTCGGTCGGAAGCTGCATTCCTGGGGTCAGCCGGCCTTCGGCGATGTCGGCGGCAAGGCGGTCGCGAATCCGCTCCCAGCGGCTTGCCTGTGGCTGTTCGGGGGGAAAAGGTGCAGAGGGAAAAGGTGCAGGGCGGTTCATGGCGCGCTCAGGTCATTCGGATGACTGCTGATAGGCCGCCAGCATGACGCCTGCATGACGCGGCGATGGAATTTTGCCTTATCTCGCCCGCCCCGCCCTTCGCGAAGCAAAAATTGACAGCCTAGCGTATTATCTTCACAAGACCACCAGACCCGAACGAAAGGACAGACCATGACCGCCGCTTTGCAAACCCTGATCTACGAACAGCGCGGGCGCGTGGCCATCGTGCGGCTGAACCGGCCCGAGGCGCTGAATGCGCTGAACATCCAGGTGATGACCGAACTTTCGGCACTGATCGAGACGATCGACCGCGATCCCGCCATCGCGGTGACGGTGCTGACGGGCGAAGGCCGTGCCTTTGCCGCGGGCGCCGATATCAAGGAAATGCAGCCGCGCGACTTCGCGGGCATGTATCTGGACGATTTCTTCGCCGGATGGGACCGTTTCGCCGCCTGCCGCAAGCCGGTGATCGCGGCGGTNNCGATGATGTGCGACATGATCATCGCTTCGGACAAGGCGAAATTCGGCCAGCCGGAAATCAAGCTTGGCGTCACGCCGGGCATGGGCGGCTCGATCCGGCTGACCAAGGCCGTGGGCAAGGCCAAGGCGATGGACATGGTGCTGACCGGCCGGATGATCGACGCGACCGAGGCCGACCGCATCGGCCTTGCAAGCCGCGTGGTGCCGCACGAAACACTTCTGGATGTGGCGCTGGAGGCCGCCGAAACCATCGCCGGCTATTCGATCCCGGCGCTGGTGGCGGCGAAGGAAATGGTCGGGCGGGCGCTGGAGCTGTCAACGGCCGAAGGCGTCCGCTTCGAACGCCGGTTGTTCCACGCGCTGTTTGCGACCGAGGACCAGAAAGAAGGCATGCTGGCCTTTGCCGAAAAGCGCGCGCCCGCCTTCAAGGACCGTTGAGACGGCAGAAAGCGGAACCGGGCGGGGCCGCCTTCAGGCGGCCCGGACCCCTGCCGCGCCGCCAAGGCGCAGGCTGAAGGCGGCCATCGCCCAATGCGCGATCGGCAGCGAACGCGACTTGAACGACCGGGCGATCTTCTGCATCCGGGTGTTTTCCTGATCGCAGTAGACGCGCAATTCGGTGATGCCCCGGCGCTGGCAGTCCTCGGCGGCGGCATGAACCACCCGCTTGCCCAACCCGCGGCTCTGATACGCCGGTTCGACGGAAACCGCGACCTCGCAATGCGTCTCGCCCGGCACGGCATGGACCTCGGCGCAGGCGACGATCCGACCGGCATCTTCCAGAACGACCATCCATTCCGGCCGGCTGGCGGCAAGGTAGTGATCCACGGTCGTCGCATCGGCGGGCGACATGAAGCGCTGGCGCAGCGACGTGCGGTCGAACCGTAAAAAGTGCTGACGCAGCGGTTCGCGCCAGGTGTCATCCTTGCGCGGATCGATATGTCGAAGGACCAGGTCGGGCATCACAGCATTCCAAAGCAACTTGACGGAAATATCGTGGTTTTCAGCCGCGATGACATCGGCCGCTTTCGCATGGCTGCCTTGCGCTTGCTGCAACGCAGCGTGATTTTTCGCGGCGTCGCAGCATTCAGCCCAGCGCCGCAGACCCGGTCAGAACATGCCGGACCAGATCGGGCTGGCCGCGCGCACCGGTCTTGTCGAAAAGCCGCTTCGAATAGGTCCGCGCCGTCTCGACGGTCAGCGACAGCGCCTTGGCTGCTTCGGCCAGCGACGCCCCCGCCGCCAGATGCGCCGCCAGCCGCGCCTCGGACCGGCTGAGACCGTAAAGCCCGATCAGCGGCGTGACCATGGCCTCGGGCTCCGGGCTGTTCCCAAGCCGCAGAAGGCCGGTCAGGCCCGGTTCGCGCCCCTCATGCGGCAGCAGGCGAAGTTCGATCCTTGGCCGCAGACCAAGCACCAGCGCCGATCCCTGACCCGCCGCGGCCGCCTCAAGCCCCTGAACAAGCGCCCGGGCGCTGGCGGCGTCGGGCAGGCCAAGCCTTTCGCCAGCGACAGGGCGCAGGCCGGGAACCTGCCCCAGCATCTCGCGCGCGCCCGCGCTCAGGTCCAGGACCGGGCCAGCGGGATCGAAGGTGATCCAGCCAAGCCCCGCAAGACGCTCCACCCGTTCGCAGAGCGCCGCCCTGCGGCGGACCTGCGCGGCCCAGACGAAGCTGCGAAGCGCAATCGCCAGATGCGGGGCCAGCGACGACAGGATCGAGGCCACCGCCGCGCTGAAATCCCCGCCCGCCCGCGAGACGCGGAGCCAGGCCATCGCGCCCCCTGGCTCTGTCACCCGCAGCATCCGCAGGTGGTTTTCGCCGGCGGGCATCAGCAGGTCGCGCACGATGCCCACCTGCACCGGATCGGCGGGATCGACGATGTCGCCCAAGGCATAGATGCGTTCCACCCGCAGATGCCGCAGGCCCAATGGATCGGCCGGACCGAACAGCTCGACCACGCGGGCCTGCGCGCCGGATCGCGGCGCATGTCCGGCGAACCAGTCCTGAAGGTTCGCCCCCGGTGCCCGGATCACCAGCGCGACCTGTTCGGCGCCAAGGCGTTTTCTCAGACGTTCCAGAAAGGTCTGCCAAGGCGACGGGTCCAGCGGCCCGGCATGGAGGCTCGCCAGAATATCCGTCTCATCCGACCGGGAAAGCGCCATGCTCGCGTCCTTTTTCGCCCCAACAGGGAAAAATTCCCCCGACATGTCCCCATATGGGGACTGTAGCGGAAAACCATTGCGCTATCCAGTGGTCCATTCGCGCCAAAGCACCCGAGGCCATGATGACCCATACCCTGCCCACCCTGACCCACCTGCGCCGGCTGGAAGCCGAAAGCATCCACATCATGCGCGAGGTCGTGGCCGAGGCGGAAAACCCCGTCATGCTTTACAGCGTCGGCAAGGACAGCGCGGTGATGCTGCNNTCGACACCACCTGGAAGTTCCGCGACATGTATGCGCTGCGCGACAAGGCTGCCGCGCAAGCGGGGATGGAGCTTCTGGTCTACCACAACCCCGAGGCGCTTGAGAAAGGCATCAACCCTTTCGACCACGGCTCGCTCCATACCGACATGTGGAAGACCGAAGGGCTGAAGCAGGCGCTGGACAAATGGGGCTTTGACGCCGCCTTCGGCGGCGCGCGGCGGGATGAGGAAAAAAGCCGCGCCAAGGAACGGGTGTTCTCGTTCCGGTCGGCCAACCACCGCTGGGATCCGAAGAACCAGCGCCCCGAGCTTTGGCGGCTGTACAATGCCCGCAAGGCCAAGGGTGAATCGATGCGGGTCTTCCCGATCTCGAACTGGACCGAGCTGGACATCTGGCAGTATATCCACCTGGAAGGCATTGAAATCGTGCCGCTTTATTTCTCGCAGCCGCGCCCGACGGTGGAACGCGACGGCTTGATCCTGATGGTCGATGACGAACGGTTCCGCCTGCGCGACGGCGAAGAGCCGCAGATGCGGTCGGTCCGGTTCCGCACCTTGGGATGCTACCCGCTGACCGGGGCCGTCGAAAGCCGCGCCACCACGCTGCCCGAGGTCATCCAGGAGATGCTTCTGACCACCACCTCCGAACGGCAGGGACGCGCGATCGACCACGATCAGGCCGCGTCCATGGAGAAGAAAAAGCAGGAAGGCTACTTCTGACGCCTTCCCCTGCCCGTCCGACATTCGCGCCCAAAGGGACCAAGATGACAGACCCCATCTACAAGACCGACGCCCTGATCGCAGACGACATCGACGCCTATCTTGTGGCGCACCAGCACAAGACCATGCTGCGCTTCATCACCTGCGGATCGGTCGACGACGGCA
>DJWG01000111.1 GCA_002440945.1 Rhodobacteraceae bacterium UBA6236 | reverse complement strand
ATTTCGTCAAGCTGGCCGAGGCCTTCGGGTGCAAGGGCATCCGCTGCGACGATCCCGCGAAGCTGGACGATGCAATCCAGGAAATGCTGGATTACGATGGCCCGGTGATCTTCGACTGCCTGGTCGAGCGGCACGAGAACTGCTTCCCGATGATCCCAAGCGGCAAACCGCACAACGAGATGCTCCTGGGCGATGCCTCGACCGAAGGCGCGATCCAGGCCGGCGGCGCAGTACTGGTCTAAGTGGCAATCGGGGGCGCGTCCTGCGCCCCCCTGACGTTCATCAAGATACGAAGGCAGGGACCCATGTCCGCACTCAACATCAAGAAAGGCGCATCCAGCCATTCGGCCTATGACCTGCGCGATCCCCATTCGCAGGTTGTCGAGACCCATACGCTGGCGGTGCTGGTCGATAACGAAGCGGGCGTTCTGGCCCGCGTGATCGGGCTGTTTTCGGGCCGTGGCTACAACATCGAAAGCCTGACCGTGGCCGAGGTCGACCACAAGGGCCACCTGTCGCGAATCACTGTCGTGACGCGGGGAACGCCATCGGTGATCGAACAGATCAAGGCGCAACTGGGGCGTCTGGTTCCGGTGCACGAGGTCCACGACCTGACGGTTGACGGGCCTTCGGTCGAACGCGAACTGGGGCTTCTGAAAGTTGTCGCCAGCGGCGAAAAACGCATCGAATCCCTGCGCTTGGCCGAGATTTTCCGTGCAAGCGTCGTAGATTCCACGCTGGAAAGCTTCGTTTTCGAAATCACCGGCACGCCGGACAAGATCGACGCTTTCGCGGACCTGATGCGCCCCCTTGGCCTGGCCGAGGTCGCGCGCACCGGGGTTGCCGCATTGTCTCGTGGTTTTGCCTGACTTTTGCCACGATCTCGCGCCCTAACAATTTCTCAATCCGCAGGGCGCATCATGCCTGCACACGATCGAGGACCGGGGCATGAGCGAGGCAGAAAAGAAGACCAACTCCGATGCGGCAGAGCCTTCCGAGGCCTTGGCGCATTGGCAGGCGCAGGAACAGGCAGGCCAGCCTCCGAATATGGATGGCCCGCCGGCGCCCGATCCCACCCCCGGCGAATGGCAGATGCCTTCGGGCTGGTGGCTTATCCCCGCTGCGGCTCTGGGCGCGTGGCTGTGGGTCAAGCTTCTCCAGCTGATCCTCTGAATCCTGCCGGTCCGTGACTAGCGCCCCAGAACGATTTCGGCCTTCAATCCCCCCAGCGTCTCACTATCGGCCAGCCGCAAGGATCCGCCGTGGCTGCGAACGATGTCGGCTGTGATCGACAGGCCCAGGCCCACGCCGCCGCCCCGGTTCTGGTTGCGGGACCGGTCCAGCCGGGTGAAGGGTTTCAGCGCCTCTTCCCGCTGATCGCGCGGGATGCCGGGTCCGTCATCCTCGACCGTGAAGCGGACGGAGCGTTCAAGGATCGTCACCGACAGGTCGGCCCGCCCGCCATAGCGCAGGGCGTTGTTGATCAGGTTATCCAGGGCGCGCCTCAGCGCCGTACGGCTTAAAAGCGCGGTTCCCTGCCCCTCTACCCGGACCAGCGCCACCTTCATGCCCATCCGCCGGTAATCCGCGACGATGCCTTGCAGGAATTCGACGGGGTCGATTTCTTCCGCCGGGTCGACCTCGGCCGAGCTGCGGGCGAAATCCAGGAAGGCATCCAGCATCCGCTGCATCTCGTCCACGTCACGCAACAGCGCCGGGACTTCTTCATCGTCGATCATCGACAGGCCGAGCCGCAACCGCGTGAGCGGCGTGCGCAGGTCATGGCTGACCCCCGACAGAAGCAGGGTGCGCTGTTCGATCTGGCGCTCGATACGGTTGCGCATGTCCAGAAAGGCATTCCCCGCGATGCGGACCTCGGTCGCGCCGGTCGGGCGGTAGGGCTCCCACCGGCCGCGGCCGAAGGCTTCGGCGGCAATCGCCATCCGGCGGATGGGGCGCAACTGGTTGCGCAGGAAGATGATGGCAATCACCGTCATCAGAAGGCTGGTGCCCACCATCAGCACCAGAAGCTGGTGCGGGTTGCTGGCCGAAACCTGGCGCCGGTCGAACCGGATCAGGACCGGCCCCTTCGGCGTGTCGACCACCAGGTTGACGTTGCGCAGATCCCCCAGGTCGATGGCGCGAACCCGGATCAGATGGGCGCGCAGCCGCTCGATGATGACGCGGCCCGACAGGTCATAGAAGACCCGCGTATCCCCGGGCGCCGGCGTGATCGCCGGAAGCTCCACCTGCAGGGACAGGGGCGTTGCCGTCTGGCGCGCCCGTTCCAGCCCCAGAAGCGTATCGGGCATGCTGTTGAACAGGTGCAGGGTCAGCGCGACCTCTTGCGCGACATTGTCGGTCATCTGCTGGGTCACGCCTTCGAAATGGCGTTGCAGGAACGTGACCGAGACCACCAGCTGGATCGCCACCACCGGCAGGATGAGGATAAGCGCCGCGCGGCCATAAAGACCGCGGGGCATCAGGCGTTTGAGCCAGTCGAACCGGAAGGTGGTGATCCGCATGGCGTGACCCTAGCCGGGTTTGCGGCGGATTTGAATGCGGGCATTTCGCTTGCACCCTCCCGGCCCCAAGGTCATCTTCAAGGCGTTTCCCAGAAGGAGGCCACATGCCCCCCCTCACGCCTCTCCCCGGCCAGATCTTCCAGGCGGCGCCCGGCCTTCGCGGGCTTTTGGCCGGAAACCCCTCGCCGATGACCGGACCCGGCACGATCAGCTGGATCGTCGGTGAAGGCGAGGTCGCGCTGGTCGATCCCGGCCCCGAGGACGCGGCCCATGCCCGCGCCCTGCGCGAGGCGCTGGGGAAGGAACGGATCACCGCCATCCTCGTGACTCACGCCCATCACGATCACTCGGGCCTCGCCCGGCATCTGGCCGAAGACTGGGGCGCGCCGGTGATCGCCTTCGGCGATGCCGCCGCGGGCCGGTCCCCACGCATGGAGGCCTTCGCCGCCGACGCCGACCTGCCCCGCGCCGAGGGCGCCGACGCAGGCTTTCGCCCCGACCGGACGGTGGTCGATGGTGAGGTCATCGAGGGCCGGACCTGGACGCTCGAGGTGCTTCACACGCCGGGGCATTTCGGCAACCACCTGTGTTTCGCGATGGGCAGCGATATCCTTTGCGGCGATCTGGCGATGGCCTGGTCAACGACGATCGTCGCGCCCCCGGATGGTGACATGGGCGACTACCTTGCCTCGCTCGACCGGATCGCGGCACGCGGCGCAGCGCGCCTGCTTCCGGCCCATGGCGCCGCGATCGACGACCCCAAGGCGCGTATCGCGGACCTGATCGCCCACCGCCGCCAGCGCGAGGCGCAGATCCTCACCGCACTTTCCGATGGCGCGGCAACGCCCCAGGCCCTGACACGGCGGATCTACACCGAGACCCCCGCCCGGATGCTCCCCGCCGCCGAGATGAACGTGCTCGCACATCTTCTTGATCTGTCAGAAAGAAATCTGGTTTCCGCCCTTGACCCGATGTCCCGCCGCGCCCGGTTCGGACGTCGTTGAAGAAGATGACGATTTTATCGCAAACCCTCTGGACGCCCCGGATCAGCCTTGCTATAGCACCCCCCGTGTTCCGGCGTAGCTCAGCGGTAGAGCAGTTGACTGTTAATCAATTGGTCGTAGGTTCGATCCCTACCGCCGGAGCCAAATCTTCCCTAAGTCGTTGATTTGGAACGAAAAAGCCTCGCAGTTCGCGGGGCTTTTCGCATTTCAGCCCCGTGGTGCACATCCGGTGCACAGGAGGTGCACGCTCCGGTGCACAAACGGGGCACGGAGCGGCCCCCCACGGAGGCATGCATGGCCCGTCGCCCGAAGACGGAATACCTCGAACTGCGCGGCAGCGGATTCTTCTGGCGCAGGCGAGTCCCCAGAATCAGCAGGTTTGACTCAAATAGTTTTTGGGTTTTCAGCTTGAGAACTTTTGAGGCAACACGGGCCAGAGAACTCGCTGGGCGTCTCACCATGCTCACCGATTTCGCGATAGACTGCGCGAGGATCAGGCCCATGGACACCGTGGACATCCATACTGTCATCACCGATCTGGTGAGATGGAATCTTGACGAGGCCGACCGGGCCCGCCGTTTTGGCGGTCCGCGAAGCATGGATGCCGCTCTGCGCGAACAGGCCAGATACACCGCAGCCACCGAAACCCTGCGCCAGGCGATCCTGCTGCGGGATTACGGTGCCCTGCGCGATCCGATCCGGCACAGTCTGCAACGGCTGGGTTTTAGCACTGAGGAAGGGTCAGACCTCTGGCAAGAGATCGGACATGAAGCGGCGCATGCCTTGATCGACACGACGGAAGAAATCGCGCGTCGGGACCGTGGCGAATTCTCCGAAAGATCATTTGTGTTCCGGTCGGTCCAATCGGCATCCCGTCCCGCCACACATCCGTTGCAACCCGCTGTGGCAGATCCTGCCACACTCTCGTTCCTGTCCCTCCCGCAGGCGGCCCCCGCAGCACCAGTGTTGAAACGACAGCTGGATGTATCCCTTCCTCAGCCGGACATTCAGGTTGCGCAAATTCAGCCGTTGGCCGCAGAAGCCGCGCGCACATCTGCACCCGCTGTGCAAGCAACAGAAGTTTGCCAGGTCCCACCCGTACAGGGCGATTCCGCCGTTGAATCACTGTGGCCCGAGCCCGCTACCACAGCCGCGCCCGCAGAAGTGAACTTTTCCGCAGAATGGGTTGCGCCAGCACTGGTCGCGCCCAGACTGACCGGAGAGCAAGCCGATCCTGCAACTGAGGGGAGTGAGGAGGAGACAGAGCCGAGCACGGCCCAGAACGCGACCGTTTCCGTGCAGGCGCCGCGCCGTAGCCGACAGAGACCAAGCCAGGCAGAGGCCGCCGCCCTCCTCGGCATGAGCAAGGATGACCAGCGTCGCTGCAACGCAAAGCTGGGCAATCCGAACATACCCGTCGGGGAAGTGATCGACTCCTACCTCGCCGATCGCGCGGCCGGAAAGAGCGGGAAGCGCGTCCACGAAACCGACAGTCCCGGCGGCCGAAGCGCGGGACAAATGGAAAACGAGCTTTCTACTGGCCGCTTGCTCAAGAAGTTCATCGGGGAATGCCCGATCATCAACGTCACCGAGAAGGACCTCGTTGAAATCTTCAACGTCATCCAAAAATTGCCGAACACCTACGGGCGCTCGAACACCGAGACGCGGCATCCACGCCAGATCGCCGAGGACCATGAAAGAAAAGATGCGGTGAAGCTCGACGAGCTTCGCGCCGAACTTCGAACCCAAGGTCAGAGCGAAGCCAATATCGCGGACATCATCGAAGAAGTGCGCACACCGGTTCTGGCGGCCAATACGGTCTACCGGAAGATGCAGGAGGTTCAGCGGTTCTTTGGTCATGCGATTGCTCATCGCCATATCATCTTCAATCCAATGGACGGCGTGATCTGGACTTCCGCCGAAAAGGATCGGCGCGTCATGGAAGATGGAGACCGGTCACGCATTATCTGGGGCAACCAATTGCCAAGGTTGTTCCGTACCAATCGCTTCCAGTCCTGGAGCTTGAACCCCTTTGATGCCTTGGTCTGGGCCACGATCATCGCGGTCTTCACCGGTGCACGGATGGAAGAAATTCTTCAGCTCAAGGTGGCAGATTTCGAAATGACCGACGCGGGGCTGGTGATGCACATCCGTGCGGGGACAAACCAGACCCTTAAAACAAAGAATTCTGCCCGAAGGCTGCCAATCCACTCACGCATCCTCGAGCTTGGACTTGCGGACTTGATTGAACACCGGCGCATCCAGGGGGAACGCTACCTCTTCCCCGATCTCGAGCGGACAAGCACCGCGAAAAGCTCTCGACCTTCTTCTCGGAGGAGTTCACCGCCTTCCGCAAGGAGAACGACATCTATCGCAAGCGGATGGATTTCCATTCGTTCCGCAAAGGCGTCAACCAACAACTGCTGGACAGCGGCGTGCAACGCGATCTGCGCGAAGCCTTGCTTGGACACAAAGACAACAGCATCAATGCCAAGCACTACACGACGGGCATTTTCCCCATCACCCACCTGCGTGACGCCGTCGAGTATCTGAAGTTCGACACCTCCATGCTGCAGAACCCGTTCAAATCGACTGGATCGTCCAATGTGACGCCGCTTGCCGCGGAACGGTTCAAGCTGGAAGTGGTCGGGACCAAGCTGCACGGCTGACAGATCAAAGCGAATCCGCCACCCGCCGTAGGGCGGGTGGCGTCGGCCGTTCAAAGGTTTCCTGAGCAGCAGAAAGGGGGGTGCGGGAGGAACGGACGACGCCGGTCCCCTACCCTCACCTCCTCCGCAAAATAACGATCTGGCGTTCTGCCAGGATCGTGTCGATCACCAATTGCCGCGCGGCGATGAAGGCTTTCAGCAACTCGCCGAGGCGCCGGACAGCGTCCTGTTCGTCGTCATAGAACGGGGCATCGTCGGTCTCTTCGCGCAGGAAAAACTGCCCATAGCCAGGTCGGAATGAGTCGAGGGTTTGGCGGACCGCCCCGAGCATCAAACCGAGCGTCAGCTCGTCAGCCCTGTTGTAGACCTCCCCGGCAGCAAGACGCGCAAGCGTTTCCGCCAGCATCCCATCCAGCGTCGCGGTGCCCTCGACCGGCGCGTCCGACCAGCGCTGTGCGAGGTCGCGACCGTAGCGCACGGCCTGCAAAGCCGCCATTTCGAACGCCGATGCGTTCAATTGCTCACCCATACTACACCTCCATCTTGTGCCTGGCGCACCATGCGCCGGGATCAAGCCCCTCCTGCTGTCCGATCGCCGGCAGGAGGGTGCGGTCAGGCCGCGATGTCGAAATCTTCGTGTTGGACCAGATCCTCGACAATCAAACTGCGAAGGCAGTCGGTCAGGCCATCGGTCAGGAGGCAGATATCTGCGACCGCTGGGTCAGCAGGGTCGATGAGAGAGAAGTAATGCGCCGCCGGGCTGTCAAAATTCGCGACATCTTCAAGAGTGAGCAGCCGGTGCAGCGCCACCAATTCGCGCGAGATCCAGCGGGTCAGACGGGGTTGCGGTACGGACAGCGCTTCGATCAGACCGCACAGACGGCGGGCGGCGATCGGACCGCCGAGCAGCGCGGCGGCATTTTCCAGCCCCTCGCGGTGGTTGGACAGGAAGAACAGAAGCTGCACGACGGCAGCAGGCAGGGTGTGCGGAAACATGGTCATTCTATGACGCACTCGCGCAGAACAGCAGTGCCGTGGATCTCATGAGCAACGACCAGCTGCGTATTATCGCTTCAGAACTGGTCCGAACGGTCCGCAGCAATGCCGGGGTAGACTGGTGGAAGCGTGAGAACGTCCGGGCCAAGTTGCGACTGGCGATCAAGAAGATCCTGCAGCAATACGGCTACCCGCCTGATCTGACCACGGAAGCCGTTCGCACGGTTCTGAAGCAGGCCGAGGCTTTGGCTGCGGAGTTGATGACGGTAGCCTGAGAGTGGAACCGCTTTGGTGAGGATTTCAACCGGAAAGCTTCCTTCCTTCTTCTCCTGAGGGAGCTGTGTGAAAGCTGAGCGGCTTCGTGGCACACGTGATAAGATCTGTGGGTGATCCGCAGATGTATCGGACCAAACTCATAGAAGAATGACGGGGCTGCTTCCTCACATTTAATGGCGTATACGCCATATCGTCCACAGAAAGCTGTCCTATCACGACTTTTATGGCTCAACTGCCATATTGGTTGCGCCATCAGCAAAAAGACTGTAGATATGGCTCAACAGCCATAGAAACTGACATGCAAGATCACCTTCCCCTTCAGTCCCTCACTGACTTTGGTAGTTTGATCCAGTCCAGACGCAAGGCGCTGGGGCTGAGTCAGAACGATTTGGCGTCCCTCACCGGGGTGGCTCAATCCAACCTATCGAAAATCGAACGTGGCTTGATCCCTGCCACCCTCGAGACCTACCTGCGGCTCGCCTCCGCGCTCGGCATCGATTTCTACGGAAGTTTTCGCTCATGAAACTGGAGGTCTGGATCGAAGCCCTTGACCGCCCGATCGGCATGCTTGATCGCGCCGAAGACAAGAGCCTGAGCTTCACCTATGCGTCGGATTTACCGCCACACGCCCGCGTATCTCTCGCGCTGCCCATCCGCGAAGCGCCCTACAGTGATGCGGCCTGCGTGGCATTTTTCGGAAACCTCTTGCTCGAAGGGCGCGAGCTTGAGCGCGTGATGGCGGCGCATCGGATCGACCGTGACGACATCGGGGCGCT
Source organism: Rhodobacteraceae bacterium UBA6236 (assembly GCA_002440945.1). The sequence continues at coordinate 2,129 of DJWG01000111.1, read as the reverse complement.
GCTTTTCCATCTTGGCGCAGACAGTCCCGGGGCAATTTCGATTACACCCGAAGGGCATGGACCTGGGAAAAGACCCGGGCATCTGGCCGAAGACTATGAAGAACTGGAGGCAGCGGCGGTCGCCGGCATTGTGACCTCGCTGCACATGCAGGGCCGGCTGCCCGATGGTGCAAGGGATCCGTCGCCAATCGCCGGCGTTCAGCCAAAGATCGCTCTCCTGCATCATGAAGGGCGTTTCTACCTGCCGAAACCGGGGAGCGGTGCGCCGACAACGCACATCCTGAAGGTTTCCCCCCGGGAAGACAGTGACCTCACCCGTCACGAGGTCGCCTTGCTGTCCCTCGCACGGCGTCTCGGGCTCGATGTGACAGACTGCTCGGCCATGACCTTTCCAAGGCCTGACACGGGCGGGGCCATCCATGCTCTACTCACAAGGCGCTTCGACCGCGCGATTGACGGGCCGCTGATCCGTCGCCTCCATTCGGAAGATTTCGCTCAAGCAGCCGGTCTTGCCCGGCACTTGAAATACGAACGCGATGCCGCGACACCCGATCACCGCTTCTCGGCACAGGCAATCGGGCGTATTGCGAAACAGATGGCGGCCCCTGCCCTCTTCCAGATGGAGATCCTGCGCCACACCCTGTTCAGTTTGGCGGTCGGTAACACCGACAACCACGCAAAAAACGGATCTATCCTTTACACCGCCAGCGCAGGACGCCTCGCTCCCCTTTATGACGTGGTTCCGGTGACGATGGACCCGAAGGTGAGCCACGAGTTCTCGTTCCTGCATGGGAAAGCCGCCTTTGCCGAAGACCTGAGCATCGTCGATCTTGAACAGACCATGAGCGATCTCGGTTTTGCACGGCCGAAGTTCGCGGGCCCCTGGGTCAAGATATTCACGGATGTCGCCGCAGGGCTGGACCAGCTTTCAAAGGAAGGCGGCAAAAGCCTTGCCGATGCAGTGGCGGCCCAGTTGTCCGTCGTCGAGCAAGCTCTCGGTATGAAACTTGGCCTCCCCACGCGCGACTACTTTCCCCGTGTGACACGCGACGAACGCCCCGTGGGCGGAGGATGGGGTGGGTTCAGCTAAATCCGGAGCGTCCGTGACGCGTCCGCAAGCCGGCCTTGCGACCCGTCGCTCGCGACGGTGCCAGCGTGGGCCGTTGCGCACCCGCCGAAGCGTGGGGCAAAAACGCCCAAATAGCAGAGATTTGGAGAGTTGTGCACGGTGCACATCCATGTCATACTAAAAACTCAATTGGAGCACATTGCGCTCTCTTTCCTGCGAGAAATCGTTTGGAATCAACGACTTGTGACTCGGCAAGGACAATCCCTACCGCCGGAGCCAATACCCCCTGATTTCATTGGGAAAATTGGCAGAACACAAAACCTACTAACAACCTACACACAGGCTTGCGAAGGTTGGACGGTGCCCCTTGCGGCGCTTTCCATTTCAAGTTGTACTCACGAAGAAACCTGCGTCGGTGAGTGCCAGATGAGTTCTTTTGACCTAGATAAGTTCGACCATCCACCGCCACCGCCACGATTCTTGTACAAGTACCTGTCTGTTGAAAGAGTGGGCAACGTACTCGAACGCGGCACGGTGAGGTTCACGCCGTTGTTAGACACGAACGATACATTTGAGGTTCGTTCGACCTTTGACAAGCTAGCCGGACCAAAGATGCTGGCAATGCTTGCGGAACAGATGGACAGCACCCTATCCGAAGACTCTGTGCGCAAACTGACCGCTGACATGCTAAAGGAAAATGGTTTGGGTTGGCTTCCGCCAGACTTGGCCATAAAGCTTGCCGAACAGCACTATGGGGGCAACTTCATGGGGCTACTTCGGTCGCAGATGCAACAAGCAGTGGACAGTATGCTTGTCCCGCATTTCAACGACCCGGAGAACGCGAAGAAACTTCTAGAAAAACTTGGACGAGACTTGCTCTGCTTTTCGCTATCTGAACGCATGGATAACCCGCCCATGTGGGCGCATTACGCCGACAATAATGCAGGATTCGTGGTTGCATTCGATACAGAACACGCTTGGTTCCGCCAGCGAAAAGGCGGTGAAAAAACCCGCCTACAAAAGGTAGCCTACTTCGACGGCTCTGTTGCACAAAACGTCT
>DJWG01000030.1 GCA_002440945.1 Rhodobacteraceae bacterium UBA6236 | reverse complement strand
GCCGTCAGCGCCTCCATCTCGACCCCCGTCGGGCCGCTGACACGGGCCTCCGCGGTGACGATGAAGCCCGGCAGGTCGTCGTCGGGGGTCACCCTCACCGACACCTTGTCCAGACCCAGCGGATGGCACAGCGGGATCAGATCAGCGGTGCGCTTGGCAGCCATGATCCCGGCGATCCGCGCCACGCCCAGCACATCGCCCTTGCTGGCGGTGCCGGAGGTGACACGTTCCAGCGTCTCGGGCAGCATGATGACCCGGGCTTCGGCCAAGGCCATGCGCCGGGTTTCCGCCTTGTCCGAGACATCGACCATATGGGCATTGCCGTGAGCGTCGAAATGCGTGAGCGTCATGCGTCCTCTTTGTGGATATGGCCGCAGACCGGACAACCCGCGCGGCGTGATACGGCGATTTCACGGTTCTCGCCCCAAAGCACGTCCTGGATCACCAGCCGCCCGCGCAAGGTGCGGCCCGCGCCGGTCAACTCCTTGATCGCCTCGGCCGCCATCATCGACCCGATGATCCCCGGCAGGGCGCCCATGACCCCGGCGGCGGCGCAGGTGGGCAAAAGCTCGGCCGGCGGGATCACCGGAAAAAGGCAGGCAAGGCAGGGCGCATCATGGGCCGGATCGTAAAGGGTCATCTGCCCTTCCCATTGGCTGATCGCGCCCGACAGAAGCGGCACCCGCGCGGCCACGCAGGCGGCATTCAGCATGTGGCGGGTTTCCATATCATCCGTCGCGTCGATGACAAGATCCTGCCCCGGCACCAGCGCCGCGGCCTTCGCGGCGTCAAGCCGGTCTTCGACCGGGACCAGCCTCACATAAGGGTTGATCCCCGCCACCGCGATCTGGGCCGAGCGGACCTTGGCCATGCCGATCCGGTCTTCGGCATGGATCACCTGCCGTTGCAGGTTCGACACCGAGACGACATCATCATCAACCACCGCGATCTGCCCCACCCCGGCGGCGGCCAGATACATCAGCACCGGCGCCCCAAGCCCGCCCGCGCCGATCACCAGCACCCGGGCGCGTTTCAGCCGCGCCTGACCGGGCCCGCCGATTTCGCGCAGCACGATGTGGCGGGCATAGCGCTGCAATTCCTCGTCAGCATAAAGCGGGGGGTGGGCGTTCATCCTTGGTCCCTCAGCCGCCGGTCATCGGCGGAAAGAAAGCCACCTCGCGGACACCCGCAAGGGGGGCGGAAAACTCGGCCAGTTCCTGATCCAGCGCCACGCGAATGGCGGACGGATCGGCAAAGGCGGCGGCGTGGCGGGCGTCGCGCGCGGCGAGGTCGGCCACCAGATCGGCGACGGTCAGGGCCGGGGTCACGATCCGCTCTTTCGGGCAGTCGATGCGTTCGCGCAGCCAGGCGAAGTAAAGAACGTCAAGGGTGGTCATGGCATCATCACCTGTCAGCCGCCGGTATGGTTCATGCCGCGCGCGATTACGCCCGAAGGCGTCCCGCGCGAATAGTCGAAGTCATGGCCCCTGGGTTTGCGGGCGATGCCGTCGCGGATCGCCTGTTCCAGAACCCCGGGTTCAGAAGCCGCGCGCAGGACGCTGCGCAGGTCCGTCGCGCCCTCCTGGCCCAGACAGGGGAACAATTCCCCCGTGCACGACAGCCGCACCCGGTTGCAGGTTTCACAGAAACTGTGGCTGAGCGGCGTGATGAAGCCGATCTTCTGGCCCGTCTCTGCCAGCCGCACATAGCGGGCCGGCCCGCCCGTGGTTTCCGAGAGCGGCACGAGCGTGAACCGTTCCGCCAACCGGGCGCGCAGCTCAGAAAGCGGCAGGTACTGGTCCAGCCGGTCCATCATGCCGTCTTCGCCCATCGGCATGATCTCGATGAAGGTCACGTCGTGACCTTCGCCCGCGCACCAGTCGACCAGCGGGAACATCTCGTCTTCGGTGAAACCCTTCAGCGCCACGGTGTTGATCTTGACCTTCATCCCGGCGCGTTTCGCGGCCGCGATCCCGTCAAGCACCGGCTGCACCTGCCCGCGCCGGGTAAGCCGGGCAAAGCGCGCCGCATCCAGCGTATCGAGCGAGACATTGACCCGCCGCACCCCGCAGGCGGCCAGATCGGCGGCGTGGCGGGCAAGCTGGCTGCCGTTCGTGGTCAGCGTCAGTTCCGTCAAGGCGCCGCTGTCCAGATGGCGCGACATGGCGCGGAAGAAGGTCAGGATGTCGCGGCGCACCAGCGGTTCGCCCCCGGTCACGCGCAGCTTGCGCACCCCAAGGCCGATGAAGGCGGAACACAGCCGGTCGAGTTCCTCGAGCGACAGAAGATCCTTGCGGGGCAGGAACTTCACCTGTTCGGCCATGCAATAGCTGCAACGGAAATCGCAGCGGTCGGTGACCGAGACGCGCAGGTAGCGCACCACGCGGGCAAAGCGATCCGACAGCGGGCCGCAGACCGGGCGGGCGGCTGAGGCGTTGGATCGGGCGGGATCAAGGAACATCTGCTTCACTCTCCGCAGAACGGATGCCAGTCGAGGATCTGGCTGGAAATGACTTCGCCGCAATCGGCGGGGATGACGGCCAGCCCATCGGCCGCGGTCAGGGGAAAGAGCGTCCCGGATACGCCCTGCCCGAGCCTCTCAAGGATCGGAAGGCCCGTCCCGTCCGTGCCGAGGCAGCGGACGGGAAAGACCTCCTGGCGACCGGGACTGCGCCGCCAGAAGAAATCGGCCCGCGCCTTCACGGGGGCGAAGGGGCGCGGATCGCGGCCCGTCATGCGGTCGATCTGGGCCGCGATGAACAGATGGAACCCCACGAAGGCCGCGAAGGGATTGCCCGGAAGGCCGGTGAAACCGGTATGGCTAAGTTTGCCGAAGATCACCGGCTTGCCGGGCTTCACCGCAACGCGCCAGGCGGCGATGGTGCCACCGGCCGTGACGACAGCGGGGCGCAGCAGGTCAAGCCCGCCCATCGAGGCGCCGCCCGAGGTCACGACCAGATCGGCGGTGTGCGAAAGCTCTGCCAGACGGTCCGCGATCTGCGCCAGATCGTCGGGCAACATGCCCCCGTCCAGCGCCTCGGCGCCTGCGGCCCGGATCAGGGCCAGAAGCATCGGGCGGTTCGCGTCATGGATCTGGCCCGCGCCACGCGCGCCGGCCGCCAGTTCATCGCCGGTGGAGAAGACCGCGATGCGCGGGCGGCGGACGACGGAAACCCGGTCGATCCCGTTTGCGGCCAGCAGGCCCACATGATGCGCCATGGTCCGCGTGCCGGGCGCCAGCAGGACAGCCCCCAGCGGCTGGTCGCTTCCCGCCCGCCGGATATTCGCCCCGGCCTCGGGCAAGCGAGACAGGACGACATGGCCGTCCTCTTCGCGGGTCTCTTCGATGGGCACGACCGCATCCGCGCCTTCGGGGACCGGCGCGCCCGTATAGATCCGCGCCGCCGTTCCGTCGGGAAGCACCGCCGCGGCCCCCGCCCCGGCGGCCAGCGTCGCGCCGATGGGCAGCCGCAGCGGACCAGCCATCAGCGCGGCGGTCGACACCGCGAAACCATCCATCGCAGAGCAGGTGAAGAAGGGCATCGCGGTCACCGCCAGCACCTCGCGCGCGGCGATCCGGCCCAGGGCGTCGGCCAGCGCCACCTCATCCACGTCAGCCAGCGGCGCGACCTGCGCCAGCGCGATGTCCCGCGCGGCGGCGACGTCGATCATGCGGGTTTGGGTCTGGGGCATCGGAATATCGTCCTTGCAGAAGGGGGCGCGGCCAGGAAACCCCGGCCGCGCCCCGTTTCGGGTCAGTTCGCCGCCGCGTCCGAGGCGTTCTTCATCAGGAACTCCATCACCATCGCGGATTCGGCCTCGTCCAGGCCGGCGCGCGGGAACATCGAGGGGGTGATCGCCTTCCACTGAAGCTGGGTGAAGGCGCCCACGTCACGCGGACCGTGGCAGACGGTGCAGCGTTCGTAGAACATCTTCTCACCCGGGCTCATCTCGGCATAAAGCGCCTCGATCACCGCATCCAGCCGGTCAAGCCCCAGGTCGGCATCGTCGATCGCCGCCAGTTCCACGCCGTCGAGGATCGCCGGTTTCTCATAGGCCTGGTTCGGGCCATCCGGGTCTTCGCACTTGCGGATCGAGGCAAGGCAGGTGTTGGCGGTCGTCGCCTGGCTCAGCCCCGAGGACTTCTGCGTCGAGGTCAGGAAGTTCACCAGACCCGAGTTGCAGCGGCCCTTGCTGTCAAGGCTTGGCCAGCAGCCTTCATAGATCGAGATGACGCCCGGCATGATCTCGTCCGAGACGACTGCCCCGGCGATGACGGTGCCGCGATCGTTGAAGATCTCGACCAGATCGCCATCGGCGATGCCGCGCTTTTCGGCGTCTTCGCGGTTGATCCGCACCGGTTCGCGGCCCTGGACCTGATAAAGACCGCGCAGCTTTTCCGAGTTCGCCATCTGGCTGTGCAGACGATACCACGGGTGCGGGCTGACAACGTGCAACTGGCCGTCCTTGGCATTTCCAAGGTATTCCGCGGGCTCCAGCCACATCGGCATGCCGGGGCAGTCCTCAAGCTTCATTTCGGCGATGGTGTCGCAGAACATTTCGATCTTGCCCGAACGGGTATGCAGCTTGTTGGTTTCCGGGTCTTCGTAGAAGGCGCCGTGACGAACCCAGGCGCGGGCTTCCTTCGGGGCGGGCTGAAGGGCGTAGCCCTTGTCCCAGAACTCCTCGAAGGGTGTGGTCTTGGCCGCCGTCGTGCCGTTGTAGGCCTTCTTGATGATGTCGATGTATTCAGGATACGCCTGATCCTCGACATATTGCGAACCCTTGTAGAACAGCTCCGCCAGGGCCGCGAAGATCTCGAAGTCGCTGCGGCTTTCGGCCAAGGGCTCGATCACCTTCTTCATCGCGTAGATCTTGTCGTTCGAATAGGTGCCGCCGACCGAGATGTCGTCGCGTTCCAGCGTCGAGGACGCGGGCAGCACGATGTCGGCCCAGCGGGTCGCGGCCGTCCACCACACGTCCTGGCTGACGATGGTCTTCACCTTCTGAAGCGCCTTGATCAGCCGGTTCGTGTCCTGCTGGTGGGACATGAAGTTGTTGCCGGCGTTGTAGATCATGTGGACGTCCGGGTATTGGCGGACGTTGCCGTTGTAGATGATCTCGGCTCCCGGGTTTTCCAGGGCTTCCGTCAGGCGCGAGGCCGGAACGATATTCTTGGTGACGAAGTTCTTGCCCTGGCTCAGACCCGCCGGGGTCGCGCCGCCCGATTGCGGCATGCCGCCGCTGCCGTAGTGCCAGCTGAAGCCCACGCCCTGCCCCGGCTTGCCGATCTTGCCGGTCAAGGCGGCAAAGTTGATGATCGCCCAGTGGGTCATTTCACCGTGATGGGCGCGTTGCAGCGACCAGGCACCGGCGATTTCGGTCTTCGACTTGGCCAAGAGCTCGGCCAGTTCGCGGATCTTCGCGGCGTCGATGCCGGTGATCTTGGCCGCCCATTCCGGGGTCTTCGGCGTCTTGTCCTCGCCCTTGCCTTTCACATAGGCGATCCACTTGTCCGACCCGACGGTGTATTTCGCCAGATAGTCCTTGTCCTCAAGACCCTGTTCCAGAACATGGTTTGCCATGGCAAGGAACAGCGCCACGTCGGTGTTCGGGATGATCTTCACCCAGTCGGCGTTCAGATACTGGTCCGAGGCGGTGCGCTGCGGGTTGATCGAGACGAACTTCGTGCCGTTGTCGCGGATCTGTTCCCAGGGACCATACATCCCGTGGTCGGCGACCGTGTATTCGACGCGGTTGTTCTTGATCGGGTCGCAGCCGACCAGGACGAAGACTTCGGTGTTGTCGCGGATGACTTCCCAGGCGGTCTGGGCAGAATAGACCTCCATGTCGCCGATGACATGCGGAAGCGAAATCTGGCTCGCGCCGCCGGACCAGTCGCCAACCGTGTTGGTGCAGCCGCCGATCATGTTGAAGAACTTGCCCTGCAGCACGTTCGGCCGCATGATGCCCGCATGGCTCCAGCCGCCGTACGAGGTCGAGAGGATGCCCTGGTTGCCATGTTCGACAATCGTGTCGGTGATGGCCTTGGCGGTCAGTTTCAGCGCGGTGTCCCAATCGACGCGGACATATTCTTCGCGGCCGCGCAGTTCCGGCTTCACGTCGCCCGACTTCCAGTTTTCCAGGTAGGATTTCCGCACCATCGGATAGTCGATGCGGGTCTTGTCATAGGTCCGGTCGATGACGCCATGCATCAGCATCTCGGTCGGGCGCTGGTCAAGCTGGATGACCGGCGCGATCTCGAAGATCTTGCCGTCGCGGACGACCGCCTCGAAGGGGCCGTAGTGGCTGGCGTGGAAGACCCGGCCCGCGAACGAGTTGGGATCGATGGCGGCCAGTGCGGTGCTGTTCATCAGCCAGCCGCTTCCCAGAAGGGCAGCGCCGCCCTTCAGGAACCCTCGGCGGGTGGAATTGATCGATGTCATGGCGGTTCTCCGTCTTGTCTGCGAATGCAAGATCGTCGGAAGGTGCCAATCCGACCTTGACTGTCATCAACCCAACCGGTGAAGGCGTGTTAAGAGATGTAAAGAGGGACGGATGGCCGAGCACATCCTGATCATCGAGGACGACCGCGTGACGCGGATGCGGCTTGCGGGCTATCTGCGCAGCCTGGGCTACCGGGTGACCGAGGCCGGGGACGCTGCCGCCATGCAGGAGGTGATCGACACCGATCCGCCCGAACTTCTGCTTCTCGACATCGGGCTTGAAGGCAAGGATGGCCTGACCATCACCCGCGAACAGCGGATGCAGTCGCGGGTGGGGATCATCCTTCTGACCTCGCGCGACGACCAGATCGACCGGATCGTCGGGCTTGAAATGGGGGCGGACGACTATGTGACGAAGCCCTTCGACCGGCGCGAACTGGCGGCGCGGATCAAGAACCTTCTGGCGCGCATCGCCGATATCGGCCGCAGCGCGCCGACGCTTGATGCCGTGGACGAATTCGGCCCCTGGCACTTCGACCGCATCCGCCGCCGCCTTGTCTCGGCCGCCCGCGTCGAAAGCCTGAGCGCGCAGGAATTCGACCTGCTGGACACCCTGACCCGCAACCCCGGCATCACCTTCGGCCGCTCGCGGTTAAGCGAGATCATCGGGCGCGGCGAGATGCGCCCCGGCGACCGGTCGATCGACGTTCTGGTCGGGCGGCTCAGGAAAAAGATCGAAAGCGATCCCACCAACCCCGACTGGATCCTGACCCGCGCCGGCGAAGGTTACTGCTTCGCCGCCCCGTCCGGCTGAAGGCCGATCCGCGCCGCCACCGCCCGAAGCCGCGCATCGGCCGCCTCGGCCTCGGCCGGCAACGCCGACAGCGCCGCATCATCGCCCTTCTCGATCCGCTGAAGAAGGTCGCAAAGCGCCAGCAGGCCGAAGTTGCTGGCCGCGCCCTTCAGGCGATGCGCGATGCGGCGGCGGGTTTCCGGATCGGTGGCGGCCACAAGGTCATCCCGCGCCTTGACGAGATCGGTCAGGAATGCGGCGACGATATCGGCCGCAAGTTCCGCCCCCAGATTGGCCATGTCATCGCGCAGGCTCGCCTCCAACGGATCATCGGCCGCCGGGCGGGCGGTCGTCTCGGCGCCGCCCTCCAAAAGACCGGCCAGCGCCCGAGGCGAAAGCGGTTTCGTCAGCACATGATCGACGCCGAAACGGACGCGGGTTTCGGCATCGTCGCGCACCAGATCGGCGGTGAAGATCGCCAGCCGTGCGCCCTTGCGGTCGATGTTCGCCACCACCTCTTCGCCGCGCATGTCGGGCAGGTCGAGGTCGATCAGGATGGCGTCGAAGTTCCCGTCAGCGGCCCTCGCCAGCGCCTCCGCACCGGAGCCAGCCTCCGTGACGGCGGCGCCCATCCGTTCCAGATATCCGCGCGCCACCAGACGGTTGACGGGGTGGTCATCGACCACCAGAACCGCCAAGCCCGGCATCTGCGGCACGGCATGGGGCAGATCGCCCCCCGGCGCCGCGATCAGGGCCGAGGCATCGCCTTCCCGCAGCCGCAGGACCAAGGTAAAGCTGCTGCCCTGCCCCGGCGCGGTGCTGACCCGCAACTCGCCCCCCATCGCATCGGTCAGCTGCCGGACAATGGCAAGCCCCAGACCCACACCGGGCAATCCCTTGCGGCGCGCATCTGCGGTGCGGCCATAGACGTCGAAGGCGTGGCGGGTTTCCTCGGCGGTCATGCCCGGACCGGTATCCGCGACACGAAAGGCGATCTCGTGGTCATCAAAGGGCAAGGGGCGATGCGAAACCTCAAGCCGCACCTCTCCGGCATCGGTGTATTTCACGGCGTTCGAGATCAGGTTGACCAGGACCTGACGGATGCGACCCGCATCGCCCATCAGCACGGGCGGCAGATCCCGGACGCGCACCACCGGCAAAAGCCCCTTCGCCTGCGCCAGGACCTGAAGGTGGTCGCCCAGGCCCCGTGCCAGCGCGGCGGGATCGAAAGCCGCCACCGTCCCATGCCCGCGCCACTCCTCACCGACCGAAAAGCTCAGGATGTCTTCGGTCATCGCCTGCAAATCCCGGGCCGAGGTCAGCGCGGTTTCCAGCCGCGCGCGCCGGGCGGGGGTTCCGTCTTCGGCGACCAGCAGGTCCAGAAGGCCGATCACCCCATTGAGCGGTGTGCGGATCTCATGGCTCATCCGGGCCAGAAAGCGGGTCTTGGCGATGCTCAGTTCCTCTGCCTCGGCGCGGGCGGCGTTTGCGAGCTTCATTTCGGCCACCACATCGGCGGTCCGTTCCAGCACCGCGGTTTCAAGGCTTTGGCGCAAGCGCATCGCCTCGTCGGTCCGGCGCCGCAGCACATTGAGCGACTTTTCCAGCTGCCCGATTTCATCATGGCCGCTGATGCGCATCGCCTCGCCCGTCTCGCCGCGCGCGACCTGCACCATCCGTTCGGCGACCATCCCCATCCGCAGGACGACCCCGCTGCGGGTGCGCGACCAGACCAGATAACCGGCAAGGACCGCCAGAACCACGATCGCCGCCAAGGCCGCCGTCAGGCCCATCGCCCACCAGCCCGCATCGGCGATCCGGGCCTGCATCTGCGCCCGGGTCGCGTTGCGGCCCTGCTGCGCCTCATCCGCCAGAACGGCAAGCTTCTGGTCAAGCTTCACGGACAGGGCTTCAAGCCCGAGCGAGGTCGCCAGCTGTTCCCGCCGCACCGCGATCAGGCCATCAGGCCCCAGCGCCCGGGCAAAAACCGCGAATTCCCGGTTGGCCGCCGTGGCGCCGCTGGCCGCGGGCAGGTAGCCCGTCCGTGCCTGCGCCAGCGACAGCGCCTCGCTGAACCCGGCCTCAAGATCGTCAATCACGCCGGCATTGCCGGCATCGACGATCTGCCCCACCAGTTGCGTCAACCGCGCCGTCGCCTCGGACAGATCCCCCAGCCGTTCAAGAACAAAGAAGTCCCGGTCGGCCAGATGGTCAAGCAGCGGGCGCGGCGACTGCCCGACCGGGGCGCGATACAACTCCCATATCCCGGCGGTGATCCGCAACCGCGCAAGGTTCGTTCCCGCCACGGTCAAGGCCACCAGCCGCTCTGCCGCCGTTTCAAGGCGCAGCTTCTCTTTCCCGATCACCGCCTGAAGCCGGTCGAGACGCCGCACCGAAAGCGTCATCTCGGCCGCCAGGAGCCGCGCTTCTTCGGCGTCGGTCAGGGTTCCGGCACGCCCGGTCAGGAACCGTCGCATCTCGGCGATCCCGGCCTCGATATCGGTAATCGCGGCCGCGACCGCGCCGGAAATGCGGGGCACCTCCGCCTCGGTCGCGGCCTTCGCCAATTGCTCGACCAGCGCGGCGGCGCGGTCCACGTCGCGCCCGACCCGTTCGGTCCGTTCGATGACGGCGATGCTTTCCTTCAGCACCTGGTCCTGCGACCGGATCAGCAGGCGGTTGACGCCGATGGACGCAAGCCCGACAACGATGGTCAGACCGGAGAGGATCATGAAGACGGACTGGAGCTGTTTGTCGAAACGTCTCGATCGCATGGAGCGTGCCTATCCCCTGATCCTGCGCGTCGCAATCCTCTGCATCGCGGCGCTCTGGTCGACCCCCGCCCGTGCCGCTGATGATCTGATCTGCGTCCTCGTCCCGCATTTCAAGGATGAATACTGGCTGAGCGTCGCGGACGGGATCGAAACCCGCGCCCACGAGAGCGGCGTCAGGACGCGGTTCTTCGAGGCGGGCGGCTACCGCGCCCTCCAGACCCAGATCCGCCAGCTTCAGGACTGCGAGGCGCTGCGCCCCCGCGCGGTGCTGATCGGCGCGGTGTCGTCTGACGACCCCGACCTTCTTGCCGCCGTCGCTGCGGCGGCCCGGCGGCAACCGGTCATCGGCCTTGTGAACGAACTGCATTCGGATGCCCTGGTGGCCCGCATCGGCGTCGACTGGTCGGACATGGGCGAAAGGCTTGGCGCCCATCTTGCGCGCCTGCACCCGTCCGGGGGCACGCCGGTCAAGGCCATCCTCCTCTCCGGTCCGCCCGAGGCAGGCTGGGTCGCGCCCCTGGAAACCGGTCTGCGCCGGGGTCTTGCCGGTTCAGCCATCCAGATCGCCGCCGTCTTCGGGGCCGATACGGGAACGACCGAACAACTGCGCCTTCTGGAACAGGCGCTGGCGCAGTCGCCGGAACCCGACCTCATCATCGGCCCCGCCCCCGCGATCGAAGCGGCGATGGCGGTCTTCGCAGGCGCCGCGAAACCCCCCGGGCTGGCGGCGACCTACATCAGCCACAGCGTCGCCCGTGGTCTGGTCGGCGGTCAGGTGCAGGCCGCGCCCTTCGACGACCCGATCCGCCAGGGCGCGCTGGCGCTTGAGGCCGCGCTGAACCCCCTTCCGCGCAAGGGCCTGATCGGCCCCGAGATCACCGTCATCACCGCAGGCGCAGACCCCGCCACCATCCGCCTCTCGCCCGCAAACTACTTCCCGGCGCTGGATTGACGGGGGACATGTCCGAGGATCGGACAGGCAAGCCGCAGGTCACAGCGCTTTCGGTTTCAGTTCCTTCTTGCACTCGGCCAGGGCCTTCCCGGTCGTCGTGAACGCTTCGACCCCGCATTCCGAACAGTGCCATTTTCCAAGGCCCCCTGAACGCGAACGTGAAAGCGACCCCGACAGCGACCCCGAACGCCACTTGCAGGGCGGCTTCCGATTGCGAGGCGCAATCGCAGCGCCCGATGCGCGCCGATCCCACCGATCCGCCAGAGGATGGTCGATCTGCGATTGGCCCTCGCGCCGGCTCCTGCGCCACGTCAGAACGCCGAGGATCAACACGCAGAAGGCAATCGCAAGCCCGACCAGGAATGCGTCATCCGGCCAGAAACCAACGGCGGCAGACGGGGCCTTGACGGTCTTGAAGTCAGCCATGACAAAACCTTATCGGGGATGGGCGGACCACCGAGGGCACCTGTAGATCTACTCCGGCCGATTTTTTCAGACCAGAGAAGTTTCCATGGTGGTGTGGAAAAGTGGTGCCCAGAGCCGGAATCGAACCAGCGACACGCGGATTTTCAAGCCATCTACAAAGGCGGCGGATCAAGCGGTTGCGGGCGAAATTTCCGTCAAACCACCTACGGGAAATCAATCACTTACGGGGCGATTGTCAAACCGGATCAGCGCCCGGAAAGAGGGTGAGGGCGCGCGTTACGGCCGGTGCGCCTGCTGTGTCAGGCGGTCCGAGCCGAGCGGTTCGGGACGCCCCAGTCCGGACGCGCGGCGATGAGCTGGAAGGTCGCCAATCTCTGTGCCGAGCGGATATTCGGCAGCCCGTCACGCAAGCAGATCATCATGTTTCTGGCCGACAAGGCCAGTGATGACGGATCAGGCATCTGGTGTTCCAAGGGTACGATCCAGCGCCACACGGAACTGGGCGAAAGCACCGTGAAGCGGACGATCACCGAATTCCTGCGCGAGGGCATCCTGGTCGAGTCCGGGCGGCGTCCGTGCCGCAATGGCTATACGGTGATCTACCGGATCGTCCTGGCGCAGATCATGGCCCTGGAATGCTCGGTCGATCCCGATGACAGGACCGGGTCCATGGTGAACCCCGTCCAGCCTGACCCCGGGACGGGGGCCACGGTGGACGGGGTACCGGGTCCAGAGCGGACCCCAAACCACCCTGAAACCATCCATAAACCCCCAACGCGCAGGCGCGCGGAGGCGGAGGCGAAGGCGGAAAGCATATGGGCCGCCTATCCCGCAGACCGGCAGCGCGGAGAGGCCGCCTGTCTGGCGCGGATTGCCGATGCGCTAGCCGAGGGCGTAGGCCCCGACCTCCTGCTGCGCGCGGTGCAGGCCTATGCCTCCGAGAGCGCGGGCTTTACCCGCTCCAAGGTCTGTTTCTCGGACAACTGGTTCGGCTCCCGGCGCTGGCAGCCGATCGTCGAGGCCATGCAGGCGGAACGCGAGGTGGCGGCGACCGCAACGACCGCGCACAACACCCGGCTGGCCGGCTGGGTCCGCGACCTCAGTCCGATGTGCCGGCATATCTCGCCCCAACAGGTGCAGGTGCTGATCGCGGCCCAAATGGTCACCGCCGAACAGTTGCGCGCGGCAGGGCTGGCAGGATGACGATCCCGCTCGCAGCCAGTTCTTGCGCCGCTCGCAGCACGTCGTCTGCCAGATGCGGATTGCATCCTGCGACCTGCGCTCTGCACTCTGCCGCCTGCATCACGTCTTTTGCGCCACGTCTTCTGCGGACTGCGCTCTGCATCGCGCGGCTTCGCCGATCCGGAAAATGACTCCCAGCCCCTGACCCGCCTCCACTGCCGTTGTGAGGCGGTAGGCTGGGAGAAACTGGCAAGAAATAGGACCGTAAACTTCACATGCCGCACCATCGGAAACTGACCCAGACGGACCGCCGCCAGATCATCGCCGCACGCGCCGAGGGGGTTCCGGCAATCGCACTCGCCCGCCGCTTCGGCGTCTCGCGCCGGGCGATTTACGACACCCTGCGCCGGTCACGGCCCGAGGATGTACCCAGCACCCAGACGGTGAGTGTTCGGATCAGCGAACGGAACCTGACCAATTTCGATACAGCCCTCGCCCGCAGGGGCATCACCGACCGGCCTGCGGCCATGCGATGCCTTTTCGCAGCCGCGGACCGGCTGCTGCCAGCACCCGACCCGGACCTGTCCCGGACGCTGGCTGGCTGGATCACCGAACTCCGGCGCCAAGGGGCCACGATCAACCTGATTGCGAAGCAGCTCAACGAGGCGAAACTGCGCGGCGAACCCCTTCCCCCGATCGCGCAAGGTGACACCGCCTTTCGTGATCTGGCGCGATATGTCCTTGCGCTGGCCAATGACCTCGATGCGACCTGGCGCGCGAAAACCGAGGCATTGGCGCAGGAAGTGGACAGGGTGCTGGACGCCTTGCGTGCCGAAAAACGTTAGGCCGCGCCTGTGGCTGCCCGGATTGCAACTGGCGCCAACCTTGATCTGTACGGCTTTTGTCCGTATATGATGGCAACAAGGGAGAGCCACCATGTTTGCCATGACACCGGCCAGCCCGACACCGGGCAAGATGGATGCGCGCAAGGAACTGCGGCTGCATCGTAGTGATGAAGAGCGCATCCGTGCCGCAGCCGCCGCGACCGGGCTGCAGGAGGCCGACTTCATCCGTCAGGCCGCCCTTCTGCGGGCGCAGGAGGTCGAGCAGCGCCTGTCCCTCTCCATCCTGCCGGTCGAGGCATTCGACGCGTTCAAGGCCGCCGTGGAGGCGCCGGGCAAACGCGTGCCAGGACTGGCCCGCGCGACAGAGGCGTCAAAAGGCCTGCTCAAGGATGCAGGCTGACCCAACTGCGGATCGGCCCGCCCTCACCATCGCCAGGTTCGACAAGGCGCTACATGACCGCAGCGCCTTTTCATGCGGCTTCCCCCCCATCGATCACTTCCTGAAATCCTCGCTCTCGGACCAGATCAGGGCCGACATGGGGGCGGCCTGGATCGCAACGGATGCCGGTGCCCCCGCCGTGCTTGGATTCTACACGCTCGGCGCCCTGGCGGTCCGATCCGCATTCGGACCGAAAACGTGGCAGCGTGCCCGGGTGCCCGATGTGCCGGTCATCTACATTCGGGCGGTCGCGGTCCGGAAAGACATGCAGGGCAAGGGCCTCGGCACCGCACTTGTCATCGCCGCGATGAAACGTTGCCTGGACATCGCCGGGCAGATGGGGGCCAGCGCTATCGTTCTGGATGTCCTGGAGGACGAGCATTTCGACCGGCGTCGGAGTTTCTACGAGGATCTCGGGTTCCAGCCGCTTGGTGATCCGCACAATCCTACCCGTGTCTACATTTCCATGGCGGATGTCAGGGCAACCCTCGGCGGCTGACAGGGGGTGCAGTCCTCGACGCTTGAGGGTCGGCATCACGAAGCGGCAATTGGCGCAGTGCCGCTGTGAATCCGGAGGCTGCGATGACTGATGATCTCTACGTCATAACTTGCATTTATGATTACTAAGACATATTGACAGAATATGATCCACAGGTCATCTTCCCAGAGAAAGGATCATCCGATGGATCAGATCGCCCGCACCACCAGGGATCTCGGCAACGTCCTGCGCAATGCCCGCAAGGCGCAAAAGCTGACGCAGGCCGAACTCGCCGCTCGCGCGGGCATCTGGCAGCGCACCGTCTCGAACATCGAGACCAGCGCCAGCGGCGCGAAGGTGGACACGATCTTCGACCTGCTCGCGGCGCTCGACCTGGAACTGCATATCGTGCCCCGCAGCAAGACGAAGCCCGACGATCTTGAGGAAATCTTCTGATGGGCCGCAAGCGCACCTACGCGCCGCTTGATGTCTACATGAACCGCCGCAAGGTGGGGCAGTATTTCCGGGAACCCGACGGGGCCTTCGCCTTCGCCTATGCACCCGACTGGCTGGTGTGGGAGCATACCATGCCCATCTCGCGCTCCTTGCCCCTGCGGCCAGAGCGTTACACCGGCCCCCCGGTCATCGCGGTCTTCGAGAACCTGCTGCCCGACAGCGACGACATCCGCCGCCGAGTGGCCGAACGTGTCGGCGCGGACGGGGTGGACGCCTACAGCCTGCTTGCCCGGATCGGGCGGGATTGCGTGGGCGCGCTGCAGTTCCTGCCCGAGGGCGAGAAGCCGGGCGCAAGTGACGCGCTGACGGGGGAGCCGCTGTCGGACGACCAGATCGCCGCCATGCTGAAGGATCTGCACCGCGCGCCCCTTGGCATCCGGGCCGAACGCGATTTCCGCATCTCGGTCGCCGGCGCGCAGGAAAAGACCGCGCTGCTGTTCCATGACGGCCACTGGACCCTTCCGACCGGAACGACGCCGACGACGCATATCCTCAAGTCGGCGATCGGCACCCTGCCGAACGGCATGGACCTGACCGACAGCATCGAGAACGAGCATTTCTGCCTGCGCCTGATGGCGGCCTTCGGCCTGAAGGTGGCCCGCACCGAGATTGCCAGTTTCGCGGGGACAAGGGCGCTGGTCGTGGAACGCTTCGACCGCTTGCGCACCCGCGACGGCCGCCTGATCCGCCTGCCGCAAGAGGACTGCTGCCAGGCCCTCTCCGTCCCGCCGACCCGCAAATACCAGAACGAGGGTGGCCCCGGCATCGTCGAAATCTGCGAATTGCTTCAGGGCAGCGACGAGCCCCTGCGCGACCGTGCCGATTTCCTGAAGGCCAACGTCCTGTTCTGGCTGATCGGCGCGACCGACGGCCACGCCAAGAACTTCAGCATTGCCCTGACGCCCGGCGGCCGCTTCACCATGACGCCGCTCTACGACGTGCTGACGGTGCAACCCTCACTGGATGCAGGGACGCTACAGACCAAGGACATGAAGCTTGCCATGAGGGTGGGCAAGGGGCGACACTACAGGGTCTCGGAAATCCAGGGCCGGCATTTCGTCGAAACAGGCCTCGCTGCGGGGTTTTCACGCGATCAGGTTGCGGGGGTGTTCGAAGAGATTGGGAGCATGGCCGAGCAGGCATTTGAGGCGGTCGTGGCCGAGACGTCGGCGGGGTTTCCCAACGCGCTATGTGACGCCGTCCGGCGTGGGTTCGAGCGGAGGGCAACGAGGCTCGCGATGGGGATAGAGTGACGGCGGGAATGGGCGGAAAGCGGTCTTTCGCTGCGCATCGCAGCAATGTCTGCGAAGTGCAGGAAGCGGACATAGCTCTCCGGAAGTCTGACCCTGCATCAGACGACGCGCATCATCGATAGCAGGCTCATCTGAAGGTCGAGGCATCCCCCGAAGAACACACTGGAGTCCGTTACTGCTACCTGTATGGTTGTCGCGACATAGATGGCCGTGAGGGTGGTGAGATTGGCAGGAGCACAGCAAGAACTCGTCGTCCGCGGCGAACAGGTGGAACGGGTGTTCATCAATTACTTGGACAACAAGTACGTTGTGAACCGGCGATATCAGCGAAAGCTCATCTGGACGATTGAGGAGAAACAGAGCTTCATCGATTCCATTATTCAGGGCTTCCCGGTTCCGATTATCCTGCTTGCCGAACCGCTTGGCCGGCAGGACGGCACACTCGAAATTATCGACGGGATGCAGCGTATGAACGCCATTACTTCCTTTATCGCGAACGACTATGCAGTTAACGGCGGATACTTTGATCTCAATACATTTGCGACGACGAAAGATCTTCTCGATCACCAAGTGATCGAACAGAAGACTCCGATCCTTGATCGCGGACAATGCCTCGCGATTGCATCCTACCCGGTACCGCTTTCCATCTACGAAGCTGCCCGCGGTGAATCCGTAGAAGAGGTTTTCCGGCGGATTAACTCCGGCGGTCGTCAGCTCTCCCGACAGGAACTTCGGGCAGCTGGCGCCACAGGGGCCTTCGCAGACTGCGTACGCGAGATTTCGGCGCGTGTTCGCGGCGACACCTCTAACTCCGACCTGCTGCTGCTCAGCGAGATGCGCAAGATCAGCATCACCAACCGCCAACTTGACTACGGCATCAGTGCCGACGGCGTGTTCTGGGTAGTGCATGGCATCCTGACTAAGGACCAACTTCGCCAAAGCCGAGACGAGGAGATGGTCGCTGACCTGCTGGCATACATGGTCTCGGATGAACCCGTGCCATCCCGGACAGAGCTATTCGACGACTATTACGGGGCCACTTTTCCCGAGACTTTGGCAAGCAAGGCGCGGTTCGATGCCGTGGATAACGCGATCAGGAAGCGAAACCCGGAACTGGTCGATCTTGACTATCAGCGGGCTCTGTTGCACAAATCCCATGA
>DJWG01000031.1:16713-16963 GCA_002440945.1 Rhodobacteraceae bacterium UBA6236 | reverse complement strand
ACCGTGGTTTGCAGTTTCTCGATCTGATCCAAGAAGGCAACATCGGCCTGATGAAGGCCGTGGACAAGTTCCAATACTGTCGCGGCTACAAGTTCTCGACCTATGCGACCTGGTGGATCCGTCAGGCGATCACCCGGTCCATCGCGGACCAGGCCCGCACGATCCGCATCCCGGTCCACATGATCGAAACGATCAACAAGCTGGTCCGCACCGGACGGCAGATGCTGCACGAGATCGGCCGCGAGCCGAC
>DJWG01000031.1:0-16648 GCA_002440945.1 Rhodobacteraceae bacterium UBA6236 | reverse complement strand
AGACAGCCAGCTGGGCGATTTCATCCAGGACACCAACGCGATCCTGCCCTTGGACAGCGCGATCCAGGAGAACCTGAAGGAAACCACGACACGGGTTCTGGCGAGCCTGACCCCGCGCGAGGAGCGGGTTCTGCGGATGCGCTTCGGCATCGGCANNTCAGCGTGACCCGCGAACGGATCCGCCAGATCGAGGCGAAGGCGCTCAGGAAGCTCAAGCACCCCAGCCGGTCGCGGAAGCTGAGGTCGTTCCTGGACCAGTAAGAAGCTTGGAACATCCGCCCAGTGGGCGGATGTTTTGTTTTGCGATTCCCGGTAAGGGCTATCCCGTTGTTTGCAATGAATGGCTTCTGGGGCCCCGATTGTTTGCGAAACCGAGGATCGCGGAGCGTGTTCTGATATTCATCTTGCAAAGCCACTTCGCCGCACTACCATCGGCAATATGTTGCTTTTAAGAGTGTGCCGATGTCGCTTGTACTGTACTCTGCCCTGTACGGCACCAAGGAACCTCTGAACCCGGATGTCTTCGGACCGTCGGAGGGCTATAGGCGGGTCATTTTTACCGACAATCAGGATCTGACGCTTCCCGGTGTCGAGGTGATCCACGATCCGCTGGACGGCCTTGACCCTGCAAGGGCCTCCCGTCGGGCAAAACTCAGGCCGCATGCCTATTTTCCTGATGCCGAATGGTCGATCTGGCTCGACAACAAGTCGCGGCTTCTGATGCCGCCCGCGCAGATCCTTGAAACGATCCAGGCGCATTCCGATGCATCCTTCCATGCCTTTCCGCACTTTCGCCGCGACTGCGTTTACCAAGAGGGTCGGGTCATCTGCGAGAACGGGTTGGATGATCACCTGCCGGTCAAGCAACGTCTGGCGACCTACCGCGCCGAGGGCCTTCCAGAAAGGCTTGGCCTCATCGAAGGTCATTTCATGCTGCGCCGTCACAACGATCCACTGTTGATGCGGTTCGGCGACCGCTGGATGGAACATGTCCTGCGCTATAGCCGCCGCGATCAGTTGTCATTTCCCTACCTCGCGCACAAGCTCGCGCTACCTTATGAGCTTATCACCTGTCTCGAACGACAAGAGACGGTGCAACTGACGGTCTTTGACCGCAGGGCGCGCAAGCCTGATTTCAAACGCCAGAACGTTACCTATCAGCAGCTTCGCGCTATCTGGCATCGTATGAAACGGCTGCGGCCGCTGTCCTGAGTCCGCGCCGCCACACCCCAGGGTTTCACCATGTTGCGCTTGCCGATCCGGTCTACCCAAGGTGCGGTGGGCTGCCTATAGTGCCTGTGGAAAACGAAGACCGGGGACCGAGGAGAGAGCGATGCGCTGTCCGTTTTGCGGGAATGTCGACACACAGGTGAAGGATTCCCGCCCCGCCGAGGATCATGTCTCGATCCGCAGGCGCCGCTTCTGCCCGGCTTGCGGCGGGCGTTTCACCACTTATGAACGTGTGCAGTTGCGCGATCTGGTGGTGATCAAATCCTCGGGCAAACGCGAGGACTTCGACCGCACCAAGATGGAACGCTCGATCCGGATCGCCATGCAGAAGCGTCCGATCGACCCCGAACGGATCGACCAGATGATTTCGGGCATCGTGCGGCGGCTTGAATCGCTTGGCGACACCGATATCCCGTCGAAGGTGATCGNNTCGGCGAGATCGTGATGGAGACGCTGGCACGGATCGACACTGTGGCCTATGTGCGTTTTGCAAGTGTTTACAAGAACTTCCAAGCCGCGGATGACTTCGACAAGTTCGTTTCCGAACTGCGCCCCGCGCCCGTCGTCGACGAATGACCCTGCGCCCGCAACCGGACGACCGCCGCTTCATGGACCTTGCCCTGGGGCTGGCGTCGCGGGGGCTTGGGAATGTCTGGCCCAATCCGGCGGTGGGCTGCGTCATCGTGAAAGAGGGGCGGATCGTCGGGCGCGGCTGGACCCAGCCCGGCGGGCGGCCCCATGCGGAAACCGTGGCGCTGGCTCAGGCTGGCGGAAAGGCCCGGGGCGCCACGGCCTATGTGTCGTTGGAGCCTTGCGCGCACCACGGCAAGACCCCGCCCTGCGCCGAAGCCCTGGTCGCAGCCGGGGTGGCGCGGGTGGTGTCCGCGCTTACCGATCCTGATCCTCGGGTGGCGGGTAGCGGGCACCGGATCATCCGCGCTGCGGGGATTGAAGTCACCGAAGGCGTGATGTCGGACGAGGCGCGGGCCTTGAATGCCGGTTTTTTGTCGCGAGTGACCCGCGGGCGACCGCACTTGATCCTGAAGCTGGCGGTAACGCTCGACGGTCGGATTGCCACGGCGAGCGGGGAAAGCCGCTGGATCACCGGGCCTGTGGCGCGGCGGCATGTTCATGCGCTTCGGATGCAGAGCGATGGCGTGATGGTGGGGGCGGGGACCGCACGCGCCGATGATCCAGAGTTGACGGCGCGTGACATGGGCGCGCGACACCAGCCGGTGCGCGTGGTGCTGGACAGCCGGCTGTCGCTTCCGGTGGAAAGCCGCTTGGGGCGCACCGCGAACGAGGTGCCGGTCTGGATCTGCCACGCAGCCGAAGCCCCGGCAGAGACGGAGGCCGAATGGCAGGCGACCGGCGCCCGGCTGATCCCGGTGGCAGCTGCCAAGGCGGGGCTGGACGTGGCCAATGTCATGACAGCATTGGGTGATGCCGGCCTGACGCGCGTCATGTGTGAAGGGGGCGCAGGACTTGCGGCGTCGCTCCTGCGGGCAGGTCTGGTGGATGAGCTTTGGATCTATACCGCCGGTCGGGTGCTGGGCGGCGATGCGCTGCCGGCCATTGCGGCGCTTGGAGTCGAGCATATGCCGCAGGGGCGCCCGGAGTTCCGGCTGTCAGGGCAGGAGGTTCTTGGCGACGACCTTTTCGCCCGCTGGGTGCGGCGCTAGCGCCCGTTGGGGCGGAGCAGCGACAGCAGCTTTGCGAGCCGATCTTCCTGCGGCTCTTTGCCGGTCAGACGCTCAACAATCACTTCAACTGAACATGGTAATCTGCTGATATCATCCATATATCTTGGATACCCGATCAGCGCCGCGTGAACCAGATGCGCGAGGGTTGGCCGCGCGGTCCGGCGTTCCACCTTTGGGGCGAGATCGCGGGTCAGCCCCCATCCGGCGTAAAAGGGTTGTCCGAGGCAAGTTACAGGTTTGCCCCGCAAGAGCGCGTCGAAACCCAGGATCGCGGTATTGGTCCAGACCTCGTTGGCCTCATCGATCAGCAGGATCGGATCGGCGCCCTGCGCGACGTGATCGGCCAGACGTGCCGCTGATCTTGTGGCCCGTCTTGCCGCGTCCGGGTGGGGAAGAAAGATCAGGACGGCATCGGGATTGGCCGCCCGGCAGGCGGCCAGAAGGGCACTGGAGTCGTCCTCCCTGTCGCCGGCCAGCAGAATGCGATGCCCGGCGGGCAAGGCGCCCGGTGGAGAGCCGGCGGGCGCAAGTGACAACCGCCTGGTGACCATCCGTCGGATCAATCGCTCTGCCCGTGCTTCGGCATCGGGCGGGCAGGGGGCGGCGATCAGATGTTCCAGTCGACTGGGGCGGCTGGGATCATGGTAGATGCCGAGGTCATCCGCAATCAATGAAACGGCGGGGCTTGTGCGGTTCCGGGGACGCAGGAAGCCGTCTTCAATGCAGGTGGCGCCATCAATCATCCTTTGGGGTCGGACCAGAATTTTGCGGCCGGTCTTCGGGCGCTGCGCAGCATCGAGCTCTGCCGCAAACTCCAGCGGCTGGAAACGACCGAAAAACCGGTTGAGCGCCCGGTATTCACGGCGGTCCATCCCAAGGGCGATGTAGCCCATCCGATCCTCACGCCACGGGCGCAGGCGGGCCTCGAAACCGTCCAGCGCCTCTTCGAAAGTGCAGAGCCGGTCGCGGCAGGGATCATACCATGCCGGGGCCAGGATCATCGCCCCTGCGAACAGTTGCGCACGGCTGAGCTTTCGTCCCCGGCGTGGGATCGGGGTGCTGTCGTCGGTCAATCCCCAGCCGGCGTAGAACGGCTGGCCGAAGATCTTGGGGCGGTGGCCGGCCATGATGGCGTCGAACCCGAGGTTTGACGAAACCGCATAAACAGCGCTCGCGCCTTCCAGAAGTTCGGGCGTCGATGCGGGCGCGTCCAGGTAGGTGACACGGGGTCCGAAATCCATGTCGCGGAAATGGTGCCGGCCCTTGGCGAGAGGATCGAGCAGGATCACGATGCGGGCGTGGGGGAAGTCGTCGATCGCCGCGTTCAGCATGTCCCGGAAGGTGGCGGCGCTGGCGCCCCCTTGTTTTATGGCCGGGTCGCCTGGTGCCTGATCAAGGATCAGGACGTATCCGGGTTCGGGCAGGGCACTGGTCGAAAGAATGTTCTGTTTTTGCGATTTTAATCGAGTTAGTCGCGTATTTCCCCATTTAGAAAGTTGCATAAGTGCAGCGTCATCAAGCGGGTCGTCGCGCAGGATCGACAGGATCCGGCCAGACGCCGGGTTCGTCTGTGATCCGGCCGGGTCGATGATCAGCCCGGCGGGCGGTTCTGCCCAGTCGGGATGGGTGGTGAAAGGCAGGGCCGGATGAACCCGCAGCACCGACGCATCCGGCGAAGGCACCGGATCGCAATCCCAGACTGCGACCGCGTCATCGGGGCCGGGCGGGACTGGCCGGGGATCAAACCCCGAAAGCGCAAGGATGCGACGGATGGTCGGGTCCGCCAGCGGTCCGGTCGGGGGCAGGTGCAGGGGCTTCCCGCCCGAAGATGCAGGGGGCGCGGATCGCTTCCATCTTGCCGTCATCGGGGTTCCTTTCCGCATTCCGGGCCAATCTACAGAAAGCCCGCATCTCTGCCAGCCGGAAGCCGCTGCCGTGCATCTGTTGCTGTAACGGCCCGGACGCGGGCGCCGCTCTTGCGATGCGGGGGCAGAGCGACTACCCCTTTGGCCTGACACTCCGCGCGTGAAAAGGGAAAAGGCGTCATGTTCACCGGCATCATCACCGACATGGGCGAAATCCTTGAACTGAAACAGCGCGGCGATCTGTGGGCGCGGATCGGAACCCGCTATGACGCGGACAGCATCGACATCGGCGCCTCGATCGCCTGCAATGGGGTCTGTCTCACGGTCATCGCGCGCGGCACTGGCGTCGACGGTCGTCCGGCGCAGGACTGGTTCGATGTCGAGATTTCTGCCGAAAGCGTTGCCCGGACCAATATCGGGCGACCGAGCGGCGCCAACTTTGGCGGCTGGCAAGTGGGGATGCCCCTCAACCTTGAACGCGCGCTGAAGGTCGGGGACGAACTGGGCGGGCATATCGTGTCGGGCCATGTCGATGGCGTGGCCGAGATCGTCGCCATGCAGGAGGAAGGCGACAGCACCCGCTTCACCTTCCGCGCGCCCGAAGCCCTGGCCGGGTTCATCGCGCCGAAGGGTTCGGTCGCGCTGAACGGCACCTCTCTGACCGTGAACGAGGTCGATGGCGCGACCTTCGGCGTGAACATCATCCCGCATACCAAGTTGGTGACCATCTGGGGGCAGGCGCAGGTCGGGGATCTGGTGAACATCGAAATCGATACGCTCGCCCGTTATGTGGCGCGGCTGCGGGAATGGGGCGGCGCCTGATCCGCAGGCTGATCCGCAGCCCGCGCAGGGCAAGCTTCGCATTTCCGCGCGCAGGGGCGCGCGGCTGGCACTGGCAAAGGCCGGGTGGTTGCGCTATCCCGTTTTTCCATACGCACTGGGAACGCCACGGGGACCACGATGAGCACCGATTACAGCGATGCGATTTCATCGACAGAGGACATCATCGAAGAGGCCCGCAATGGCCGGATGTTCATTCTGATCGACCATGAAGACAGGGAAAACGAAGGCGATCTGGTGATCCCGGCGCAGATGTGCACGCCGTCCGCCGTGAACTTCATGGCGACTCACGGCCGGGGCCTGATCTGCCTGACGCTGACCAGTGACCGGATCGACGCGCTCAATCTGCCCTTGATGGCGAACAAGAACGCCTCGCGGCACGAAACGGCCTTCACCGTTTCGATCGAGGCGCGCGAAGGCGTGACGACCGGCATTTCCGCCCATGACCGCGCCCGCACTGTGGCGGTTGCGATCGACCCGACCAAAAGCGGCGCCGATCTGGCGACGCCGGGCCATGTCTTCCCGCTGCGCGCCCGCGACGGCGGCGTTCTGGTCCGCGCCGGCCATACCGAGGCGGCCGTGGACATCAGCCGTCTGGCGGGGCTGAACCCCTCGGGCGTGATCTGCGAGATCATGAACGACGACGGCACGATGGCGCGCCTGCCCGATCTGGTGGCCTTCGCGCAAAAGCATGGGCTGAAGATCGGCACGATTTCCGACCTGATCGCCTATCGCCGACGCTACGACAACCTCATCAACGAAAAGGCCGTCAAGCCGGTCACTTCGGTGCACGGCGGCGACTGGCTGATGCGGGTCTTTTCGGATGACGCGCATGGCGATGACCATGTGGTGCTGACCAAGGGCGACCTGACCACGGCGGAGCCGGTCCTGGTCCGGGTCCATGCGTTGAACCCGCTGGAAGACGTGCTGGGCATCGGCAGCGTCGGCAGTCTGCCCGCCGTGATGCGGCTCATCGCCTCGGAAGGGCGGGGGGTCGTGGTCCTGCTGCGCGACACCACGATGAAGATGATCGAGCCGGGCGAGCATTCGCCGCAGACCCTGCGGCAATACGGGCTTGGCGCGCAGATCCTTGCCACGCTTGGCCTGTCGCAGATCACGTTGGTGACGAATTCCCCTCGGCCGCGGTTCGTCGGACTTGAGGCCTATGGCCTGTCGATCGCCGGCACCCGGCCTTTCACGGAGTAAGCCATGGCCGGACATGAAACCCATTACACGCCGCCGATGCCGGTCTTCGACCGCGAGGTGAAGCTTCTGATCGTCGTCGCGCCCTATTACCGTGACATTGCCGACAACCTGATCGCCGGCGCGAAGGCGGTGGCCGAACAGGCGGGCGCCAGCATCGATCTGGTCGAGGTTCCGGGCGCGCTTGAGGTGCCCACCGCCATCGGCATGGCGGCGCGAATGGCCGATTACGATGGCTTCGTGGCGCTTGGCTGCATCATCCGGGGCGAAACCACGCATTACGAGACGGTGTGCAACGACAGCTCTCGCGGGCTGACGCTTCTGGGGCTGCAGGGCATCTGCATCGGCAACGGCATCCTAACGGTGGAAAATCGTCCGCAGGCCGAGGTGCGGGCCGATCCGGCGGGGCAGAACAAGGGTGGTGGCGCGGCAGCGGCGGCGCTGCACCTGATCGC
This sequence comes from Rhodobacteraceae bacterium UBA6236, assembly GCA_002440945.1. The sequence goes on along the minus strand of DJWG01000031.1, from coordinate 9,352 downwards.
GCTGGCGCGGAAATGGTCGACACGTTCCAAGGGCATCGGTTTCCGGTCCGGCGAGGAGTTCCGCATCGCCGGTGAAACCGACGGGCCGGTGCGCGCATGAGCGGCGAGGACACCCCGCGCAAGGCCACCCAGGCCGAGAAGCGGCAGATGAAATCTGCGGCGCGACTTTATGCCGTCCAGGCGCTGTTCCAGATGGAGGCGGCGGGCCAGACGGTGGACAAGGTGCGCCGCGAATTCGAAACCCACCGTTTCGGCGCAGTCTATGACGATGACGAGATGGCCGAGGGCGATCCCGACCTGTTCCGCAAGGTGCTGGAAGATGCCGTAATGTGGCAGGCACGGATCGACCAGATGACCGACCGGGCGCTGGTCGCCAAATGGCCGATCGGCCGGATCGACCCGGTGCTGCGGGCGCTTTTCCGTGCGGCAGGGGCCGAGTTCCTGTCTGACACGCCGCCGAAGGTGGCGATCAACGAATATGTCGACGTGGCCAAGGCCTTCTTCCCCGAAGGCAAGGAATCGCGCTTCGTGAATGCGGTTCTGGATCACATGGCCCGTGAAGCGCGGCCCGAAGCATTCTGACCGACGGGGGCAGGCGGAAAGGCGCTGTCCGGTCTGCCTGCGGCATTCTGGAACATTTCGCCGGTCAGCCGCTTCCTGTCTGGTGAAGAAGGAGGATTGGAAAATGCCTGCCCTTGTCTCGCTTTACATTCGCAACATCATCTTCGGATTTCTGCTGGCCCTGGTTTTCGTCGGCGGGCTCCTGTGGCTTGACGTTGCGCATCTGCGCCACCTGATCGGCACCTCGCCCATCGGCTGGGTCGCCGTGATCATGCTGGTGGTCTTCAATGCGATCGTCTTTTCCGGGGTGCAGTTCGCGATTGCGGTGATGCGGATGGCCGACCCCGCCGACGACCGCCCCCGCGGGCCGCGCGCGCCCGTGACACCCGCCCCGGTGCTGGCCCCGGTTGCTGCGAAGGCAAAGATACCTGCGAAGGCCACGACCAAGCGCGACTGACATGTCGAAAGAGAGAAGTGGCGGAAACCGCAGCGACCGTGCGAGCGTGTTTTTCCCGAGAGCCTGGATTAACCAGGTGGGCGCCAGGTACCAGGACCAGGATCCTGACAGAGCCAGCCCCCTCGGAAAAGATTATCGGCCACTGGAAAAAGGCCCGAAACGAGAAGAGCAGTAACCGCCACTGGGATAGATAGGGCCAATGGCGCGGCTCGGCAAGGGGCGGCGCCAAAGGCCGGTCGCAACGTGGGGGAAGGCGGTGAACAGCAAAGCCGGCTTGAAAAACGTTCGCTGAATGTTCATGATCAGGCAATGTCCGCCGAGCTTGCATCCCTGCCTGTCCCGACCCCCGGCCAACGCCTTGCGCGGGGGGTCTGCCGCCACCTCCGGTCGCTTGGCTTCGTCGCGGTCGAGGAACTGGTGCCGAGCCCCGGCCTGCGTGTGGATGTGATGGGCCTTGGTCCGAAGGGCGAGATCTGGATCATCGAATGCAAGTCCGGTCGCGCCGACTTCACCTCAGACCGCAAGTGGCAGGGATATCTGGAATGGTCGGACCGGTTCTTCTGGGCGGTCGATGGCGATTTTCCCGTCGACCTGCTGCCGCCCGACACCGGCCTGATCCTGGCGGACAGCTATGATGCCGAGGTGATCCGCATGTCACCGGAAACGCCGCTGGCGGCGGCGCGGCGCAAGGTGATGATCCAGAAATTCGCGCGCCACGCCGCGCTTCGCCTTCAGGCGCTACGCGACCCGGGCGTCAGCGCTTCGGACCCTTGGGCTTGACGCCGCGCCCGCTTTTCGCTTCGCTCATCTCCCGCGCGGCCTCGGCTGCGGCGATCAGTTCTTCGGCAATCTCCATCGCCTCGTCAGGATCGAAATCCAGCGGCAGGTCCACACCCTCGCCTTCGACATAGATCCTGACCATGCCAAGGCTGGTCGGACCGATCTGCAGATTGGCCGAGACGTCGCTTTCCTTGTTGATCCCCATGTCCGATCCCCTTTCCAGATGACGAAGGCCCGCCGGGCCATCCGCCTTCGCTATCGCCATAGCATGCACCTGACAAGCGGGGCAGACCGCACTTGTCATCTGCCCTGCGGCTTCTTCTTTGTAAAAATACTCCCGCCGGAGGCTCCGGCGGCGGGTCCGGGAGCCTCCGGCGGGAGTATTTGAGCAAAAGAGAAGCAGCGCGATTTCAGGATGGGGCAACGGACCGGCGATGGAAGGCAGGCGTGGCTATCGCGATCTTCGGGCGCGCCGCATCTCTTTACGAAACTGTCTTGCAATCGCCCGGCGGCGGGGCTAAATGCCCCCGAAGTGCCGCCTTAGCTCAGTTGGTTAGAGCACCAGATTGTGGATCTGGGGGTCNNCGTTCGAGCCGGGGAGGCGGTACCAATCTTCTCAACGACTTAGATCAAATCACTGGCTCAGGTTTGAGTTGACCTGAAACAATGGTGTTTCAAGAACGTTCCGCGCGCAGCCGCAGGACATTATTCGCGCCGTCCGACTTCTCGCGCAGATACCGTTGCGTGGTCTTGAAATCGGCGTGGTTGGCTTGCTGTTGCAGGGCCAGGGGATCGGCCCCTTTGCGCTTGGCGTCGTTGATCGCGCCAGCTCGCGTGTCCATCATCCACACGGAATCGGGGATTCCAGCGGCCTTGGTGAGCGTCGTCACGTCGCGGTCGATCATGTCCCATGTCAGGCCATCACCCCACCGCTGGCGCCCGCGCAGGATGCCGCTGCGGTCCTCGCCGTCCTGGAGCCGGAACCAGTCGCCGCGAACGTCGATGGCGCGGAAGGTGAGATGCCACTGGATCAGCAGGCCCAAGGCGAAGGCGTGGTCGCCCGATTCATCGGCCTTGGCGATGATCGCCATGACCTGTTCCGCTGTCGGTGACACGGTTCTGGGCTTCGGGGATTTCAGTCGCAACTCTCCAAGGACGTCGCGCACATCCCGAGCGCCTGGCATCTTCAGCGCGACCGCATATCCCGCGAGGATCCGCAGCATCGTGAACTTCGACTTGATGAAGTGAGGCGACCGGCCCTTGTCCTGCATCCCGCGCACGATGCGCTTCGCCTCGATGAAGGTCATGTCAGCGATCTGCATGTGGCCGATCACCGGCTGCCAATAGGCCAGGCGTTCGAGGTAATCCTGCCTGGTGTTCGCCTTCACGTCGCGCATGGGCGACACGTCATCTGATCTGTAACAGGCGATCAGGTGCGCCCAGGTGTTCGGTGCGATCTTCTGGGCATCATCGCCGTCGAACCAGCGCACCATCTCGCGCGTCAGCTCGCGCGCCTTCGCTGCACGGTCGAGATCGCGGCCATCATCAACCCGGCCCAGCTTCACGATGGTCACGGCATAGCCGGCCTTCCTGTAGCGCGCCGGGGCCTTCCAGTAGGCGATGCCTGCCGTGGTCGATGTGCATGGGGAGTATGTTGGATCTGAGCCGTCCCAGAGGGCAGGCTTAAAGGCTTTCATAACGGGCTCCTGAATTGGAATCGCGGCTGTCCTGCGCCGCGATGACAGGATCAGCCACGCGCCGGCGGCGGGCAAGGAAAGCCTCGACATCGGCCTTCAGTGTGAGGCCAAGAAGCGGATCGACCTGGGGGAAGCCTTCGCGTTCCAGTTTTGGCCTGGCGCCACGGAGCCAGTCCACCGACTTTCCGAGCCGCAACGCACACCAGCGCAGGCTGCCGTAGGCTGCATCTCCTGAGAATGTCGGATCGACCTTCATGGAGTTCTTCCTTCGCTGCGGAGGCTGGACGCCGCTTCCTGCGGGGTCAGGAGGGTGATGTGGTCAGTCATCTCCTGCCCCAGCCGTAGTGCTCTGCTACAGACTGGAGTGTTTGCATAAGGGACATCTCCGCCTGGCTGCCATTACCGGGGTGGCGAAAAATCTTGTGGGCGACGATCTTCGCGGCGAGCTGACCTATGCGCCCTTTATTATTGCCGAAGCTGTCATAGGCACCGAAGCCGCGCTGGCGCTTCATGTCGTCCGGAACTGCCAACGCATTTTTCGTGGCTTCAAGCTCTTTGCCACAGGCGTTCCAAAAATAACCGCCGTCATCTTTGATGTCTACGATGCTATTGTTGAGATCTATGTGGGCCTGTGCTGCCTTCAGCAAATAATCTCCGAGCTCGTAAACGCCTTTCCCGCCAGAATAGATCTGGAGCATGAGGCCGAATAGATCGCGCAGATCGTTCTCATAGCACTCCAGTTTGTTCTGGAGATCGTTAGACTCCGACCCGGTTGAGAGTGTGTCAGCCATTGGCAATCTCCAGCAATACATCGGCGTGGCAGGGGGCATCCAGCTTGCACCAGCAGGCAAGGTTCTTGCCGCGCAGGTAGTGGGCGTTGTCCAGTATCATCCGCCGATGCGTGTTCAGGTCGCGCGCCAGAACGTGCCGTCCACGCGCAGTCAGTTGGATAGGCAGGTAATCATCATCAATCGCAGCGCCCGCGAGATGCCGTTCGAAAATCGAGGCTGCCTCGGCGCTGGAAAGATTGGCGAATCCGATCTGGCATTGGCTGAGCGTCCACGGATGCACATCCATAGGCCAGTTGAATGTGGCTTGGGCCCCGGTCGCCCAAGGGTTTCCCCACCGCGTCGACCGATCCACCTTCACGGTGTTCGCCGGCATGCGCCAACCCTTGGCTCTGGATAGCTGGATGCGGACAGGGCGGTCAGTCATGGCCAGCGTCGATTCCCAGAGCGGAACGAAAGATATCTTCAGTGACCTTCCATCCAATTGTAACCTGCACAGCCACCCCGCCTTCGATCTCGTTCACTGTCACGACCGGATACCCGATCTCCCCTGCGGTGATCTGTTTTGGATACTTAAAAATCGGGTGGGGGGCATTGGCCAGCAGCACCTTCGCTGCCTTCTCCAGGGTAGGCGTGGCAGTGTGGGCCTCGACGGCATCTGCGGCGGCTGTGAGCGACTGCTGCAAGGTATGGCTGCCTCCTGCAGCGGCTTCGATCCTCGCGATCATGCCCTGTGCCACCCGCAGCAGCCGCTCGATCCGGCGCAGCTGGTCATCGTCGGGCCGAGAGCAGCACCGGCAGCCGCCATTGGTGTGCTGGCCTTTCGCTTTTCCGGTGATGACGCACCAGCCGTCGCTGCAGCCACCACTGGCCGCGATCTCGCGGAAGCGGCGGGCATCTTCGACCAGGTCTGCAACGGGCAGTTCTGAAGTTGTGGTCTGGGTCATAACGATCACATCCCGTTCAGGCTGGAAAAGGCGACGATCCAGCCGATGCTTGCCAGACCGGCCGCCATGGTGGTCCAGATCACCCGCTTGCGGGCCAGAGCCCACATGGCAGCGCTGAACAGGGCGAGGATGGCGGCGCCGATCCAGACGCCGAAGAAGATGATGGCATCATCGGCCTTGCCGAAATTCTGGTCCATGTGGTCGAGCGGTGGCTCGTTCACTTCATCGCGCTGGTCCATCACAGGTCTTGTCATTGCTTCGTCACCTCCTGAACCGCTTCACAACTTCAGTGGTCTGTTGGCCGGTGAGCGCGGCGTGGGCCTCTGTCAGCAGCCGGAAAGACTCGGTCATGAAGCCGATCTGGTAATAGAGGGCATCATCACGCTGTGATCGTTCGAGCAGGTATTGGATCGCTCGTCCTGCCTTCTCGATCTTCTCTGCCGATCCTCCGGGCTTGCGTGATCGCGCGCGCCACTCAGCGCGACAGTCAGGGCAGGCTTGGTAGCGGTCGTCGGGCTTATCGCCGCCGCAGTTCGCGCAAACGGGCGCCATCACTATTCCTCCGAAGTCTTGGCGCTGCGGAGTTCGCGAGCGCGGTGTTCGAGCTGGGCGATCGCCAGCAGCGCGGGCTTCACCTCTGGATCGGCGGCGTCGTAGCCGGTGCGACCACGATCAGGGCGGCCCGCCAGCCGGGGAAGGAGTGCCCGGGGGATAAGGATCCAGTTCGACGGGTCGGTGTTGGTCTTGTCGCCGTCGAGGCATTTGAGGGCGTGGCCCTTCGGCAGGGGGCCGTGGATCGCTTCCCAGCGGATCAGGTGGACGGCGCGCCAGCGTTGCTGGAAGGGCAGGTCGTCGTTGATCTTGCGCTCGATGTAGCCATCCTTCGCGATGCGCTCGGTGCCGATCGGCTTGTAGACGTGGTTGGCGCGGCCACTGCGATTGCCGGTGCGAAACCAGCCCTTCTCCGACCCCGGAGGGTATTCGCCCTTGGCATAGCCGTTCTTGATGGTGTGGCCGTCGACGAAGCGTCCGGTACGCCCGGTCAGCCAGCGCTTGCGTTTGCAGAGTGCCTTCAGGTTCTGAAAGGACACGTCATCGCGCCCGAACTGCTCCTGGAAGGCATCGAACAGATCGCGGCGCGGCCAGGCGGCGCGGGCCTTGATCCAGGAGAGTTCCTTGGCTGTGTAATTGACCCGGGCGCGCTTCATTCCGCGGACTTCCCGATCTGCGGCAGCATCGACAGGATCGAGTTGCCGTGTTCGGCGTAGAGCTTCGCGGCCTTCAGCTGCAGGTCGGCGTTGCTGGTGATGCGGTCTGCCAGATCCACGATGGCGTCGGTGCGCTTGACCTCCTGCTCCAGCTGGTCGGCGTTCAGGTCGGCGTTGGACATGCGTTCAAGCTGGGCAAACAGGTGGGCGGTCAGGTCGGATATGCCGGTTTTCATCGTGGCCTCTGGCGTGGGATCCTGCCGCTCCTGCTGACCGTGATCGATGTCCTGGTTCAGCTCTTCGCGGATCATGCGACCGCAGCCCCCGCCGCGACGATCATCGCCTGGGTCGTGTCGCTGGTTCATCCTGTCACCGCAGCCGAGGTCACGTCCGTGATGCAGTTGCTGGCGCCGCTCTGGGGCCTGATCATCGCACAGCAGCGGGCGGGATATTCCCGGCCCTACACGCTTGACCCGAGGGCGACATGAGGCTGTGGCTATTCGTCAGACAGCGCGAACAGCAGCGCCATAGCCCCGGCCACATCTGCCGCACCACCTGGTAAGGGGTCGCCTCCATCATCGGCTTGCAGCGTTTGAAACACGCGCGCGTCCGACAGATCCAGTTGCAGGGACGCATTATCTGCCGCGTCCTCGATCCTGCGCCACAGGGCCGCAAGCATGTCCCAGATCCCAGAAGGAACGGGGTTTCTGCCTGCCGACCATGATTTCACCGTGTCCAGGCGGACATCAAAATAATCTGCGGCCTCCTGTTGCGAGAGGCCGCAGATGCGAAGTGCAGAGGCAAAGGTAGTCATTCCGCGACCACGCGCCGGAAGCTGCCGTTGCGGCGCTTCACAAAGCCGAGTTTCTTCGTCGCCTTGTCGCACAGCGCGACGAATTCGTCCCGGTTTTCCCAATCCCCGATGGAACTCGGGGCATAGCGGACAAGAACGGGCTGACCGGCGAACACGCCAACCAGAACAGCAGCTTTACCGTTGGACGCGGCGGCTTGGGTTTTAAGATTAAGCATCTGAGGTTCTCCACCTATCGCGGCTGGCTCATCCATCCGCCTATGCACTCAATATACACCAACAGTGTATCAAGTCAACAGCAAAGGGAAAGAAATGATGCTACTCGTCCCCATGGTGCTTTATCAGCCCGACTGGCGTCTAAGCCTCATTCTCGACGCGCTGGCGCGGAGGATGGGCCGATGATCGGCGCGCTTCTGTCCTGGCTGGGTGGTGGCGCGCTCGATCGCATCCTGCGCACCGTCGACGCCAAGATCACGGCGGAAAGTGATCGGGACCGGATCAAGGGCGAGATCATCCAGGAACATTTGCGGTCCCGGCCAGATTTCCTGAGAGCGGGCGGCTTCTGGCTGATGCTGATCTTCGCCCTGCCGCTGGCGTTTTGGTGGGCGGCGGTGCTGGCTTATTCGGTGCTCTGGTGCCGCCTCTGCATCTGGCCGCAGTCTTGGTCGATCGCGGCCCTGCCATCCCCGCTCGACGACTGGGCGGGGATGATCGTTCTGGCGCTGTTCGGCGTCGTCGGGTTGGAGAGGATCCGCAGATGAGGGGACGAGGTCGAGTGCTGCGGGTGACAAGGTGGCGCCTGCTTATGCGACGGTGATCCTCCCGATCTGCGCTGTCCACGGTGCAACCGCTGCTGGAATCGCTTTACGCCTGCAACCGCGCAAGATTACGGCGGCGGTTCGGCGGGGTTTCCGGGATGGATGCAATGTGCATGCAAGATTAAGGTTAATGACAGTTGAAGGGGCGCGTCACACCATTCCGACTAGTCTCTAAATCCATGTTCCAAGATGCTCGGTTTTGGTGCCTTCTGCTCGCAGGAAAGCGGCCGACTGTAACGAGTTCAGTGAGCCAATTTGTAACGAGTCCCGTGAGTTGTGTGTGGTATTGTGATGTATGTTTCTGTCAAAGCTCGCGCCGCTTTCCTCGAGCTTCAACCCAGTGATCCCCCGGCGCGGGAAACGCTCGGCTCAGCGTGCCGAGCCTACTTGCGCAACAAGCCGTGCGTGGAGCTCTGCGTAATGCTTCTGCTGCTGGTCCTGGCCTTCGCTTGATTGTTCAGACCGGATTTCCGGCTGATCCTCCTGCCGCCGACGCGGCCTGGAGGATCGGCCGATGATCGGCGCGCTTCGGACCGGGGCGGCAGGGGTGCTGGATCGCCACCTGCGCAAAGTTTTCCCCTCGACCACCATCGAGGCAGAGGTCGACCGTTCAAGAGCGAGATCACTCTGGGCGGCATGCTTGGTCGACGGCAACCCCACCTCCCTAGCTCTATGACAGGGCCGGAGCGAGTCCGCAGACGAGGTAGAGGATCTACAGGCTGCTGGGCAGGTCGGCGAGTTCGCGGCGCTTGGCGCATCATTCCAAAGCAGTTGATCCTGCAGAGGATCAAGCCTCTAACCGTCTTCCCGACAATATGAACGAGATATGTCAGCTCGTGATAAAAGCTGCCGCATTTCGATTGTCGCAAAGCCGTGGAAAATAGACTTAAACTCCAATTATTACTGAAATCCCGAGCAACTTTGTTTCTTTTTCGACGGGTATTCTTCGGAATGCACCCGTCTGGGTAGTGATAAAATAACCAAACCCTTATTCTCATATTTCAAAAAACGGGGAATTGTGTTCCCCGTGTGAAATGGAATTGATGTTTGTCAATTTGTTTTCACGTTCATTTCAGAATGCAAACTTATTCGAACTCTAGATGCTCGGTTAGATAACGAAGGTGTGGTGGATTACGATCATGACGAGCATGGAAATGACCGCCCGGTTGGGCAGGACGAAAGCTCTGGAAATGCGTGGCAGGGTGACGACTGCCAGGCCCGCGAAGCCGGCCAGACCGGACTTCGTCAGCAGGCGCGCCCTGGGCGCGCAGCAGGACGCGAAAGG
>DJWG01000097.1 GCA_002440945.1 Rhodobacteraceae bacterium UBA6236 | reverse complement strand
CGATCTCGGCCGCGCTGGGCTTTGCGGTGGCCCGCGATCTGGGCGCCAACACCGGCGATGCGGTGGCGGTGATCGGTGACGGCTCGATGAGCGCCGGCATGGGCTTCGAGGCGCTGAACAACGCGGGCCACCTGAAGAAGCGGCTTTTCGTCATCCTGAACGACAACGACATGTCGATCGCGCCGCCGGTGGGGGCGCTGTCGGCCTATCTCAGCCGCCTTTACGCCGGTGCGCCCTTCCAGGACCTGAAGGAGGCCGCCAAGGGCGCGGTCAGCCTGCTGCCGGGGCCGCTGCAGGAAGGCGCGCGGCGCGCGAAGGAAATGATCAAGGGCCTGACCATCGGCGGCACGCTTTTCGAGGAGCTGGGCTTCGATTACGTCGGCCCCATCGACGGCCACGATCTGGACCAGCTTCTGCCGGTGCTGCGGATGGCCCGGTCAAGGGCGCGGGGGCCGGTGCTGATCCACGCCATCACCAAGAAGGGCAAGGGCTACCCGCCCGCCGAGCGCGCCGCCGACAAGGGCCATGCGACGGCCAAGTTCGACGTGGTGACGGGGGTGCAGAAGAGGGCACCGTCGAACGCCCCAAGCTACACCAAGGTCTTTGCCGAAAGCCTGATTTCCGAGGCCGGGCGTGACGACAAGATCGTGGCGATCACGGCGGCGATGCCGGATGGCACCGGCCTGAACCTGTTCGCGGAACGCTTCCCGAAACGCTGCTTCGACGTGGGGATTGCCGAACAGCACGCCGTGACCTTTGCGGCGGGGTTGGCGGCGGCGGGGCTCAAACCCTTCTGCGCACTGTATTCCACATTCCTGCAGCGCGGCTATGATCAGGTGGTGCATGACGTGGCGATCCAGCGCCTGCCGGTGCGCTTCGCCATTGATCGCGCCGGGCTGGTCGGTGCCGATGGCGCGACCCATGCAGGGGCCTTCGACATCGCCTTCCTGGCCAACCTGCCCGACATGGTTCTGATGGCCGCCGCCGACGAGGCCGAGCTGGTGCATATGGTCGCGACCGCCGCCGCCATCGACGACCGCCCCTCGGCCTTCCGCTTCCCGCGCGGCGAAGGGGTTGGGGTCGAGATGCCGGAGCGCGGCACTCCCTTGGAAATCGGCCGCGGACGCATCGTGGCCGAAGGCGGGCGCGTGGCGATCCTGTCTTTCGGCACGCGTCTGGCCGAAGTGCTGAAGGCCCGGGAATCGCTCGCCGCGCGCGGTCTTGCGCCCACCGTCGCCGACGCCCGCTTTGCCAAGCCGCTGGACCGCGATCTGATCCTGCAGATGGCCCGCGAACACGAGGCGCTGATCACGGTCGAGGAAGGCGCCATCGGCGGCTTCGGCAGCCACGTCGCGCAGCTTCTGGCAGAGGAAGGGATCTTCGACCGGGGTTTCAAGTTCCGGTCCATGGTCCTGCCCGACACCTTCATCGACCAGGCCAGCCCCGAAGACATGTATGCCGTCGCCGGCATGAACGCCCCGCAGATCGAGGCGAAAGTGCTTGAGGTGCTGGGCGTTGCGCTGGTGGCGGGGAAGCGGGCCTGAGCCCGCCGCCCGCTAGAACGCGTTGACGATCAGGAAGATCGCCGACTTGACCAGCGCATAGGCCAGCCCGCCGACCCAGAAGAAGGCGGCGATCGACATCAGCACGCCGCCGATGATCCAGATGCCGTCGCGTTCCAGCACTCCCAGCGCGATGATGCTGAGCGACAGCGCCGGCAGCAGGTTTCCCAGCGGGATCGGCAGGATCAGCACCAGCGACAGCGCCAGGCAAAGCGCGCCCAGGAACCGCTCCGCCAGCGGCGACGTCAGCATCATGAGCCGCGCGCGCAGAAGCCGTTCGGCCCTTTCAAGGAAGGGATTGGCGCGGTCGATCAGCGCCTTGAAGCTTTCGCGCGAAATCCCGCGCCTGTCGATGAAGGGCGGCAACCAGGGCGAACGCCCCATCATCATCTGCGCCGACAGGTAGATCAGCGGCAGGCCCAGAACCCCCGCCAGACCGGGAGGCGAGGGCAGGATGTTCGGGAAGGCGAAGATCAGCAGAAGCGCGCCGAAAGCCCGTCCATCCATGCCCCGCAAGAGATCCCCCACCGAAATCGAATTCGCGCCCTCGGTCCGCGCCAGGCCGGCAAGGATTTCCGACAACCGTTTGCGCCGCACCGGCCGCCCCTTGGAAAGCCGTCGGCGGCCCGTTGGCGCCGCGTCGTCCGAGGCCTCCGGCGCACCGGGGTCAATCGGAAAGTCCTGCATGATATGCCGTCCGTTATGAAAATCCGTCCGGCCCGCGGGAAAACCCCGCAAGCCGGTTCGTGTCAGGCCGCGCTTTGCGGCAAGCGCCAGTTCGGGCGCGGGAAATGGCAGGTATAGCCGTTCGGAAACCGTTCCAGGTAATCCTGATGCTCGGGTTCCGCCTCCCAGAAATCCTGGGCCGGCTTCACTTCGGTCACGACCTTGCCGGGCCAGATGCCCGAGGCATCGACATCGGCGATGGTCCGCTCGGCCTCGGCCTTCTGTTCGGGGGTCAGGGTGTAGATGCCCGAACGGTAGCCCAGCCCCAAGTCGTTTCCCTGCCGGTTGAGCGTGGTGGGATCATGGATCTGAAAGAAGAACTCCAGCAGCTGCCGGTAGGATAGCTTCGACGGGTCGAAAACGATCTCGATCCCTTCGGCATGGGTGCCGTGGTTGCGGTAGGTGGCATGGGCCACATCGCCGCCGGTATAGCCGACGCGGGTCCGCAGCACCCCGGGCATCCGCCGGATCAGATCCTGCATCCCCCAGAAACAGCCGCCCGCCAGGATCGCGCGTTCCTCAGCCATCATTCCTCTCCGTCGCGGATGCGGTCCGCGAATTCGCCATAGCCTTCCGCCTCAAGCCGGTCGAGCGGGATGAACCTGAGCGACGCCGAGTTGATGCAATAGCGCAGGCCCCCCCGATCCTCCGGGCCGTCCTCGAAGACATGGCCCAGGTGACTTTCGCCAAACTGCGACCGGACCTCGGTGCGGATCATGCCGTGGCTGACGTCCCGGCGCTCGATGACATGCTCATCGACGACGGGCCGGGTGAAACTGGGCCAGCCGCAGCCGCTGTCGAACTTGTCGGCTGACGAAAACAGCGGCTCGCCGGACACCACATCGACGTAAAGGCCCGGCGCCTTGTGGTCCCAGAATTCGCCGGTGAAAGGCCGCTCGGTCCCGTTGGTCTGTGTGACGCGATATTGTTCGGGCGTCAGGCGACCCACCGCTTCGGCGGTTTTCAGATAGGTCTTGGCGGGGTTGTCGACGTTCGAACTCATCGCGGCTCCTGCATTCAGATGGGGCGATGATACAGGTTTCATCGCGCCCGCACTATGTGGGGATGCGGACGCGACGGGGGAAGGGCTAGCCCTTGGCGATTTCAGAAGCCGCCGCCCCCCGCGTCTTCCAAAGCGACCAGCCAACGCCCGCGCCAAGGATCGCGAAAGTGACGCCCAGCGACAGGGCGGGCGGGAATTTCCCGATGCCCAGCAGGTCAGCGGCGAAGACCTTGCCGCCGATGAACACCAGAAGCACCGCCAAAGCCTGCTTCAGATAGGCAAAGCGGTGCAGGATCGCCGCCAGCGCGAAATACAGCGCCCGAAGGCCGAGAATGGCGAAGATGTTCGACGTGTAGACGATGAACGGATCGGTGGTGATCGCGAAGACCGCCGGGATCGAATCGACCGCGAAGACCACGTCCGCCAGCTCGACCATGATCAGCGCCAGAAACAGCGGCGTCATGATCCACGAGGCTGTCCCCGAAGCATTCGTCACCCGAACGAAGAAGGCGCTGCCTTCCAGCCGCTCGGCCACGCGGAAATGCCTGCGGATGAAGCGCAGCGCCGGGTTGGTGGACAGGTCATGTTCCTTTTCGGCGGTGAACAGCATCTTCACGCCCGTGAGGATCAGGAAAGCGGCAAAGACATAAAGCACCCAGGCGTAGCTCGACACGATCGCCGCGCCGAAGCCGATCATCAGCGCGCGCAGCACGATCACGCCAAGGATGCCCCAGAACAGCACCCGGTGCTGATAGGCGCGCGGGATCGAGAAGAAGGAAAAGATCAGCGCGATGACAAAGATGTTGTCCAGCGCCAGGCTCTTTTCCACCACGAAGGCGGTCCAGTATTCCGCTGCCGCCGTGCTGCCGGCCTGCCACCAGACGAAACCGCCGAACGCCAGCCCCAGCGCGATGTAAAGCGATGACAGCTGCAAGCTTTCATGCACGCCGATTTCCCGGTCCTCCTTGTTCAGGATGCCCAGGTCGAAGGCCAGAAGCGCGATCACGATCAGAAGAAACGTCGCCCACATCCAGACGGGCGTGCCCAGGAAGGGCAGAAGAAGAAGTTCCATATCACAAACCTCGGTTACATCGTTGGTCTGTGCATGATGGAAAGGCAGATACCTGTCGGAACGCCGGGCCTGACCATCGAACACAGTCGATGCAGTCCGACATCACGGTTCATCACCGCCAGAGGGGCCCGGTCTGCCCGCAGAAGGTGGGGGCCGCGCGCGGCGCCTTCAAGGCCGGGCGCTGAAATTGACCCAACCGGAATCGCCGCCCGGGCAGGATTTCTTCTTTGCCCCAAATACTCAGACACCAGATCCCGCCCCGCGAAGGTGCCGGGCGGGCTAGCGCGACCCCGCCTCGCGCAGCAAGGCCTCCAACCCTTCGCGGTAGGTCGGGTAAAGCAGCTTCACCCCAAGCTCACCTCTGATCCGGTCGTTTCGCACCCGCTTCGATTCGGCATAGAAACTGCGGGCAAATGCGGTCATCTCGGCCTCTTCATAGGGAACCGCGGGCGGCTCCGGCAGGCCAAGCAGATGCGCGGCATGGGACAACACCTCCTCGGGCGGGGCGGGGTCGTCGTCGCAGACGTTGTAGATCCGCCCCGGATCGGGCCGCGCGATCGAAGCCGCGAGCACCCGCACGATGTCGTCGACATGGATGCGGCTGAAAACCTGCCCCGCCTTGATGATCCGCCGCGCGCTGCCGTCGCGAACCTTCTCGAACGGCCCGCGCCCCGGCCCGTAGATCCCCGCCAGCCGGAAGATATTCAGCCGCAATCCCGCCCCTGTGGCCAGCGCCTGCCAGGCGCGTTCGGCCGCGACCCGTTCCTGCCCGCGCTTCGTGCCGGGGGTCAGGGGCGTGTCTTCATCGACCCAGCCGCCGTCATGATCGCCATAGACCGCCGTGGTCGAAAGATACCCGGCCCACTCCAGATGCGCCGCCGCCTGCCCGATCTGGCCCCTCAGGCGCGCCAGCACCGGATCATCCCCCTGCGGCGCGACCGAAGACAGAAGATGCGTCGCCCGCCCCAGATCCGGCGTCAGGTCGGCACCCGGCCAGATCCGCGCCTCGGCCCCGGTGGCGGCGATCCGGGCCGCGCCTTCGGCGCTCCGCGAGGTGCCGATGATCCGCCACCCCTGCGGGGCAAGGAGACGGGCCAGTGCCTGCGCGGTATAGCCATGGCCAAGGGATAGAAGCGTCGGTTGCGTCATGAAGCCGACTATCCCCCGGCAGGCCGCCCGCCGCAACCCGGCACCTTTACGCTTGCTTGCGGTGCGGGGGCCGATCTGGCAGGTTCAGGCATGACTTGCCCGCTGCGCCCTGCCTCCTTCGATGCTGTTTCGGCCGACTGTCATCCGCACGTCGCGCGGCGCTGCAATGCCGGGCGGCACACCCCAGACGGATCTATCCGATGCAGATTGACCCCCAGTATTTCCTGACCCCGCCGGACACCCCGCGCGACAGTTTCACCGATGCTGAAGCTGCGGTCCTGCGGCTCGAGGCGCTTTATGCCCAGGCCAGGGGCTTCCTGCAGGCCCAGTTCCGCGACACCCTGGTCGGGGGCCGCCCGCAGGCCCGCATCCGCGCCTATTACCCCGAGGTGCGGCTGACCACCACAAGCCATGTCCTGTCCGACAGCCGGCTCAGCTTCGGCCATGTCGCCGTTCCCGGCACCTATACCGCGACGATCACCCGGCCCGACCTGTTCCACGACTACCTGGTGCAGCAGCTTGACCTTCTGATCCGCAACCACGGCGTGCCGGTGTTGGTGGGGCCCAGCACGACCCCGATGCCGATCCACTTCGCCGTGGCCTCGGACCCCAATCTTGCCGTGCCGCAGGAAGGGGTCCTGAACTTCCCGCTCCGCGATGTCTTCGACGTGCCGGACCTGACCACGATGGACGACGACATCGTGAACGGCACCGCGGGTCTGAACCCCGATGGCTCGGGCCATCTGGCGCCCTTCACGGCGCAGCGGATCGACTATTCGCTGGCCCGCCTGTCCCATTACACCGCAACCGCGGCCGAGCATTTCCAGAACCACGTCCTGTTCACGAACTACCAGTTCTACGTCGACGAATTCGAAGCCTTCGCCCGTGCAGCGCTGGCCGATCCGGCCTCGGGCTACACTTCCTTCGTCGCGCCGGGGAACCTCGAAATCACCTCCCCCGATGAGCCCCTGCCGCAGGTTGCGCGGATGCCGCAGATGCCGACCTACCACCTGAAGCGGCGCGGCGCGCAGGGCATCACGCTGGTCAACATCGGCATCGGTCCGTCAAACGCCAAGACGGCGACCGACCACATCGCGGTGCTGCGCCCCCATGCCTGGCTGATGGTCGGTCACTGTGCGGGCCTTCGGAACAGCCAGTCGCTGGGCGATTATGTGCTGGCCCATGCCTACCTGCGCGAAGACCATGTGCTTGACGCCGACCTGCCCGTCTGGGTGCCGATCCCGGCGCTCGCCGAAATCCAGATCGCGCTGGAAGGCGCGGTGGCCGAGATCACCAAGCTGGAAGGCTATGAACTGAAGCGCATCATGCGGACCGGTACCGTGGCGACCATCGACAACCGCAACTGGGAACTG
>DJWG01000116.1 GCA_002440945.1 Rhodobacteraceae bacterium UBA6236 | reverse complement strand
AGATGAAGATATCGGTATCGCCCCTCCAGGGGTGGACGATCCCATCGGCGCTGGCCGCGCTTTCGATCAGACGCAGCGCCGTGGTGCCGACCGCGATGACCCGCCCGCCGGCGGCGCGGGTGGCGTTGATCGCTGCCGCCGCCTCGGGCGTCACTTCGCCCCATTCGGCATGCATCTTGTGGGTGGTCACGTCCTGCACCTTGACCGGCAGGAAAGTCCCCGCGCCGACATGAAGCGTCACATGGGTCACGTCGACGCCCCTGGCCGCGATCCGGTCAAGAAGCCCATCGTCGAAATGCAGCGATGCCGTGGGCGCGGCCACCGCGCCGGGGTTGCGGGCGAAGACCGGCTGGTAATCCTCGCGGTCGGCGGCATCGGCCTTGCGCAGCGCCTCGATATAGGGCGGAAGCGGCATTTCGCCCGCCTCGGACAGGGCGGCGTCGAAATCCGGGCCGGTCAGGTTGAAGGAAAGCCGCGCCTGTCCTTCGGTGATCCCGGCCACTTCGGCGGACAGCCGGTCGGAAAACACCACCGTCTCGCCTTCCCGAAGCTTCCGCAGCGGCTTGACGAGCGCCATCCACCCCCCCGCGGCGGCGGGCGACAGCAGCGTCACCTCGACCTGTGCGCTGACCGGGCCCTGGCCGGTCTGGCGGTGGCGCGCCCCGTGCAGCCGCGCAGGGATGACGCGGGTGTCGTTCAGCACCAGCCGGTCGCCCGGGCGAAACAGGTCCGGCAGGTCGCGGACATGCAGGTCGCGGACCCGGTCGCCTTCGGCCACCAGCAACCGGGCATCGCCCCGGGGCCGCATGGGCCGCGTCGCGATCAGCGCCTCGGGCAGGTCGAAGTCGAAATCGTCAAGGTTCATGGCGCGGCCCTTGGTGGATCGGATCGGAAGATTTCCCGGAACATTCCCGGCGTCAGGATCGACAGCGGATTGACCGAAACCCGGATGGCCGAGGCGGGCCCCGTGAGCCGGTAGTTGAAGCCGAAAAGCCCCTCGCCCCGGCGCGAAAAGATCTGGCCGATGCCGTTCAGCAGGTAGATCGGGGAAAAGGTGCCCTGAATGTCAAGCTCGGACGTCTCGGTCCGGTAGATCCCTTCCCCCGAAACGCCAAGCGACGCCCCCACGGCCGAGCCGCGCGAAATTTCGATGGTGCCGGGCACGGTACGGAAATCGGCCTGCACCTTGCCGAAAAGAAGGCCCGAACCGTTGAGTTGTTCCAAAAGCCCCACCACCGAAATCGCGCCCAGAAGCTCGGCCAGGACCGGGGCATTGACGACGCGAAGGTTGCGCATCTCGATCTGGCCGCGATAGCGCCCCGGGCCGCCATCGGGGTTCAGGATCAGGTCCATCGTGCCGCGCCTGCCCTTCGAGAAGATCCCGGCCGACTGCATCACGCCGCCCGCGTCGCCGGACTGGATGCGGAAGGCCGAGCCGCCGTCCATCGGCGCAACAACGCCCGTGACAGCTGCGCCGCCGTTCACCAGTCCGCCGAAATTGCCGCGAAAGCCGTTCGCCATGTCGAAAGTGCCGTTGAACCGGTCCAGCGCGATGCCCTTCGTCACCTGCAAGCGGTCAAGCGCCACCGTCAGGGGGGCATCGCTTGACCCGCCATCGCCTTTCGCCTTGCCGAAGGGCGCCTTCTGCAGGTCAATCTGCCCGCCAGTCACCGCGATGGCAGCCGACCGGCCCTTGCCGCGACCGTTGAAATCGACGCTCCCCCGGAACCAGTCCGACAGCGACACCGGCGCGAAGGAGGCACGATCCAGCGCGCCATCGGGCCGCATCTTCACCGTGCCGCTGGCCTTCAGCCCGCCCGCGTCAAGCGTCAGCGCCGTGACCTCGGCCGGCTGGCCCAGCGTGCCTTCGATCTGGAACGACCCGCGCTGCTTCTGGCCCTTGTCATAGCCCACCGGCGCAATCGCCAGGCGCAGTCCCGCAAGATCCGAGGTCATGCGGAACGCCGTCCGCTGTCCTTCGACCAGATCCAGCACCAGCGCGCCGCTGCCCGTGCCGGTGATCAGCCCCTTGGGCAGGCCGATCCCGAAGGCGTCGATGAAGGCGGGCGACAGCTCTATCCGGCCCTCGACACGGCTCTTGCCGCGGCTCTCCGGCCCGAAGGCCTGCGACCATGCGGCGTCGAAGGGCACGCCCGAAAGCGTGCCCTGCCCCGATATCCTGAGGCCCGCTCGGCTGGCGTGAACATCGAGTTGCCCGGCCCGCAAAGGCCGCCCCGGCACGATGGAATCGGACGCGACGTCCAGAAGCGTGCCGTTCACGTCATAGGTGATGTCGGCGGGTTCGACCTTTTTCTTCAGGATCAGTTCAAGCACCGCCGTCATCCGCGCCCGGCCCTCGGCCAGATCGACGGGGCGCTTGGCCTTGGTCAGGAATTCAAACGGCGGTTCATCCAGAAGCGCCAGCGCCGCCGTGACCGAACTGTCGGTCCTGAGCGTGATCCGCGCCGGCGCGGGTTTGACGCGGATGTCGGGCACCTCGACCACGGTGCCGGTCACATCGATCTGGCCGCCCTTGGGCGGTGTCACATGGCCCTTGTCGACGACAAGCGTATAGGCATAGTCGCTGATCGTCGCGAAGCCCGCGCCGTCCTGGACGGGGGGCAGTGTGCGCAGGAACCGCACCTCGGCGGCGCGGTATTCATAGCCCAGCGACAGGCGCGGCTCTTCGCCGGGCGCGGCGCGCAGGGCGGCCTTCACGTCGAAAAGCTCCCCTGTCGCCACGTTTTCCGCAAGCCAGCTGCGGGTCTTCGGCACCGCCAGCACCGGCCAGAGCGCCAGAAGGCGGTCGGTGGTGATGGCGTCGATCGCCACGTCGGTCGCGACCGACCAACCCCGGTCATCGGCCAGAACCTGACCCCGGACATTGAAGTGGCGGCCCGCCTCTTCCAGCATGAACTGGCCGATGGTCACCCGGAACGGATCCAGATCGACCTTCACGTCCAGCGCGCCGTGCTTGAACACGACGGGGCGTTCGAACAGGCCCTCCGGGTCGGCCTTCAGGTCGGTGATCTGCACCTGCGCGACCAGCGTCGTCGGGAAGGCGCCGCGCAGGTTCTTCATCCAGGCCTGCCCCACCGCCTGCACCCGAAGCGCCGGGCTGTCGACCGACAGTTCGGTGAAGTCCAGCCGCTGGAGCGCGGGATCGTAGTTCATCTCGACCCGCGCGCGCTTGAACCCCACGGGCCGGGCCTGCGGCGAAGGGCGCAGCGCGCCTTCGCCCAGATCAAGCGAGGCGGTCATCTGCTGCAACTGGCCGTCCGGCGTGAGGCCCGTGCGGATCTTCCCCGAAAGCCGGGTGTCCAGCGCCGAAAGCCAGGCCAGCGCCGGCGACTGCGCCGCCAGATCGCGCGAATTGATGTCGCGGACGCGGACGTAAAGCTCGGCCTCGGACGTGTCCTTGATCGACAGGAACGACACCTCGACCCGTGCCGGATCAAGCCCCGCCTCGGCCACGTTCAGGCCCAGACCGATGCCGATCTGGTGGGCGTTCTGGGCGAAGTTCAGCGTGCCATCCGTCACCTGCCAGACCTGCGAGGTGCGGTCGTCATAAAGCCGCATCTCAAGCCCCTCGACGCTGATCGTGCGGATGGTCGAAAGGCCGGGCGCGGCAAAGGCGGCGTCGATGCGGTCAAGGATCTGCGCGGGCGTCAGCGCCGCGCCGGTCAGTGCAGAGGTGTCGCCAAGGCTCAGGTTCAGGCTGCCATCGGCCAGACGACGCAGCGCCACGCGCGCGCCCCGGATCGTCAGCGCCTCGGGGATGACGCGCCCGCCCATCAGTTCGGACTGCGACAGGCGCGACCGGACATCGGGCAGGAAGGCCAGCGGCTGGCCGGTCGGCGCGTAAAGCGTGACGTCGCGCAGCGCCACATGCGGCACAAGGTTGCGGTCCACGACCAGCACCACGCCGCCCAGTTCGGCCCGTGCCTGCCCCGCCAGCGCCTTGTTGGCCCGCGCCTCGATCTGGCTGACCACGAAGCCCGGCAGCGCAAGGGGCCGTCCGGTCAGGGCAAGGAACCCACCCCCCAAGACCAGCACCAATGCCAAGAGAAGAACGGACAGCCCAAAACGGCGCCGCACCGGATGCTGGTGCGGGGGATGGGACTGCGCCACCTGTCCGGTGCCTTCCGCCGGCGCGCCTTCGGTTTCTTGTGGTTCTGCTGTCATGCCCCGGACGCCAAAGCCATGCTCAACCCTTTAACTTTGCTGCCGGACGATTAAAACTGCCCATGTTCCGCATCGGCAAAGGATGACGCGCAAATGACCGCGATGACCCTCGAACCGGGCCAGACGACCCCGGATTTCACCCTGCCGCGCGATGGTGGCGGCACCGTGACGCTGTCGGCGCTGCGCCCCGGCAAGGTGGTCTTGTATTTCTATCCGCGCGACGACACCCCCGGATGCACGACCGAAGCCCTGGATTTCACCCGTCTGAAAGACCGCTTCGCCGCCGCCGGGGCAACAGTGATCGGCGTGTCGAAAGACGATGTCGCCTCGCATGACAAGTTCTGCCGCAAGCACGGGCTGGGATTGATCCTTGCGTCCGATGCGGAAGGCGACGTCAGCGAACGCTATGGCGTCTGGGGCGAGAAAAGCATGTATGGCAAGAAATTCATGGGGATCGAGCGGACCACCATCCTGATCGACGGCGAGGGACGCGTCGCGCGCGTCTGGCCGAAGGTCAAGGTCGCGGGCCATGCCGAAGAGGTGCTGGCCGCAGCCGAGGCTTTGGCGTGACGCTCTCGCTTGCCGAACGCGCGGTCGAGGTGCTGACCACCGCGGATGGACGTGAAAAGACCGCGCTGTCGCATTCCCATGCGGCGGCCTGGGTGGCGTCGCGCCAGGCGGGGGCGCCAATGCCGCTTGGCCGGGCTGACCCGCCCCTGCGCCCCGCCCGCCCCGAACGGCCCGAACTTCTGCCACCCCGCGACGTGCCGCGCCGCCGCCCCGGCAGCCCGCAGGGTCGCATCGCACTTCTGCATGCGCTCGCGCATATCGAACTGAATGCCGTCGACCTGCACTGGGACATCATCGCCCGCTTCGCGCATATCCCGATGCCGATGGGCTTCTATGACGACTGGGTGAAGGCCGCGGACGAGGAATCGAAACACTTCAACCTGATCTGCGATGTCCTCGAAAGCATGGGCAGCCATTACGGCGCCCTGCCCGCCCATGCCGGGATGTGGCGCGCCGCCGAAGACACCCGCGACGACCTCATGGGCCGGCTTGCGGTGGTGCCGATGGTGCTTGAAGCACGGGGTCTTGATGTGACGCCGGGGATGATCGAGATCTTCGCCAAGGCGGGCCTTCCCGATGCCGAAGCGGCGTTGAAAGTGATCTACGCCGAGGAAGTGGGCCATGTCGCCTATGGTTCCAAATGGTTCCACTTTCTCTGCGGTCGCGACAATATCGACCCGAAGGATGCCTTCCACGCCCTGGTCCGACGCTATTTCCACGGCGCGCTGAAGCCGCCCTTCAACGAGGAAAAACGCGCCGAAGCCGGCTTGCCGCCGGACTTCTACTGGCCTTTGGCCGAAGAAACCGAACGCAGCGAATGGTCTTCCTGATCCCGTTTTCAAGCCCTGATCGGCAAAATCTTGCCTAAACTCGAAGGGTTTTGGCGATTTGTAACCGATCGTTCACCTTATTTCGGCCAAAGCTGTTGCGAGCCCCAAGGGCCGTCGGTAGTGGAAATCAGCGGCGCGGCCTGGGGGACGTGAACCGCATTAATGGGAAATTCGGGGGACTGGCTTGCCTAAACGCATCTACAGCCGGATTCACACGCTGCTTGAAACCCACCTGCCCGAGCAACGTCTGTTTCTTAAATCCGACAGCGGCACGCGGTTCGTGCGGCTGCGTCCATTCACTCAGGCCCTGATCCTTGGCTCCGCCGCGGCGGTCGTTTCGTGGACGATCGTGGCCTCGGCGATCCTTGCGATGGATTCGATCGGCGCCGAAGACGGTCGCGCCCAGGCGCGCCGGGCGCAACTGGCCTATGAAACCCGCCTTGACGCCCTGTCGCGCGAACGCGACGCCCGGGCCGAAGAAGCCTCTGCCGCGCAAGCGCGGTTTGCCGTGGCGCTGGAACAGGTTTCGACCATGCAGTCGGAGCTTCTGGCCTCGGAACAGCGGCGCCAGGAACTGGAAACCGGCATCGGCGTGATCCAGTCCTCGCTGCGCAAAGCGATGAACGAACGCGATCAGGCACGCACCGAACTGGCCTCGGCCAAGCCCGCGGGCGATGCAGCCCTTCCCGGTGCGCCGGTCAACCGGACCGCCGATGTGACGGCGTCGCTGGAATACATGACGTCAGCCCTGCAACGCACCGCCGCCGAACGCGACGCGCTGGAAGGCACCGCGGAAGCCGCCCGCGCCGAAGCCGCCGACATCGCCTATGAAATGAAGCTCCTGGAAGAGCGGCATGACGAAATCTTCACCCATCTGGAAGAAGCCGTCACCGTTTCGATGGACCCGCTCGACCGGGTGTTCAAGCAGGCGGGCCTTGATCCCGACGAACTGCTTGATCAGGTGCGCCGCGGCTATTCCGGCCAGGGTGGCCCCCTGGGCCAGTTGATGCCGATCTCGTCCTCGACCCGCGGCCGTCCCGTCACCGACCCGAGCGCCGATCGCGCGAACGCGATCCTTGAAGGGCTCGACCGGATGAACATGTACCGCATCGCGGTCGAAAAGACCCCGCTGGCGCTGCCCCTGAAAAGCAGCTTCCGCTACACTTCGCCCTACGGGCGCCGCTGGGGCCGGATGCATGAAGGCGTCGATTTCGCCGGCAGCATGGGGTCGCCGATCTATGTGACCGCCGATGGGGTGGTGACGAACGCGGGCTGGGAAAACGGCTACGGCAAGATGGTCGAGGTGCGGCACGAATTCGGCCTTGTCACCCGCTATGGTCACTTGTCCGGCATTGATGTGAAGGTCGGTCAAAGGGTATCGCGTGGCGACAAGATCGGTGCTATGGGAAACACTGGTCGGTCCACAGGCACGCATCTGCACTATGAGGTGCGCGTCGGGGGCTCGGCAACCAATCCCATGACGTTCATCAAGGCGGGAACCAATGTTTTCTAAAAGCAGGATCAACGAACCTGGCCCCAAGGCGGCCACTGAAGCCGATAAAGCAAAACCCGCTGACACGGTGGCCACCAAACCGATGACCGACTACGCGCCCGTTACCCCGAAAGCCAAGCCCCATGCCTCGGTCCTGTCTTCGGACCTGACGGTGGTCGGCAACCTGAAGACCTCGGGCGACATCCAGATCGAGGGTGTTGTGGAAGGCGATGTGCGCGCGCATCTGCTGACCGTGGGCGAAACCGCGACCATCAAGGGCGAAATCGTCGCCGATGACATCGTGGTCAACGGCCGCGTCGTCGGCCGCGTGCGCGGCCTGAAGGTGCGCCTGACCTCGACCGCGCGGGTCGAAGGCGACATCATCCACAAGACCATCGCCATCGAAAGCGGCGCGCATTTCGAAGGTTCGGTCCAGCGTCAGGAAGACCCGCTGAACGGCGGCAAGCCGGTGGCGCTTCCGGCTTCGTGATCCGACGACAGTCGGACGCAAGGCATCAAGGCACCCTTTCGCGGGTGCCTTTTTCTTTGGTCAGCCCACCAATTGGCGATACATGTGCCAGCTTGCATGGCCCAGCACCGGCAAGACGATGAAAAGGCCAAGGAACATCGGCGCCATGCCGATGAACAGCAGAACCGCGATGATCACGCCCCAGCCGATCATCGGGCGCAGGTTCGCCATCACCGCCTGAACGCTGACGATCATGGCGCTGATGAAGTCAACCTCGCGGTCAAGGATAAGCGGCAGCCCAACCACGGTCAGCGAAAACAGCACCGCCGCGAACCCGCCCCCGATCACCGAGCCGACCAGAAGCATGACCGGGCCGTTGCCCTGGAACAGGATCTCGAAGGACGAGGTGACGTTG
Source organism: Rhodobacteraceae bacterium UBA6236 (assembly GCA_002440945.1). Next base: position 7,899 of record DJWG01000116.1, on the reverse strand, counting down.
GTCATCGCCGAAAGGCCCATGAACAGCGCAAAGATCGTGTGGGCGACGAAGACCCAGAACATGAACATCAGAAGGATCACCATCGCCATTGATGGCACCTGCCGGTCCTTCTGGGCAAAGACCACGCCCAGAACCCCGGGCCAGTCCAGCCGTTCTCCCCCCTCCAGCCGACGGCTCACCTCGTAAAGGCCAACGGCGGCGAAAGGTGCAAGGATCGGAAAACCGACAATAACCGGAATGAGCCACCATTCCTGCCCCGAGGCCGCATAGACCGACCAGATGATCCAGCCGCCAAGGACATAGATCAGGCTGAAGAACAGCCCGTAAAGCGGCGCGCGCAGGAAATCGCGCCCGCCCTTGCGGAGCGCGGTGCCGATAGCGTCGGTGGTGATGATATTTATGCCGGGCAGCGGCGCTGCCTCGCTTCGTGCTTCTTCCATCTTCCCTCCCCGAAAGATTTTCGGGAAGGCTAGAACGGTCGGGCAGCGGCGACCAAGCGAATTCTTTCAAATGCCGCGTATCATTCGCCCAAGGCTTCGGCGCGGCTTTTCCCGGCCACGTCCATCGCCAGCGTGGCGGCCATGAAGGCATCCAGATCGCCGTCCAGCACCCCTTGCGTATCCGAGGTTTCGACCCCGGTGCGCAGGTCCTTGACCATCTGGTAGGGCTGCAGGACGTAGGACCGAATCTGGTTGCCCCAGCCCGCTTCGCCCTTCGCCTCATGCGCCTCGTTGATGGCGGCGTTCCGGCGGTCAAGCTCCATCTGGTAAAGCCGCGATTTCAGCGCCTTCATGGCGATGTCGCGGTTCTGGTGCTGCGACTTTTCAGAACTGGTCACCACGATGCCGGTCGGGAAGTGGGTGATCCGCACCGCCGAATCGGTCTTGTTGACGTGCTGGCCGCCCGCGCCCGACGACCGGTAGGTGTCGATGCGGATATCCTTGTCCTGAACCTCGATCTCGATGGTGTCGTCGACCACCGGATAGACCCAGACCGAACTGAACGAGGTGTGGCGACGCGCGGCCGAATCATAGGGCGAAATCCGCACCAGGCGGTGAACGCCGGATTCGGATTTCAGCCAGCCATAGGCGTTGTGGCCGCTGATCTTGTAGCTTGCCGACTTGATCCCGGCCTCTTCACCCGCGCTTTCGGCCTGCAACTCGACCTTGTAGCCCTTCTTCTCTGCCCAGCGGACATACATCCGCGCCAGCATCGAGGCCCAGTCGCAGCTTTCGGTGCCGCCGGCGCCGGCGTTGATTTCCAGGAAGGTGTCGTTGCCGTCGGCCTCGCCGTCCAGCAGCGCCTCAAGTTCCTTCTGGGCGGAAAACTCGCCCAGCTCCTTCAGGCTTTGCTCGGCATCCGAGACGATCTCGGCGTCGCCCTCCATCTCGCCCAACTCGATCAGTTCGACATTGTCGCGCAGGCCGGATTCGATGCGGCGGTAGGTTTCGACCGAATCCATCAGCGCCTGGCGTTCGCGCATCAGCTTCTGCGCCTTGGCCGGATCCGACCAGAGATCGCCATCCTCGATCATGGCGTTCATCTCTTCCAGGCGGTGCGGCGCGGTTTCCCAATCCATGCGCTGGCCCAGAAGCTTCAGCGACTTCTCGATGGCTTCGACCGTGCTTTGGGTTTCCGCGCGCATTCAAGGCACCTCTTGTTTCACTGGCGGGCGTGATAGCCTGCCTGACCGCGCCGGACAACCCGCGCAACGCGGGCTTCCGGTCCCTTCGGTCAATTCCTGATCAATAAAGCCCGCCCGAACTGACGGTGCCGAAGTCGGCCTTCTTGGGGATCACCGCCTTGTCACCCGTCGATGTGGTGACGGTCGTGCCTTCGTCGCCGCCGGTTTCGCCATAGGCGTAAAGCGGCAGGTTCTGCCCCATCGCGAAGCCGCCATCGACCATTGCGCCGATCCCGAAGACCGGCTCGACGCCGTCGCGGAAATATTCCGCCTGCACGAAATCACCCGCTGCGTCGTCGGACAGCCGCTCGCCGGTAAAGCGGTTGATCTTGATGAAATGCCCGCCCGGGGGCACACGGAACTGGCTGCCGCCGTATTTCTTGATCGCCTGTTCCATGAAGCGTTGGAAGACCGGAACGCAGAGCGTTCCGCCATAGGCGCCCTGCCCCAGCGTGCGCGGCTGGTCATAGCCCATGTAGCAGCCCGCGACGATGTTTGACGAAAAGCCCACGAACCACACATCCTTGGCGTCGTTGGTGGTGCCGGTCTTGCCGCCGATCGGCACCGGAAGATGCACGCCCGACCCCGATCCGCGCCGCACGACGCCTTCCAGCATCGAGGTCAGCTGATAGGCGGTGATCGGGTCCATCACCCGTTCGCGGTCTGACGAAATCTGCGGCGCGCGCCCCGGAAGCAGGGTGGCATTGCCGCAATCCACGCATTTACGCTGGTCGTGGCGATAGATGGTCTTGCCGAAGCGGTCCTGCACCCGGTCGACCAGCGTCGGGTCCACGCGTTCGCCGCCATTGGCGAACATCGCATAGGCCGCGACGATCTTGAAGAGCGTGGTTTCCTGCGCGCCAAGCGCATTGGCAAGGAACGGGTCAAGCCGGTCATAGACGCCGAAGCGTTCGGCATAGCCCGCCACCACGTCCATGCCGACCTCTTGCGCGATCCGCACCGTCATCAGGTTCCGCGACTGTTCGATACCGGTCCGCATCGGGGTCGGCCCGTAGAACTTGTTCGAGGCGTTCTTGGGCCGCCAGAGGCCCTGCGGCGTGTTCACCTCGATCGGCGCATCGACGACGATGGTCGCGGGGGTAAAGCCCGAATCCAGCGCGGCGGCATAGACGAAGGGCTTGAAGCTCGACCCCGGCTGGCGCTGCGCCTGCGTGGCGCGGTTGAACACCGAGGCCTGGTAGGAGAACCCGCCCTGCATCGCCAGAACCCGGCCGGTGTTCACGTCCATCGCCATGAAGCCGCCCTGCACCTCGGGCACCTGCCGCAGCGTCCAGCGGATGAAGCTGCCGTCCTCGTCCTTCAGCATCTGGCGGACCATGACCACATCGCCCACGTCCAGAAGATCGCTCGCGACCTTGGCTTTCTTGGCGAGGCTGCCATCGGATTGGCGTTTGCGCGCCCAGGTCACATCTTCGGCCGGCAGGGTCGCGGTGTCCTTCTCGCCCTCGATCCCAAGGGTGGCGTCCGTGTCGCCCAGCGACAGGACCACCGCGGCATGCCAGCCCGTCACGTCGCGCGGCAGATCCTTGACCTCGGCCAGCGCGCTGCGCCAGTCGGAAGCGCCGGGCCGGTCCTCGGCGATCTTCTTGCCGGTGCCGCGCCAGACGCCCTGGCTGCGGTCGAACTTCTCAAGCGCCTCTTGCAGGGCCAGCGCGGCCAGCTTCTGCATGTCCGGATCGACCGTTGCGCGGATCGCAAGGCCGCCACCGAAGAATTCCTCCTGCCCGAAGCTTTTCGACAACTGGCGGCGGATTTCATCGGTGAAATAGTCGCGGGGCGGCAGGCTGGCCTTGAAGGCCGGATAGTCGCCATTCTGGACCGACCGGAGCGGTTCGGCGACCGAGGCCTGATAGGTCGCCTCGTCGATATAACCGTTCTGCCACATCTCGCGCAGGACGTAGTTCCGGCGGTCGGTGACGCGGGCCTTGGCGGTGACGGGGTGGTATTTCGACGGCGCCTGCGGCATCGCGGCCAATGTCGCGGCTTCGGCCGGGCTCAGGTCGCCCAGGGTCTTGTTGAAATAGGTCTGCGCGGCGGCGGCCACGCCATAGCTGTTCTGGCCCAGGAAAATCTCGTTGAGGTAAAGTTCAAGGATCTTGTCCTTCGGCAGGCTCCCCACCAGCCGCGTCGACAGGATCAATTCCTTGATCTTGCGCTCGGCCGTCTTGTCGCCCGACAGAAGGAAGTTCTTCGCCACTTGCTGCGGGATGGTCGAAGCGCCGCGCATGGTTTCGCCCCGCGACCGGATCGCCTCGACAAAGGCCGCCGCCATTCCGCGCGGATCAAACCCCTGGTGGGAATAGAAATTCTTGTCCTCGGCCGAGATGAAGGCTTCTTTCACCAAGGGCGGAATATCCTCGATCGGTGTGAAGATCCGCCGTTCCTCGGCGAATTCGTCGATGATCTGGCCTTCGCCGGAATAGATGCGGCTGATGGTTTTCGGCGAATATTGCGCCAGGGCCGCGTAATCCGGCAGGTCGCGGCTATAGACCCAGAACACGCCGCCAAGGGTCAGCGCCACGAAAACCGCAGCGATGACCAGCCAGCTGAACAAGCCGCCCAGGGTGGACAGGAAGAAACGGATCAAGGAAGGCTCCGGCTGAAAGTTTGCGGCTCTATACCCTGCGAAGGGAACAGGGTCAAAACAAGACAGGGCGACCGCGGTTCCTCGCGAAATCCCGCTTATTGCCGGATCAGCCGCGCCTCGGCGGCGTCGTCCACCGCCCAGGCCTGGATCGCGGCGAGAATCGCCTTGGCCATCGTCTCGCGCCATTTCGGGTCGGCAAGCCGCGCCCGGTCGCGTTCGGACGACAGGAACCCCAGCTCCAGAAGCAGCGAGGGGATGTCGGGCGACTTCAGCACCGAAAACGACGCCCCCTGGACCGGGCGGCGGTGCATCTTCAGCCCCGCCCCGCGGATCGCGCCGGAAAGCGCCCCCGCCAGCCGGTCGGCGCGCGGCTGCGTCTCGGCTCGCGCAAGGTCCATGAGAACGCCGGCCACCATGTCGTCCTGCCCCGACAGGTCGATTCCCGCCAGAAGGTCCGCCCGGTCATGCCGCTCGGCCAGCTTGGCCGAGGCCGCATCGCTTGCCGCCATATCAAGCTTGTAGACCGTCGCGCCGACCGCCTCGCCTTCGGCCAATGCATCGGCATGGAGCGAGAGGAACAGATCCGCCCCCGCCGCCCGCGCCACGCTGATCCGGGTTTCCAGCGGCACGAAGACGTCGGCCTCGCGCGTCTGGATCACGGTCATTCCGGCGCGGCGCAAGAGATCGGAGAGTTCATGGGCAAAGCCCAGGGCAATCACCGCCTCGCGCGTACCCGGAGCTTCCGCGCCGGGGTCGATGCCCCCGTGGCCTGGGTCCAGCACCACGACCAGCGGCGCATCGCCGGTCTGGCGGCGCTTTGGCTGATCGACCACGGCAGGCTTCGGCAGGCGGTAGTCAGGCGTCTCTTCCACCCCCAGCGCGGCCTGGAAGGCGGCGTGGGTGGCCGCCCCCAGATCGACGCGCAGCCTGGCGCCCCCCGTCGCGGGATCGGCCTTTTCCTCGGCCAGATGGACGGTATAGGGGCCATCGAGCGCCATCACCAGCCGCGACCAGCCCGGCCGGATCGTCCCCCAATGGAGGTCCGTCACCCGGTCCGAGGCAAGGATATCGGCAGGTTCCAGCCCGGTGAAATCCACCTCGCGGAAGTCGACGACCAGCCGCGGCGGCCCGTCCAGAAGCGAGACCCGGTAAGGCACCGCCTGCGACAGCGCAAGCCTGAGGCCGATCCCCCCCGCCGGAGCGCCGTCGCGGTCCGTAATGCGCGAAGCGGTCGGATCGACCCGCGCCAACGCGGCGAGGTCGTCGGCACGGGCAGGCCCCCAGATCGCGGCCCCGAGGGCCAGGGCCAGCACACCAAGAACGCCTCTTATCGCCTTCTTCCCCATTCCATCCTGCCTCAGGCGTTCCTAGTTGCCATGAACGCCTCCAACCGCCGCAACCCTTCGGCGATGTCGGCGGTCGAGCGGGCGTAGGAAAACCGGAGCGTCCGCGCCCCGCGGTGGGGGTCGAAATCAAGGCCGGGCGTCACGGCGACGCCGGCCTTTTCGAGGATTTCGGCCGCGAAGGCGAGGCTGTCGTCGGTCAGTTCCGAAACATCGGCATAGACGTAGAAGGCCCCGTCGGGCGGCGCGATGCGGGTGAAACCGGCCTTGGGCAGGCCCTCCAGCATCAGGCGGCGGTTCTCGGCATAGACGGCGCGGTTCGCCTCCAGTTCCGGGATGCAATCGAGCGCCGCGAGCGCCGCCACCTGGCTGGCGTGCGGCGGGCAGATGAACATGTTCTGCGCCAGCCGCTCAATCAGCCGCACATGACCCTCGGGCACGACCATCCAGCCGACCCGCCAGCCGGTCATCGAGAAGTATTTCGAAAACGAGTTGATGACATAGACATCATCGCTGATCTCAAGCGCGCTCACGGCCCGGTCGCCGTAATGAAGGCCGTGGTAGATCTCGTCCGAGATGAAGGCGATGCCCCGGGCCGCCGCCGCCTCGATCAGCGACGCCAGGGCGTCGCGGTCCAGCATGGTGCCCGAAGGGTTGCCGGGCGAGGCGACGATCAGCCCCTGCACATCGGCGGGAATGGCATCGGCCCGCGGCTGGTAGCGATCCGCCGCCGCCGAGGGGATGCCGACCGGCGTCAGCGACATCGCCTTCAGGATCTGCCGGTAAGAGGGGTAGCCGGGCTCGCCCATCGCCACGCGCTCACCGGCGTCGAAAAGGGCGGTGAAGGCCAGAAGAAAGGCCGCCGACGACCCGGCTGTGACGATGACCCGCGCCGGATCCAGATCCAGACCATACCAGTCGCGGTAAAGCCGCGCGATCCCGGACCGAAGTGCCGGCAGGCCCAGGGATACGGTATAGCCAAGCGCATCGCTCTCCATCGCCGCCGCCAGCGCCGCCCGCGCCGCTGCCGGCGCCGGGGTCGAGGGCTGGCCGATCTCCATGTGGATGATCGACCTGCCCGCCGCCTCGGCGGCGCGGGCGGCTTCCATCACGTCCATCACGATGAAGGCATCGACCTCGCCCCGCCTGGAATTCCGCATTCGCCGTTCCTTTCCCGCGCTGCCATTCTGGCGCGATTTGTCCTTTGAAGCGGCACAAGGTCAAGCCGGTGCCGATCACGAGTGGTTTGGACAGCCAAGCGAAGGCTTGCCTCTGCCGGCGCATCTGCGATGGTATGGCCCGTCAAAGTCAAAGGATTTGCCAATGAAAGCCGCGTTTTTCGCTCTTGCCACCCTTGCCGCGTCCCCGGCCGCCGCTTTAGACGTTACCGCAATGACGGATGCCGAACGCGCCGCCTTCGGGACCGAGGTGCGCGCCTATCTGCTGGCCCATCCGGAAGTGCTGATCGAGGTATCGCAGGAACTCGACAAGAAACAGGCCGCCGAACAGGCCCAAGGCGACGCCGGCCTGATCGCCGCCAATGAGGCCGAGCTTTTTTCCGACTCCGCAAGCTTTGTGGGCGGCAACCCCAAGGGCGATGTGACCGTGGTCGAATTCCTTGACTACCGCTGCGGATACTGCCGCAAGGCCCATGCCGAGGTGGCGGCGCTGATCGGGTCGGACAAGAACATCCGCTATGTGGTGAAGGAATTCCCGATCCTGGGCGAGCAGTCGATGATCGCCTCGAAATTCGCCATCTCCGCGCTCCGCACCGCAGGTCCCGAGGCCTATGCCAAGATCAGCGCGGGCTTTTACGAAAGCTTCCGCGGCGACATCACGCCCGATACGCTGGGCGCTTTCGCGACGAAGCTCGGCATTGACCCGAAGCCGATCCTTGCCGGTATGGACGACCCCGAGGTGATGAAGATCATCGAGGCCAACCATGATCTGGCCAGCCGGATGCAGATCAGCGGCACGCCGGCCTTCGTCATCGGCAAGCAGATGGTGCGCGGCTACGTTCCCGCGGCCCAGCTTGATGCGATCGTGAAGGACACGCGCGGCTGATCCTGAAGGATCGCGGGTTTCTCGTTTGCTCAAATACTCCCGCCGGAGGCTCCGACGGATCGTGCGGGANNGAGCCTCCGGCGGGAGTATTTTGACAAAGAAGAAACTCAGACCGACAGCAGTTGCGCTTCGGGTTCCGCCTGGGCCTTCGCAGCCTCGATCTGGGCGGCGCGTTCCTCGACCAGTTCGACGATGTGGTC
>DJWG01000048.1 GCA_002440945.1 Rhodobacteraceae bacterium UBA6236 | reverse complement strand
TCTTTTCGATATAGGCCAGATGGGCCGCGCGGGTATCGAGCCGGGTTTGCAGGTGGCCGGGCTTGTCACGGCAGATAACGGCATAGAGCATCAGGGGATTTCCTTCTTCAATGGGCGCGCCATCAGCGCGGAAACGGCATCTTCAACGGCAATCTTTCGTTCGATCAGCGCGGCGACCATGGTGCAGATCGGCATGTCGATGCCTTTCGCGGCTGCGAGCCGCGCCACGGCCTGTGCGGTGGCGGCGCCTTCGACGGTGACGTTGGCATCCCAAGGCGCCCCTGATCCCAGCGCCTTGCCATAGCGGAAATTGCGCGATTGGTCCGAAGTGCAGGTCAGCACCAGATCGCCAAAGCCCGACAGCCCCATCAGCGTATCGGCCCGCGCCCCCAGCGCCGAGGCCAGCCTGACCATTTCGGCAAAACCCCGTGTCATCAGCGCCGCCCGGGCCGAATGGCCCAGATCCGCGCCGATCACGATCCCAGCGGCGATGGCAATGACGTTCTTCAGCGCCCCGCCCAGTTCGGCCCCCAGCGTATCGTCGCTGCGGTAAAGCCTGAGCGTCGTGGTGGACAACAGATCCTGCAACCGTTCGGCGGCCTTGTCATCGGCGCAGGCCAGCGTCAGGGCGGTGGGCAGGCCCCGGGCGATATCGGCGGCAAAGCTCGGCCCCGTCAGAATCGCGACGCTGCCCCCCAGTTGGGCGGCGGTCAACTCTGCCACCGGTCCTTGCAGGGTCTTCAGGTCCATTCCCTTGGCGCAGGCCACCAGATCGCGGTCCTGGAGAACGGCACGATGCGCGGCGACAAACCCGCCCGTCTGCTGCATCGGCACCGCCAACAGCAGCGTCGGCGCCGTCACCTCGCCAAGGTCCGCGGTCACTTCCAGCCCCGGGGGCAGATCCACGCCCGGCAGACGGCGGTCATTGCGGCGGCTGCTCTGCATTTCGGCAACATGATCCGCATCGCGGGCCCAAAGCATGACCTTGCGCCCGCCAAGCGTGAGCGCCACCGCCAGCGCCGTCCCGAAGGCCCCGGCACCCAGAACCGCGACGGTCATGCCTTGGCCCCCTTCTTCCCGGCGCCCAGCAAGGGGGCCGCGCGGTCGTCCAGCGGCCAGCGCGGGCGGGCGGACAGGTCCATTCCATCGACAAGACCGCGCTCAAGCCGCTCGATCCCCGCCCAGGCGATCATCGCGGCATTATCGGTGCAAAGCGCCAGCGGCGGGGCCAGGAAGCGTACGCCGGACTGTGCGCAAAGCGCCTCCAACCCGGCCCTGATCGCGCCGTTCGCGGCCACACCGCCAGCGACGGCAAAGGCGGGCGCGGCCGGAGACATCTCCATATAGCGGGCGATGGCGCGGCGCGATTTCGCCACCAGAACATCGCGCACCGCCGCCTGGAACCCTGCGCAAAGATCGGCGCGGTCCTGCAACGCCAGGCCGCTGCGTTCGGCCACCACCTGATCGCGGGCGCGCAAAAGGGCGGTCTTCAGCCCCGAAAACGACATGTCGCAGCCCTCGCGATCCAGAAGCGGGCGCGGGAAGGCAAACCGGCGTGGGTCGCCCTTCTTCGCCTCGGCCTCGACCGATGGCCCACCGGGCTGCGGCAGGCCCAGAAGCTTCGCCGTCTTGTCGAAGGCCTCGCCCGGCGCATCGTCGATGGTGCCGCCCAGCCGCGTGAAGGTGACCGCATCTTCGGCGATCAGAAACTGGCAATGCCCGCCCGAAACCAGAAGCATCAGATAGGGAAACGGCAGCCCATCCGTCAGCCGTGGCGTCAGCGCATGGCCCGCAAGGTGGTTCACGCCGATGAGCGGCAGGCCGGTGACCGCCGCCAGCCCCTTGGCGCACATCACCCCCGACAACACGCCGCCGATCAGCCCCGGCCCCGCCGTCACCGCGATGCCAGAGAGGTCCGGCAGCCGAACGCCCGCCTCGGACAGCGCCTGTTCCACGCACAGATCAATCCGTTCGGCATGGGCACGCGCGGCGATTTCCGGCACCACGCCGCCGAAGGCCGCGTGAAGCGCCGTCTGGCCCAGCACGACCGAGGAAAGGATTTCCCCCCGATGCCCCGACAGCCGCACGACAGCCGCCGCCGTATCGTCGCAGCTGCTTTCGATGCCAAGCAGGGTCAGGGGCGCGGACATGGACACTCCGGTTGCGAAGCCGTGATCTGGCAGGTAACACCGCAGGCAACGTCATACAATGCAAAGACAGTCGGGCACAGATGGCGCGAGATCCTTCCCTTCGGCCCCCGCTGCTGCTGACGCGGCCAACGGCGCAATCCCTGCGATTCGCCCGGGATTTCAACGCGCGGTTCGGCGCGGACTGGCCCATCCTCGTGTCGCCGCTGTCCCGGCTGGATTTCCTGGCCCCTCCATTGCCGCTCGATGGGGTGAGGACGTTGATCTTCACCTCTGAAACCGGGGTCGCGGGTTTCCTGCGGTTGTCCGACCGGCGCGACCTTCGCGCCTGGTGCGTTGGCGGCCGCACGGCCGAGGCTGCCCGTGCCGCCGGGATGCAGGTTGTCGTGGGCCCGGGCGACGGGGCACGGATGATCCAGCAGATTCTTGCCGATCCCCCGGCGGGGGCGATGCTGCATGTCCATGGCCGCCACATGGCTGTCGATGTGGCCGAAGTGCTGACCCGCGCCGGCCTGCAGGCCGAAGGCGTGACGGTCTACGACCAGATTGCCCTGCCGCTCACCCCCGAGGCGATGAGCCTGCTGCAAGGCCCGGATCAGGTGCTTTTGCCGCTGTTTTCGCCCCGCGCCGCCCGTCTGATGGCGGGGATGACCCCGTTGCCCCGCGCGCCGCTCTTGGTCGCCGCGATCAGCCAGGCCGTCGCCGATGGTGCGGCCCGCCTCTGCCCCGCGCGGCTTGAGGTCGCAAGGGAACCGAACGCTGCCAAGATGCTTGACGCCTTGCAGAGGCTGATTGCCGCAGAGCAAACTCCTCCACCCGGAGGCGCTTGAAGGGCAGGGGACGGCACGGCTACATTTGAAGGGTCCGGCGGGTGCCGGTCTATCGGGGAGACGATCGTGGCGAATACCTCTGACGAACCGGAAGCCATTCCGCCCACCACGCCCGAGGAGGAAACCGCAGCCCCGGCCAGCAAGCTTGACAGCATCGTGAACCGGATCGATTCGGAAGACCCGGCGAAGGCACAGCGGCAGGCAAAGCCAGAGACGGCGGCCCCGATCGCGCCGAAGCCCGCCCCGCGCCGTGGCGGTGGTTTCTTTGCCATGTTCCTTGGCGGTGTCTGCGCCGCCGCGCTGGGTTTTGCGGCGGCGATCTATGTCCTGCCGAAGGTGCCGCAGGAATGGCTTCCCTTCCCGCTGACCGACACGACCGCACGGGATGCGCAGACCGCCCGGATCGAGACGATGGCCGAGGATATCGCCCGTCTGCAGCAGGCCCCGGCCCCGGTCGACAAGGCGGCGCTGGACGCCGAACTGACCCGGCTGCGGGATGAAGTCGCGGCCCGCCCCGCCGCCACCACGGATATTGGCCCGTTGGAAACCCGCCTGACCGACCTTGAGGCGCGGCTGACCGCCCTTGAAAAGCGCCCCGTCGCCGGGGGCGCGGCCTCTTCCACCGCCATCGACGCGCTCAGCCGCGAACTTGAGGCGCTGCGGTCGCAAGTCACGCAGCAGGCTGGAAGCGGCGGGGCCGAGGCCGACCGCATCACCGCCGCCGCTGCCGAGGCAGAGGCCAAGATCAAGGCCGCCACGGACGAGGCCGCGAAGCTCAAGACCGAAGCCGAGGGGATCGCGCGGCAGGCCAAGGCAGATTCGGCCCTGCGGCTGATGCAGGCCGCGCTGGAAAGCGGCGCGCCCTTCACCGCGGCGCTTGAAGATCTGACCGCCGCCGGCATCGAGGTTCCGGCAGAACTGCAACAGGACGCGCAGGGCATCCCCACGCTGGACGAGTTGCGCACAAGCTTCCCCGAAGCCGCGCGCGAGGCGCTTTCGGTCACCGTGCAACCGCCGCCCGACGCCGGCGCGCTAGACCGGCTGGGGGCGTTCCTGCGCGGCCAGACCGGCGCGCGATCCCTGACGCCCCGCGAAGGCAACGACCCCGACGCGATCCTGTCGCGGGCCGAAGCGGCGCTGAACCAGGGCGATCTTGCCGCCACCCTGTCCGAACTGCGCGCCCTTCCGGTCGAGGTGCAGGGGCCGATGACCGACTGGATCAAGCTTGCCGAAAAACGCCTGACCGCGCTTGAAGCCGCCGCCGTGCTTTCGGCAAAGATGAACTGAGGGTCGTGATGATCTGGAATTTCCTCAAGATAGCGATCTTCGTCACCGTCATCGCCGCCGTCACCTTCGGTGCGGCGCTTCTGTCCAGCAGCGGCGGCCAGGTCCGGCTGACGCTGTCGGGCATGGAATATACCCTTGGTCCGTTGCAGGCGCTTCTGGGTCTTCTGGTTGTCTTCGTGGCGCTTTGGGCGGTCCTGACGGTTTCGGGCCTTGTCGTGGCCTTCATGCGCTTCCTGAATGGCGACGACAGCGCACTGCGTCGCTATTTCGACCGGAACCGCGAAAGGAAGGGCTACCGCGCCCTGTCCGAAGGCATGATGGCGCTGGCGGCGGGCGAGCCCAAGGCAGCACTGGCCCAGGCCGGCAAGGCCGAGCGGTATCTGGATTCGCCCGAACTCACCACCATCCTCGTGGCGCAGGCGGCCGAGGCCGCGGGTGACCGGTATCGTGCTTCGGAAGCCTACAAGCGTCTGCTGACGCATCCGCAATCGCGCTTCATCGGCGTGCGCGGGCTGATGAACCAGAAGATCGCCGAAGGCGACAGCGAAACCGCCCTGAAACTGGCGGAAAAGGCCTTCGCCCTGAAACCCCGCAACGCCGAGGTGCAGGACGCGCTTCTGGCGCTCCAGTCCCGGAAGGGCGACTGGAAGGGGGCGCGGAACGTGCTGGGCGCCAAGGCCCGGCAAGGGCTGCTTCCCAAAGACGTGCACCGCCGCCGCGATGCCGTGATGGCGCTGCAGGAAGCCCGCGTGTTGATCGACAAGGATGCCTCGATCGAAACCCGCGAAGCCGCGATTGCCGCCAACAAGGCCTCGCCCGACCTGATCCCCGCCGCGGCAATGGCGGCCCGCGCCTATATTGCCGACGGTCGTCCGAAATACGCGACCCGCGTCCTGATCAAGGCCTGGGACGCCCAGCCGCATCCCGATCTGGCCACCGCCTTTGCCGAGATCGACCCGGGCGAAACCCCGCAGGACCGGCTGAAGCGGTTCGCGCCGCTTCTGAAGCACCGCCCCGATCATCCTGAAACACGGATGCTTAACGCCGAACTGCACATCGCCGCCGAAGATTTCCCGGGCGCCCGCCGGGCACTGGGCGATCTGACCGCAACCGACCCGACCGCCCGCGCGCTGACGATCATGGCCGCCATCGAACGCGGCGAAGGCAAGGACGACGCCGTGGTGCGCGGCTGGCTGACCCGGGCGCTGACCGCCAGCCGCGGCCCGCAATGGGTCTGCGACAACTGCCACCAGGTCACGCCCGAATGGGCCCCGGTCTGTCCGCACTGCAACGGCTTCGATACGCTCAGCTGGCGCGAACCGCCCCAGGGCGCGGTCCCCATGCCCCATGGCGCCGAAATGCTGCCCCTGATCGTCGGCAAGCCCAAACCCGCGTCCGAGCCCGCGCCCGAAGCCGAAATCATTGAACCCCTGCCGCCCTCGCAGGCACCGGTGGTGGAACCTGAACCCGTCGATGTCTCGTCCGTGATCGAGGAGCGCCAGGGCGACGTCCGCGCCAGACCCTTCGCCGTCGACTATGCCGAGCCCCCGAAAGACGCGAAGGACTGACGACCGCTTTTGCTGAAATTGGGGCTACACAGCCCGATCCGTTGATGCTAATGACCCGCCACCACAGAAGGATGCCGGTGTAGCTCAGCTGGTAGAGCACGTCATTCGTAATGATGGGGTCGGGGGTTCGAGTCCCTTCACCGGCACCATCCTTCTTGGCATTCTCAGTTCAAATTCGTGCAGGGTGATCCGGCCTTTTTGAAGGCCGGGTGGTCATCTTCACTCCATCTCGCCGTGCGGCACGCAAGTTGCAGGCTGGCTGCGGGCAATGGAGTTTCCCATGGATCTCGCAACAACGATCGGTTTCTTCGGCGGCATCTTGGCTGTGGTCGGCACGATGCTTGCCGGCGGCCATATCGAGCCGTTCATTTCGACGCACGGTTTGATCATCGTGGTCTTCGGCGGCTTCTTCGCCGTGCTCTACACCGCGCCAATGCCGGTTTTCCTTGGGTCCTTCAAGGCGATGATGACCGCCTTCAAGCAGCACGACTACGATATCGGAAAGCTGGCGCTTCTGATGTCTGAACTGGCGGGCGTGGTCCGCAAGGACGGCCTGATGGCGCTTGAAGGCCGGGACCTTCCGCACAAGCTGATGCAAAGCGGGCTTCAGATGCTGATCGACGGGTCCGACGAACACAAGATGACCGAACAGCTGTTCCAGGATCTGACCGCGATGAAAGCCCGCCACCTGGCGCGGCAAGAGGTCGTCAAGGCCTGGGTCGAACTGGGGCCGGCCTATGGGATGATCGGTACTCTGATCGGCCTGATCGAGATGATGGGTAACATGTCCGATCCGGCGCTTGTCGGCAAAGGCATGGCGACGGCGCTGGTGGGCACCATGTATGGCGCCATCGTCGCCAACGTCTTCTTCGGCCCCATGGCCGCCAAGCTGAAGAACAACACCACCCGCGAAGTGGCCTATTGCGAAGCGGCCATCGATGGGCTGCGCGCCATCGCCCGCTCAGAGGCGCCGCGTTCGATCATCTACAAGCTGGCGGCGCGGCTGCCGGTGTCGCAGCGCGAACAGATCCTCGCCGCAGCCTGAAGGGATCAGCCATGGCGCGCCCGACCGCGAAGAAGGCACAGGCCGAAAGCCACGCGCACGATCCCATGGCCCATCACGGGGGCGGGGGCGGTCATGATGACCACGGCGGCGGCGGGGGCCATTGCCCGCCGCCCTGGATCGTCACCTTCGCCGACATGGTCACGCTGCTCATGGCGTTTTTCGTCATCATGCTGATGACCGCCAACACCGATCAACCGAAGTTCAACGCCTTCGCTGCCGTCATGCGCCAGACCTTCGGGACCGTGCCGCTGGACGAAAACGGCGAACGCGGCGGCACATCGGTGCTTGATCTGCATTACGGTCCGCAATCGGGCGAACAGACAGACGAGCCGACCGGAACCACGCCGCAGTCGGGCGATCCCGATGCGCCGGGGCAGAATGGCTCTGTTGCACAAAACGTCT
>DJWG01000053.1:45231-45976 GCA_002440945.1 Rhodobacteraceae bacterium UBA6236 | reverse complement strand
CATGGGTGGTGGTGCGGGAACGATAAACAGGCATGGCGGCATCCTCGAAAGTCAGTGCGCTCTGTGGGTTAGCGCGGTTGGTACTGTTTAAACCCATTCCAAAGCTGGATCAATGAAAAACCGTACCGTACCGTACGGTACAGGAAATGGCGGTAATGACGACTATCGGCCAGTGATCGGGAATGCCAGACTGCTCTCACCAGGCCGCTCGGATTGGCTTGGGCTGCATCGAAGTCGCGCCCCATGCGTTGCAGATGCAAACAGACACGGAGTGCAATGATGAAGGACGCCAATAGGAGTTTTCGCCAGGTGCCCGTTGGTGCTGCGACACCGCAATCGGTCACGGTGGGTATTGATAGCGATGGCGCAGCAGGCCACAAGGCTGCCGTCTGGTGGGAGGCCGTCGCAGACGTCGACGCCGACAAGACCGACTTTATCGACGTGGCTGCGGCGCTTGACGCCGCCGAGGGAGCACGGGCCTTGCACGGATTTTCCGAAGTGGTCGTCATGCTGCAGGACGGCGTGAAGTGGCAATCGGGCTGGGGCGAACTGCGCGCACTTAAAACCGACAATGAACCGCTCGGTGACGTCAGCGGCGTCGGGCTCTCTGATGCGGAGAGCTTTGAGCTGGCCGCTGACATTGAAGCGGAACGGGATGCCTGATTTTCTCGTGCCGTCTCAGGCTGCCGGCCTTTCCGCCATCACCATGTAGTTGATCGCCATATCGCGGGACTGGCGCCATTCA
>DJWG01000053.1:0-45170 GCA_002440945.1 Rhodobacteraceae bacterium UBA6236 | reverse complement strand
CAGCATCAGGCCGCCTGGCTTCACCAGGTCGGCGCAGCTCTTCATGTAGAGCGGTACATTATCGACATGCTCGACCACTTCCATGTTGAGCACCATGTCGAATGTCTTGCCCTGCGCGGCGAGCGCTTCGCTGGTGGTGGCCTGGTAGTCGATATCCAGCCCCGATGTTTTGGCGTGCAGTGTCGCAATGGCAATATTGCGCTCGGCAGCATCAATGCCGGTGACGGTCGCACCCAGCCGGGCCAGCGGTTCGCAGAGCAGGCCGCCGCCACAGCCGACGTCGAGAATGCTCAATCCCTCGAAGGGTCGCATGGCGGTGCCATCGAGGCCGAAATGGGCCAGCAGATGCTCGCGGATATAGCTCATGCGCACGGGGTTGAATTTGTGCAGTGGCTTGAACTTTCCCTTGGGGTCCCACCACTCCTCGGCCATCGCGGTGAACTTGGCGATTTCGGCTTCGTTGATAGTCGTGGTCATAGCGGGACTCCGGTGTTGGGGCATATGAGCCCGCCAGCGCCCAGGAGGCAAGGCGGTGCGCGGTCGCAGGGGGATGGGGTGATCACGCCGCACGACCGCAGCGCAAGGGCACAGACAGGCCAAAGCGCCGCCTGACTGCAGTTTTCGCGGCGACGGTAATGGGCGGCCTTTGGCTCGATCCAGTTTACTACTCAGGGAGCCAAGGGCCGCCCATCACGGATCTGGAGTTTCCTCACCGGGTCCGGTTCAAGCGGGACTAGTGTTGCAAGCCCGGTTGCCGACTGTCTGCCCGGCCAAACGGGCGCCCCCGTCTCCAGCCTTCCCGCCCGGCCCTGCGTCGGGGACGCGTGATGGCGGGAACGGGAGCAAGTATGCGCGCGGTTTTCGCGACGGGGACAAGAAGGACAAGTTGGCCCGCGGGGCCGGCAACAAAAAAGGCCGGCGCCGGAGCGCCGACCCTTGCATTGTTCAAGAACGGTCAAAGCCTAGAAGCGCAGCGCCTTGGCCTGCTTGACCCCTTCGAGCGAAGCAATCTCGGCGAGTTGCGCCTCGGTCAGCTGCCCGTCAATCGACACCAGCGCGATCGCGTCCGCACCCTGTTCGGCGCGGCCCAGATTGAAGTTGGCGATATTGATGCCAAGCGTACCCAGCAACGTGCCCAGCCGGCCAATATGGCCGGGCTTGTCCTCATTGGTCACATACAGCATGGATGGCGTCAGTTCGGCCTCCATATTGATGTTCTTGACCTGGATGATCCGCGGCTTGCCGCTGGCAAACACCGTCCCCGCCACCGCGCGTTCCTGACGCTCGGTGACAACCGTCAGGCGGATGTAGTTTTCATAGGCGCCCTGCTGCTCGCGCGTCACCACTTCCACGCCAATGCCCCGATCCTTGGCAATCTGCGGCGCCGAAACCATGTTCACATCGGGCATCATCGGCCGCATCACGCCATAGACTGCCGAGGCCACCATGGGGCGGGTATTCATGCTGGCGACGTCGCCTTCGAACTCGATCTTGATGCCTTTGATCGCCGTTTCGGTCATCTGACCGGCAAACGAGCCGAGCATTTCGGCCAGCTTGATGAACGGGGTCAGGCGCGGTGCCTCTTCGGCCGAGATCGATGGGAAGTTCAGCGCATTGCTGATTTCGCCGGCATTGAGATAGGCCGAGATCTGCTCGGCCACCTGCAGCGCCACGTTTTCCTGCGCTTCGGTGGTCGAGGCGCCCAGATGCGGCGTGCAGACCACATTCGGCATCCCGAACAGCGGGCTCTCCGTTGCCGGTTCGACCGCGAAGACATCCAGCGCCGCACCGGCGACATGTCCCGACTTCAGCGCATCGACCAGCGCCTCTTCGTCGATCAGGCCGCCCCGGGCGCAGTTGATGACCCGCACGCCCGGCTTGGTCTTCGCCAGGTTCTCGCGGCTCAGGATATTGCGGGTCTTGTCGGTCAGCGGCACATGCAGCGTGATGAAATCGGCCTTCTGCAGAAGTTCCTCAAGCTCGACCTTGTGGACACCCATCTGCTTGGCGCGGTCCTCCGACAGGAAGGGATCAAAGGCGATGACCTTCATGTGCAGCCCCAGCGCCCGGTTGCAGACGATGCCGCCGATATTGCCGGCGCCGATCACACCCAGCGTCTTGTTGAACAGCTCGACCCCCATGAAGCGGTTCTTCTCCCACTTCCCGGCATGGGTCGAGGCCGAGGCTTCCGGCAGCTGCCGCGCCACGGCAAACATCATCGCGATGGCATGTTCCGCCGTGGTGACGCTGTTGCCGAAGGGCGTGTTCATCACGATCACGCCGCGCTTCGACGCGGCCGGAATGTCGACGTTGTCGACCCCGATCCCGGCGCGGCCGATCACCTTCAGCCGCGTGGCCTTTTCCAGCAGCTTGTCGGTGACCTTGGTGGCCGAGCGGATCGCCAGGCCGTCGTAGTTGCCGATGATCTCGGCCAGCTTCTCCTTGTCCTTGCCCACTTCGGGCAGGTAGTCCACCTCGACCCCGCGGTCGCGGAAGATCTGCACGGCGGTTTCGGAAAGCTGGTCGGAAACAAGAACCTTGGGCATCTTTGCCATCCTCTTGCAGGCACGGGGGGACGCGCAGTCCCACCTCGGCCGGATTTCTTCTTTGCGAAAATACTCCGGGGTCCGGGGCGCAGAGCCCCGGCTCCCAAGGTCAGGATCAGCCTTGCGCGGCGATCTCGGCGTGGAAGGCCCAGTCGATCCACGGCATCAGATGCTGCACGTCGCTGGTTTCCACCGTGGCCCCGCACCAGATCCGCAAGCCCGCCGGGGCGTCGCGATAGGCGCCCGCATCCAGCGCCACGCCTTCCTTCTCCAGCCGCTTGGCGACAGCCTTTGCAAAGGCGGCGGCGTCCTTGATCCGGGCATCCTGGAAACGCAGGCAGACCGAGGTGGTCGAGGCCGTGGCCGGGCTCACCGCCAGATTGGCGATCCAGTCACGCGCCGCCACGAATTCGTCGATCACCGCCGCGTTGGCGTCGCAGCGCGCGATCAGCGCCGGCAGTCCGCCGATCCTCTCGGCCCATTTCAGCGACACGAGGTAATCTTCCACGCACAGCATCGACGGCGTGTTGATCGTCTCGCCTTCGAAGATGCCTTCGATCAGCTTGCCGCCCTTGGTCATACGGAAGATCTTCGGCAAGGGCCAGGCGGGGGCGTAGCTTTCCAGCCGTTCGACCGCGCGCGGGCCAAGCACCAGAACGCCGTGGCCGCCCTCGCTGCCCAGCACCTTCTGCCAGGAGAAGGTCACCACATCGAGCTTGTCCCAAGGCAGGTCCATCGCAAAGGCCGCGCTGGTGGCGTCGCAGATCGTCAGCCCCTGCCGGTCCGCCGGGATCGCATCGCCATTCGGCAGCCGCACACCCGAGGTGGTGCCGTTCCAGGTGAAGACCACGTCCTTGTTGAAATCAACTTCCGCGAAATCCACGATCTCGCCATAAGGCGCCTTGCGCACCGTCGCGTCTAGCTTCAACTGCTTGACCACATCCGCGACCCAGCCTTCGCCGAAGCTTTCCCAAGCCAGCATCTCGACGCCGCGCGCGCCCAGAAGCGACCACAGCGCCATTTCCACAGCGCCGGTGTCCGACGCCGGAACGATGCCGATGCGGTAATCGTCGGGGATGCCCAGAACCGCGCGGGTGCGGTCGATCGCCTCTTTCAGCTTGGCCTTGCCGACAGCGGCGCGGTGCGACCGCCCAAGGGGGGCGTCGGCCAGCATGTCCAGCGAATATCCGGGGATCTTGGCGCAGGGGCCAGAGGAAAAACGCGGATTGACCGGCCGCGTGGCCGGGGTCGTGAGATCCTTCATGGTATCCTTCCATATACACGCCCCTCGTTGGGGAGGGGTGTCCCGCCGCCAGACATATCGGCGAGGGCCCGGGCGCACAAGGAAAAAATCGCTCCAATACGGCGGATCGGACAGCAAATGCGACATCGGCCCCCTCTGGCGCCCGCAGGGACTTCCCCCTAAACCCGCCAGAAGCCCGAATCGGAGTCCCCGCATGTTCACCGCCAGCCTGCTTGCCAACCCCGCCCGCGCCGACCTGTCGCGCGAAACGGTCGAAACCCTGCGCAACGCCTGGGGCGGCGGCGCGCTGCGCTGGCTCAACCCCGCGATCGCGGCCGAATTCGACCTGCCCGCCATCCCCGACAGCCGCTGGTCCGCCTGGGAAAGCCTGCAAGGCCTTGGCCATGACCTGGTGATCCAGCCCGCAGAGGGACGGCGCAAGAAGATGCTTCTGGCCGACATGGATTCGACGATGATCGGCCAGGAATGCATCGACGAACTGGGCGACAAGGCGGGTTTCGGCCCGCGCATCGCCGCGATCACCGCCCGCGCCATGAATGGCGAGTTGAACTTCGAAGAGGCGCTGCTGGAACGTGTGGGCCTGATGAAGGGCCTGCCGGTTTCCGTCATCGCCGAAGTGCTGGCCGAACGCATCACCTATACCCCCGGGGGTAAAACCCTGATCGCCACGATGCAGGCGGCGGGCGGCTACGCGGTGCTGGTGTCCGGCGGCTTCACCGCCTTCTCACGCCCGGTCGCCGCGCATCTGGGCTTTGACGAAAACCGCGCCAATATCCTGTTGGAGGAAGACGGCCGCCTGACGGGCGACGTCGCCCGCCCGATCCTCGGCCGCGAAGCCAAGATCGCCGCGCTCGATGAAATCAGCGCCCTACGCGGCATCGCGCCCGCCGATGTGATGGCGGTGGGCGACGGCGCCAATGATCTGGGGATGCTCGGGCGCGCGGGCGCGGGCGTGGCGCTGCACGCCAAGCCCGCGGTCGCCGCGCAATGCGACATCCGCATCAACCACGGCGACCTGACGGCGCTGCTTTATCTGCAGGGATATTCGGCGGCCGAATTCGTCGTCGCGTAACCCAAAAGGCCCGGCCCGCGATGGTGACGAACGGGTGAGTTTTGGTTTGACATCGCACCGCATGACAGGAACTCTGACCCCCATCTGCAAGTGGAGGTTGAGTTCATGAGGTCTGCACTTTCCATTCTTGCACTTGCGGCTTCGGTCGCTGCGCCAAGCTTGTCAGCACAAGCGGCCACCATGACCTTCGACAACCTGACCGATCCGTTCGCCACCAGCTATCTTGAAAATGGCATCACCGCGACCGCGGATGGCGACATGGGGATGTACAGCTCGGGCACCCTGCACATCGACGATGGGGGAACTTCCGCGCCCTCGACCGTCACCTTTTCGATGGCCAAGGCCTTCAGCGCCCTCAGCTTCGACCTGCTTCCGCTAGGGTTTTATCTGGCGCTCTGCGATGACGAAAGCGGCGGCTGTACCAGCCCGACATTTCCCAACGTCCGGGTCGAAGGTTTCAGCGGGGCAAGCCTCGTTTCCAGCCTGCTGTTCGATATGGGCGCGGGTAACACCCCGCGAAACGTTACCCTGGGATCGACGTTCAGGAACCTGACCTCAATGACGATCAGCATCGTCTATCCCATTGCCCTGCTGAACAATCCACCCGCCGGCATGACCGCGATGTGTGATGCCCCCTGTTCGCATTTCGAACTGGACAATGTGACCCTGGCGCCGGTGCCGCTGCCTGCCGGATTGCCGCTTGCGGCCTCGGGGCTGGTGGCGCTGGGCGCGATGGCGCTGCGGCGGCGGAAGCGCGCCTAAGCGTTCCGCGACAACCGCGCGACCAGTTCCACATGGGGGGACCAGCGGAACTGGTCGATCACCTGCACCCAGTCAAGCCCGAAGCCCGCGTCGCACAGGATCTTCGCGTCGCGGGCAAAGGTCACGGGATTGCAGGACACCGCCGCCACGACGGCCACGCCAGATGCCGCGATTTCGCGCGCCTGCGCCTCGCATCCCGCGCGGGGCGGGTCGATCACCACGGCGTCGAACCGCGCCAGTTCATCGGGCAACAGCGGGCGCCGGAACAGATCGCGCGTCTCGGCCGTGACCTGATGCAGGCCCGGCGTCTGCCGCGCCCCCGCGAGCAGCGCCGCGGTCATCGCGCCTTCGCCTTCCACCGCATGGACATCGGCCCGCGCCGCCAACGGCAGCGAAAAGGTGCCCGAGCCGGAGAAGAGATCGACGATCCGTCGCGCAGCGCCCACGACTTCGACCACTGCGGCCAGCAGGGCCGCTTCGCCCTGCCGCGTGGCTTGCAGGAAGGCCCCCGCAGGCGGCAGAACCCGCGCCGATCCAAAGCGCTGGACGGGCGGGCGGCGGGTGACAACCACCTCGCCGCTCCAGGACAGCCGCGCCAGATCGGCGCGTTCGGCGGTTGCCGCAAGGGCCCCGAACAGCGCAGGCTCCATCGGTTTGCCGCCTTCGACCGCAAGATCGACCCCGCCTTCGGTCAACGTCACGGTCAGGGCAAGCTCGCCCTTCCGCGATCCGCCCAGCGCCACGACCTCGTGCAGGGCGGGCGGCACGGCCATCAAAGCAGGATCCAGCAGCAGGCAGCCCGGAATCTCGACAACCGTATCCGAGGCCCTGGCATGCAGCCCGACCAGCGTTCCGGTCTTCGTTCGCCGCCCCGACAGCACCGCCCTGCGCCGTGACCGGGGCGGAGAGGTCAGCGCCGCGCGAAACGGCGCGTCCAACCCCTGCGCGGCCAGCGCGGTGCGCACCACATCGATCTTCCAGGCAGCCACGAAGCTGTCCGAGGCATGTTGCAGCGCGCAGCCGCCGCAGGCGCGGTAATGCGGGCAAGGCGCGCGCACCCGGTCGGGCGAAGGCGTGACGATCCGCGCGTCCGCCACCCGGCCGTCGGGGCCAGGCGTGCCTTCGACAACCTCGCCGGGCAGGGTCAGCGGCACCCGGATCGCGCCGCGGTCGGCCAGACCATCGCCCAGATGGCCCAGCCGTTCGATGGTGATGGTCATGCGCGAAAACCCGTCCGATCAGATCGCGCCAAGCTATCGCCGCCGCCCGAAAGTGGCAACCACGCGCCGAAGCTTGCGTAGCCTTCGGACCCCGAAGCTCCACTTGCGGGTTCTGGTCCCGGGCCGCCCCACTGGCCAGCGCCGGGCCATAGGGGTAGAACAGTCTGGCCCGCGCGAAAGGTTCATCCATGATCCGGCCCCTTCGATCCCGCCTTGCCTGCAACGCCTGCCCCAAGGGTCCGGTCGCATGACGCTTGGCCCCGCCATCGACAGTTTCAGCCCCGCCGAAAGCGACCCGCCCCGGCGGCTGGGCAGGTTCTTCCTCTGGGCGCTGTCGGGAAGCTGGCCCGCGCTGATCTACGCAACCTTCTGGTCCTCGGCGGCGGGGGTGCTTGATGTGATCTCGGCGCTGATCATCGGCAACGTGATCGACGCGGCGCTGTCATCGCAGCCGGCGACCGTGTTCCAGGACCACTGGAAGCTTTTCGTGGGTTTCGCCGCCTTCTACCTGACCGTGCGGCCGATCACCTTCGCGATGTCCTCGGCCACGGTGAACATCATCCTCGGGCCGAACCTGCTGCCTCTGGTGCTGTCGCGGCTGCATCGCTGGACGATGGGCCATTCCGTCACCTTCTTCGACAACGACTTCGCAGGCCGCATCGCGCAAAAGCAGATGCAGACCGCCCGGGCCGTCACAGATGTGGTGACGGAAACCGTCAACGTCGTGGCCTTCGCAATGGCCTCGCTGATCGGTTCGGTCGCCTTCCTCATCGGGATCGACCCCTGGATCGCGCTGGCGCTGGCGGTCTGGCTGGCGGGGTATCTGTTGCTGATCCGGCTTTTCCTGCCGTCGGTCCGGGGCCGGTCGGCGGCCCGCGCCTCGGCCCGCGCGAACGTCACCGGGCAGGTCGTCGACACGATCACCAACATCAAGACGGTGAAGCTCTTTGCCCATGCCGAATACGAAGACCGCGTCGCGCTGACCGCGATGGCGGGCTTTCGCGACCGGGCGACGGAATATGGCATCACCTCGGCCTGGTTCCGGTTTTCGCTGATGTTCCTTGCGGGGATCCTGCCGGTCCTGCTGATGGGCGGCACGGTGCTTCTGTGGTCCGAAGGCCATGCGTCCACGGGTGAAATCGCCGCCTCGGGCGCGATTGCCATGCGGATCGCGCAGATGACCGGCTGGGTCAGCATGGCGCTGATGTCGCTTTACGGATCGGTGGGCGAGGTCGAGGACGGGATGAAGACCCTGACGCCGCCCCACGCCCTGACCGACGCCCCCGACGCGATCAGCCTGGATCGCGTCAAGGGCCGGATCGAGTTCGACCACGTCACCTTCGCCTATGGCCGCGAAGCGGGCGGGATCGACGACATCCTGCTGACCGTCCGGCCCGGCGAAAGGATCGGCATCGTCGGCGCCTCGGGGGCCGGGAAATCGACACTGGTGGCGCTTTTATTGCGGCTTTACGACACCGAACGCGGCGCCGTCCGCATCGACGGGCACGATGTGCGCGGCGTGACGCAGGAATCGCTGCGCCGGAATATCGCGATGGTCACGCAGGAAACCGCGATGTTCAACCGTTCGGCCCGCGACAACATCCTTTACGGTCGCCCCGATGCCACCGAGGGTCAGATCGTCGCCGCCGCGAAGGCCGCCGAGGCGCATGATTTCATCCTGACGCTTCAGGACCACATGGGCCGCAAGGGCTATGACGCCTATCTGGGCGAACGCGGCGTGAAGCTGTCGGGCGGGCAGCGGCAGCGGATCGCGCTGGCCCGCGCTTTCCTCAAGGACGCGCCGATCCTGGTGCTGGATGAAGCGACCAGCGCGCTTGACAGCGAGGTCGAAGCCGCGATCCAGGAAGCGCTGGTGCGGGTCATGGCGGGCAAGACGGTGCTGGCCATCGCGCACCGCCTGTCCACCATCGCCGAAATGGATCGGATCGTGGTTCTGGAAGACGGCCGCATCGTCGAGGATGGATCGCACGCCGAACTGCTGGCGCGGGGCGGGCTCTATGCGCGCTACTGGAACCGCCAGTCGGGCGGCTTCATCGGGGTCGAGGAAGAGGCCGCCGAATAGCGCTCAGGCCAGAAGCGTGGCCTTGTCGGCGCGCAGGTCGGACGCGATCCACGCCTCTTGCAGAACGCGCAGACGCTCGCCCAGCGTCGCGCCCGAAAGCCCCGGCAGATCGGCGGCGCGGATCGGGAACGAAGCCCCTGCCCCGCGCGCGACCTCGGCCTGCCAGCCTTCAGGGGGCAAGGCACCAAGGCTGGCGGCGCGGATCAGGATCGCGTCTTCGGCCGCCGGCGCGCCGTGGCGGAAGGCCATGACCGCCGGTCCATCGCCCGAGGCAAGCGCCGCCTGACGCGCCTCAAGCCCCCGCGTCTCGTCCCGCGACAGGCGCAGGTCGCTGGCATCGCCACCCAGCGCCGCCAGACGCCGCAGCCAGCGCGGCGGCATCTGGCCTTCCAGATGCACCAACGGCGCCAGCGCCCGCGGATCGGCGCCCGGCACCACATGGGCCAGCACCCCCGCCGCCGCCATCGCCGCGACCGAGGGCGCGGGATCGGGCGCCTTCAGCAGACGGCGCATCTCGTGCCCGATCCGTTCGCGGGACAGCCGCGCCAACCCGTCGACATGCGCGGCGCAGGCGGCCAGGGCTTCGGGGTCCAGCCCCTGTTCGGGATCGCCATAAAGCGCGTGGAAGCGGAAGAAGCGCAGGATGCGCAGGTAATCTTCGGCGATCCGGGCATGGGGGTCGCCGACAAAGCGCACCCGCCGCGCGATCACGTCCGGCAGGCCGCCCAGCGGGTCGATGACCCTGCCTTCGGCGTCGGCGTAAAGCGCATTCATGGTGAAATCGCGCCGCGCGGCATCGTCGGCCACATCATCGGCGAAGGCCACCACGGCGCGCCGGCCATCGGTTTCCAGATCCATGCGGAAGGTCGTCACCTCGAACCCCCGACCGTGGGACACGACGGTGATCGTGCCGTGGTCGATGCCGGTCGGAACCGGGCGCAGGCCGGCGGCCTGGGTCAGCGCGATCACGGTTTCGGGCCGCGCTTCGGTGGCGATGTCGATATCGGCCACCGGCACGCCCAGAAGCGCATTGCGCACGCAGCCGCCTACGAACAGCGCATGAACGCCGCCTGCGGCCAAGGCCGCCATCACCGCCTGCGCGGCCTCATCCCTGATCCAGTCCGCCGTGATCCGCATCCGCCATCCCATCCGCCAGCGCCCGCAACATACGCGCGGTCGCACCCCAGATGTAATAGGGCCCGTAAGGCACCGTGTAATAGCGCCGCCAGACGCCCTGCCAATGACGCTGCTCGATCCGGTAGGCTTCGGACGTCGCAAGATGGGCCAGCGGCACCCGGAAGACCTCGGCCACCTCGCCCGGATCTGGGTGCGGGCGGAAGGCCGGGTCGATCACCGCGACGACTGGCGTGACGTGATAGCCGGTCACCGTTTCATGCGCCGCGCAGGTACCAAGAATGCGGACCATCGCCGGATCAAGCCCGATCTCTTCGCGCGCCTCGCGCAGTGCGCAGGCCCGGGCATCGGCATCCTCCGGGTCGACCTTGCCGCCCGGAAAGGCCACCTGCCCCGCGTGATGCTTCAGATGCGAGGCGCGGGTGGTCAGGATCACGTCGAGCCCGGTCGCGACCGGGACCAGCCCGATCAGCACCGCCGCAGGACGCAGCCGCGACGGATCGCGGACAAGCCCACCATCGTTCAGATCATAATCCGACGTATCGCGCCCCGGTCCGGCCAGCGCGCCGCACATCCGTGCCAATGCCGCGCTGGCCTGTGGCGAGAAAGGATCAGGCACGGAAGCGCCTGTGGCCTGCCGCCGACATCTGGCCCGGCTGGTCGTCCGGCATTTCGGGCAGATCGAAGCCCGGGTCTTCCAGCGGCTGGTCGTCAGGCGTCAGGTCCGGCTGGCCCAGCGGATCTTCGTACGGCGGCACGTCGTCCGGCAATTCCGGGGGCGTGTCGCCGGGTTCATCCTCGGGATCGTTCTCGGGGTCGTTCGGCGGCAGGATCGGGCTGCCTTCCGCGGTGACGGTGGCTTCGAACCCCAGCGACAGCGGATCGAACACATAGTGCCGCCCGCAGAACTGGCAATCTGCGGTGACGGTGCCCTGATCGGTGGTCATCGTCGCGATGTCCTTGGCCGAATAGATCGAGAGGCTCTGGCGCACCTTGTCGTCCGAACAGGTGCAGCCGAAAGCCACCGCCTGCGCGTCAAAGACCCGTGGCGCTTCTTCGTGGAACAGGCGCAGAAGCAGGTCCGTCGGCGCGACCTGCGGGCCGATCAGTTCCAGTTCCTCCACGGTGTCGAGAAGGATGTTCGCGCGGCTCCAGTTTTCGCCGTCCTCGCCATCCAGCACATCCGCCGCCGTCAGAAGCCCGCCTTCACCGCTGCCGCCCTCGCCCGACATCAGGGGCGAGGCCTTCGGCATGTGCTGAAGCAACACGCCCCCGGCGCGCCAGCGTTCCACGGCCCCGGCAAGGCGCGACTTGCCGTAGGACAGCGCAAAGCGTGTGGGCAGTTGTTCGGACTGCGCGAAATAGGTCTCGGCACAGGATGCAAGCGATCCGCCCGCCAGGGGCGTGATGCCCTGGTAGGGAACGGTGCCCGGTCCTTGGTCGATCAGCACGGCGAAATAGCCCTTGCCGATCTGCTGGAACGGACGCGCCGCGGGATCAAGCCGCGTGGCATCGAAGCTGGCCCAGGCGCGGATGCGGCCAGGCGCGCCTTCGGATTCGGGCGCGTAATAATCGGTGGCGATGATGCGAATCGGTCCATCGCCGCGGATCTGCAGCGACAGCTTCCAGCGCAGCTTGATCGTCGGCCCGATGAGCGCCGTCAGCAGCGCGGCTTCGGCCACCAGCGCCTCGACCGCGGCGGGATAATCATGTTGCGACAGGACCTTCTCCAGCAATCCATCCAGCCGCGCCACGCGGCCGCGGATGTCGGATCGGTCCAGTTGAAACGGCAGGACAGTATCGTCCCAGGCGATTTGCGACAGTGAAGTCATGAGCCTTCCTTCGGGGGAGCGGGGCGCCAAGGGGCATTGCCCCGGCATACCGCGTCCATATAGGCACGACAATGCCAGCACCAAAGGGGGCAACATGATCCGCCGTTTCGACCAGCCGCCGCTGAAAGGCCAGGCCTATCGCCGCAGGCCCGGGGTCTATGCGATCCTGGAACGCGACGGCCAGATCCTGCTGACCTTCCAGGACGCGCCGACGCCGGAGTTCCAGTTGCCCGGCGGCGGGATCGACAAGGGCGAGGCGCCGATCCCCGCGCTGCACCGCGAGGTGCGCGAGGAAACCGGCTGGACCATCGCCCGCCCCCGCCGCCTGGGCGTCTACCGGCGCTTCGTCTACATGCCGGACTATGACATCTGGGCGGAAAAGATCTGCACGATCTACCTCGCCCGCCCGATCCTGCGCCTTGGCCCGCCCGAGGAACCGGGCCACAGCGCGCATTGGGTCTCGCACTCCGAAGCGGTGGCGCTTCTGGACAACCCCGGCGACCGGCTGTTCCTGATGCGCCACCTTGCGGGAATATAGACGCCTCAGGCCTCGTCGATCATCCGCTTGATGGCCTGCGCCAGCCCCGGTCTTGCCGCACAGGGATCCGCCGCCAGCGCGATCGCGGTGTCGATCAGCGCGTCAGGATCAACCAGCCGGTCCAGAAGCCCCCAGGACAGCGCCTCGGTGGCCTCGATCCTGGCGCCCGCCATCAGGATCATCTTGGCGCGCGCCGGACCGACCAGCCGCACCAGCCGCCCGGGATCGGACGGCTGCGGCAGGAAGCCAAGCTTCATCACCGGGTAGAAGACCTTGGCCGTGGGCACCGAAATCCGCAGATCGCAAGCCAGCACCATGCCGCAGGCCCCGCCCGCCAGCGTGCCGTTCAGCGCCGCAATGGTCAGCATCGGCGCGGCTGCGATGGCGCCCGACAGGTCTTCCCAGACCCCATCGGTCGCGAGGCCCGCACGCGCCTCGTCCAGATCGGCGCCCGAACAGAAGACCTTCCCGGCCCCGGTCAGAATCAAGGCCCCCGCGCCTTCGGCGGAAGCCCGCCGGGCAATTGTTGCCAATTCGGCCAACATCCCCTTGGTCAAGGCATTGGCCTTGTCCGGTCGCGCGATTGTGGCAATCCAGACATTGTTGCGTTGTTCCAGTTCGATCATTCGCCTTCGCCTTGAAATTGCCGGTTTTTTCCACTGTATCAGGGCGCGGCGCCCAGACGCCAGTCAGGATCAGGACCAGAGACCCGAAGGGCGACAGGTTTCCCGGACTTGACCCAATGCTGGGCTGAACGGATTCTGAACCTGAATACTGAGTTAAAAGGATAGATCATGAAACAATGGACCGCATTCGGGGCCGGCTCGGCACTGGCCCTGCTGCTGGGCACAACCGCCGTTCAGGCCGACGTGACCGCGGAACAGGTCTGGCAGGGTTGGGTGGATTATTACACCGCCAGCGGTCAGGTCGTGACCTCTGCCTCCAGCGCGATGGAGGGCGATACGCTGGTCGTGAAAGACGCCGTGATCGCCTCCAAACCCAATGATGAAGGCTCTGTCGAACTGAAGCTGTCGGAAGTGCGCCTGCGCGAAACCGGCGACGGCAAGGTCGAAGTCACTGTCCCCGCCGAAATGCCGGCGCACCTGAAGGGCAAGGACCCGGAAGGCAAGGAGGTCGAGACCACGGTCCTGCTCGGGCAGAACGGTCTTCTGATCGTCGCCTCGGGTGCGCCCGAAGACATCACCTATGACGTGAACGCCGCGACGATGGCGGTATCGCTTCAGTCTGCCGTGGTCGAAGGCCAAGAGCTTCCGACCGTCGAAATGAAGCTGAATGACGTCACCGGCAAGTCGCATCTGGTTCGGACCTCGGGCTTCGCGCTGGATTCGACCTTCGGCGCCGCTTCGGCCGACCTGACGGTTTCCGCCAAGTCGCTGGAAGAAGGCAAGGTCGGCAGCTTCGACATGACGGGTTCGATCCAGAAGCTGGCCGGGTCGTCGAAGGCGCAGATCGCCGAAGGCGCAGACATGAGCAAGAACCTCGCGGCGGCCCTTGCTGCCGGGACGAACGTCTCGGGCGAATTCAGCTATGAAAGCGCCGCCTATACCGCCAATTTCGCCAGCGAGGCCGAAGGCGACGGCAAGATCGACTACAAGGACAGCACGGGCAAGATCCACTTTGCCATGTCGAAAGACGCGCTGTCCTACGGTGGCGAATCGGGCGGCGCGCAGATCACCGTCTCGACCTCCAGCCTTCCGGTTCCGCTGGATCTGTCGATCGCATCGTCGCTGTTCGATTTCGCGATGCCGGTGACCAAGGGCGAAGGCTCGCAACCCTTCAAGCTGGTGACGAAGCTCATCGACCTGAAGGTTTCGGATGCGATCTGGGACATGTTCGACCCGACCAAGCAACTGCCGCGCGATCCGGCCACCGTGGTGATCGACACCAACGGAAAGGCGACCATGCACCTCGACATCTTCGATCCCGCCACGGCTGAGGGGTCGCAGGTTCCGGGCCAGATCGATGAAGTGACGCTGAACGAATTGAAGGTGTCGGCCGCGGGCGCGGAACTGACCGGCACCGGCCATGCCACCATCGACAACAGCGGCGCGACGCCGAAGCCGGTCGGATCGGTCGATCTGAAGCTCTCGGGCGGCAATGGCCTTCTGGACAAGCTGGTAGCCATGGGCCTCGTGCCGGAGGACCAGGTCATGGGCGTACGCATGATGCTGGGCATGTTCGCGGTTCCCGCTGGCGACGACGTGCTGACCTCGAAGATCGAGTTCACCGAAGACGGCGGCATCAGCGCAAACGGCCAGCGCCTGCAATAAGGCAGTCGGCTTGAAGAAGGGGCCGCCCGTCCACCGGGCGGCCTTTGCATTTCCGCATGGCAATGATTAGCTCTGAAAAACGCCGTATTTCAGAAAGCGCCGCCCCATGACCGATACCCGCCCGAACGACCTGTCGCATCTGACCAAGGCGCTGCTGGACGCCGCCCTGAAGGCCGGGGCCGATGCCGCCGATGCGATGGCCGTCGACGGAACCGCGGTGTCGATCGACGTGCGGCAGGGCAAGCTGGAACAGGCCGAACGCGCCGAAGGGATCGAGATCGGGCTCAGGGTGTTGATCGGACAGCGGCAGGCCTGCGTCTCGGCCTCGTCGATCAGCGACCGGACGCTGGCGGACATGGCCGAACGGGCGGTGGCGATGGCCCGCGAAGCGCCGGTTGACACATCGGTGGGTCTTGCCGATCCGTCCGACCTGGCGCAGAGCTGGGACATTGCCGCCCTTGAACTGGCCGATCCCGCCGCCGAACCCGATCCCGCCCAACTGGAACAGGACGCGCTGCGGGCCGAAGCGGCGGCGCTGGCGGTACGGGGCGTAACCCAGGTGCAATCGGCCTCGGCGAGCTATGGCCGCCGCCGGATGCATCTGGCCGCAACCAACGGCTTCCAGGGCGGGTACGAACGCACCTCACGATCCACTTCTGCCGTCGCGATCAGCGGCGAAGGATTGAAGATGGAACGCGACTGGGCCGCCGAATCCCGCACCTTCCAGGGCGAACTGCCCGATGCCGAAGGGATCGGCCGTCAGGCCGGCGAACGCGCCGTGGAACGCCAGAACCCGCGCCAGCCCCGCACCGGCGCCTTTCCGGTGATCTTTGACGAACGCATTTCGGCGGGCCTGATCGGCCACCTGCTGGCGGCGATCAACGGCGCCTTGATCGTGCGGGGGTCGTCCTGGCTGCGCGATGCGATGGGTACGCAGGTGCTGCCGAAGGGGCTGTCGATCCTTGAAGATCCCCACCGCAAGCGGATCTCCTCCTCGCTCCCCTTCGATGCCGAAGGGCTGCCCACGAAGGCGCGCGCGATCGTCGATGATGGCATCCTGACCGGCTGGACGCTGGACCTTGGAACCGCGCGGCGGCTGGGGCTGAAATCCACCGCCAACGCAAGTCGCGGCACCTCCTCTCCGCCCTCGCCTTCGGTGGGCAACATCGCGCTGACGCAAGGCAGCCAAAGCCGCGACGACCTGATCCGCCAGATCGGCACGGGGGTTCTGGTGACCTCGATGATCGGAGCCTCGATCAACGCGACGACCGGCGACTATTCCCGCGGCGCCTCGGGCTTCTGGATCGAGAATGGCGAACTGGCCTATCCGATCAACGAATTCACGCTGGCGGGGAACCTCCGCGACATGCTGATGCGCATCACGCCCGCCAATGACGCGCGGCCCTGGCTCAGCCATGTCGTGCCCAGCCTTCTGGTCGAGGGGCTGACCCTTGCCGGATCGTGATGCCCATCAGCCCGATCTGACGCTGATCGCCGATGCGGCCCGGGACGCAGGCGAAATCGCCAGACGGTTCTGGAAACGCTCCCCCCAGGTCTGGGAAAAGGATGCGGGCGCCGGACCGGTGACCGAGGCCGACCTTGCCATCAACGACATGCTGATGGACCGGTTGCGGAAGGCGCGGCCCGATTACGGCTGGCTGTCGGAAGAAACCCCCGACGATGCGGCGCGGCTGGGCGCGGGTCCGGTCTTCATCCTTGATCCGCTGGACGGAACCCGGGCCTTCATCGCGGGTGAAAGGACCTTCGCCCATTCCATCGCCGTGGCCTTCCATGGTCAGGTCGTGGCGGGCGCGGTGTTCCTGCCCATCGACGACCGGCTTTACACGGCAACGCTGCACGGCCCGGCCTTCTGTAACGGCGCGGCACTTGCCGCCACCTCCCCCCGCAAGGTGGAAAGCGCCACCCTGCTGACCGCCAAGCGCAACATGGCGCCCGATCACTGGAAGGACGGGATCGTGCCGCCTGTCCGCCGCGACTTCCGCGCCTCGCTTGCCTATCGTCTGTGCCTGGTGGCCGAGGGCCGCTTCGATGCGATGCTGTCGCCCGGCCCGACCTGGGAATGGGATGTGGCGGCCGGCACCCTGATCGCCCAGCGCGCCGGCGCCCGCGTGACCGACCGACGGGGCGCGACCTTGCACTTCAACCGCCCCGATCCGCGCACCCCCGGCATCGTCGCCGCCGGCGATGTCGTCCATGACGCGCTGGTCGCCGGGCTTGCGCCGGTGCCCAGCCTGCCTTGAGGGCTGCGCCGTCCTGACATAGAGTGCCGCCGAATTTGACCCGAGGAGCACAACATGTCCCAGCAGCGCCTGCATCTCGTCTTCGGCGGCGAACTCGCATCGCCCACGAAGAACGTGTTCAAGGACGTGTCGAAGATCCATGTCGTCGGGATTTTCCCCGATTACGACAGCGCCTATCTGGCCTGGAAGGCCGAAGCGCAACGCACCGTCGATGATGCGCACATGCGCTATTACATCGCCCATATCCACCGCCTGCGGGACGAAGCCGCGCCCGCCAGCCCGACCGAGGAACTGGGCCGCTGAGCCCGGCCCATGGGCCGTTCCCTTGCCCTTGGTCTTTATCTGCTCTTGGCCCGCGGTGGCGAAAGCCTCGCGGCCCGCTTGCCTGCCGATGAGGCCGGTGCCGGCCCGCTGGTCTGGCTTCATGCGGGGCCAAGCACGAGACTTGCGGGGATCAGCCATCTGGCCCGCCGGATGGCGCGCGACCGGCCCGGCCTGCGCTTTCTGGTGACGATCGACGGCGAGGCACGAAGCGCCGTCGAATTTCCCCCGGACACCATCACCACCGCCGCGCCGCCCGACCAGTCCGGCGCGGTGAGGGTCTGGCTGAATCACTGGCGGCCGTCGCTGATCGTGCTGACGGGGTCGCGCCTGTCTCCGGCGCTGATCGTCGCGGCCCGCGCAAAGGGAATACCGGTGGTGCTGGCCGATGCCCGCAGGCCCGCGCAGGGCCATTCGCGCTGGCATCCCTCGGGGGCCATTTCTGCGGCGCTGGTTCCGATGCTGACGCTGATCCTCGCACAAGACCCCGACGCCGCCGCCTATTATCAGCGCATCGGCGGGCGCGAGGCGCGGATCGAGATCACCGGCAAGATCGAGGAAACCACCGATCCCCTGCCCTGCACCGAAGCCGAACGCGACGCTTTGGCGACGCTCTTTGCCGCCCGGCCGGTCTGGCTTGCCGTATCCTGCCCCCCGTCCGAGGAAGAGGCGGTGATCGCCGCCCATGCCCATGTCCTGAGGCTGGCGCACAGGATGCTGCTGATCCTGGTCCCGACCGATCCGGCCCGCGCCCCCGCGCTGGCCGACCGTCTGTCGCGCGAAGGCTGGGATGTCGCCCAGCGCGCCCGCGACGAGGAACCGGAGGCCGAT
This sequence comes from Rhodobacteraceae bacterium UBA6236, assembly GCA_002440945.1. The sequence goes on along the minus strand of DJWG01000053.1, from coordinate 27,015 downwards.
ACCCAGGTCTTCATCACCGATGGCGAAACGGAACTGGGCCTCTGGTACCGGCTGGCGCCGGTCACCTACATGGGGGGCACGCTGGCCGCCGATGGCGGCGGACGCAGCCCGATGGAACCCGCGGCGCTGGGGTCGGCCATCATCCACGGCCGGAACGTCGCGCCCTACCCCGAAGCCTATGCCCGCCTGCGCGAGGCGCGGGCGACCCGGCAACTGGCCAGCCCGGCCGACCTGCCCCGGGCGCTGGCGGAACTGATCGCACCCGACCGCGCTGCGCAACTGGCCCACAACGCCTGGGCGGCCGCCTCGGGCGGGGCCGAGGTCACCGACCGCGTGGCGCAGATCCTGCTGGACCTGATGACCACCCCGGCCATCGAACCCGAGGTGCCGCGTGCGGTCCCCGGGCCGGAAAGGGTGGCGTGATGCAGGCCCCCGGCTTCTGGTATCGCAGCCCCGACGCCCCCGGCCTTGTTGCGCGGCTGCTCTCTCCGCTCGGCGCGCTTTATGCCCGCGCCACGGCAAGGCGCGTGGCGACCCCCGGCGTCCGGTTGCCCGTTCCGGTCATCTGCATCGGCAACATCAACGCGGGCGGCACCGGCAAGACCCCGGCGACCATCGCGCTGGTCCAGCGGCTGGCGGCGCGGGGGGTAGACGCCCATGTGGTCAGCCGCGGTCACGGCGGGCGCCTGACCGGCCCCGTCCGCGTCGACGAACGCCAGCACAGCGCCGCCGACACCGGGGATGAACCGCTGTTGATCTCGGCCTTCGCGCCCACCTGGGTATCGCGCGACCGGGCGGCCGGTGGCCGCGCGGCATTGGGCGCGGGCGCGCAGGTGATCGTGCTGGATGATGGCCACCAGAACCCAAGCCTGCGGAAGGATCTGACGATCCTGACCGTCGATGCGGGCAAGGGCTTCGGCAACGGCCTTTGCCTGCCCGCCGGCCCCTTGCGCGAACCGGTGGGGCCGGGTCTTGCCCGGGCAGATCTGCTGCTGTCGATTGGCCCCGCCCCGGCGCAGGCGCAGTTCAAGGCCACCTGGGGATCGCAGATCCCTGTCCCGCATCTGACCGGAGAGTTGAGGCCGCTGGAAACCGGCATGGACTGGCAGGACATGCGCGTTCTGGCCTTCGCGGGCATCGGCCACCCGGAAAAGTTCTTCGCCACCCTTCGCAGCCTTGGCGCCGATCTGGCCCGGGCCGAACCCCTGGACGACCACCAGCCCTTCACGCGCCCCCTGCTGCACCGCCTGTCGACCGAGGCGCAGATCCTGGGCGCGCAACTGGTGACGACCGAAAAGGACGCCGTGCGCCTGCCCGCATCGTTCCGGTCGCAGGTTCTGGCCCTGCCCGTACGGCTGGAACTGGACGACTGGTCGGCCATCGACACCGCGCTGGATCGGCTGGGGCTTTAAGCCCCGGCCCGTCGTTCAGCCACCGGACTCCAGCTTGGACCGCACCTCGGCATCATGCTGGCCCAGACGCGGCGAGGCGCGGTCAAGCGCCAGTTCCGCGCCCGAAAAGGTGATCGGCAGCCGCACGCCGGGGATGCCTTCGGGGTCGATCTTCATCTTCCGCGCCAGGATCTGCGGATCGGCAAAGACATCGCCCATCTCGTTGATCGGCCCGGCGGGAACGCCTTCGGCCTCGCAAGCCGCCAAGAGCGCATCGCGGGTCCAGCCCCGGGTCTTTTCGCTGATCGCCGCCGTCAGCGCATCGCGGTTGGCGATCCGGTCGGCATTGGTCAGATACGCGGGCGCTTCGGCCAGCGCCTCAAGACCCAGGATCCGGCAAAGCTTGCGATACTGGCTGTCGTTCCCGGTGGCGAGGATCGCATAGCCGTCCGAACAGTCGAAGACCGCATAGGGCACAAGGTTCGGATGGGCGTTCCCCAACCGTCGCGGAGAAGTTCCGGTCGCCAGATAGTTCATCGCCTGATTGGCCATGATCGCGGTCGCCACATCGAACAGCGCCATGTCGACGTGTTGCCCCTGCCCCGTCCGGTTGCGCTGGTGCAGTGCGGCAAGGATGCCGGTAGCGGCATAGATGCCGGTGAAGATGTCCGTGACCGCAACGCCAACCTTCTGCGGCTGGCCGTCCGGCGCGCCGGTCACGCTCATCAACCCGGACATGCCCTGGATGATATAGTCGTATCCGGCGCGGTGCGCGTAAGGCCCGTCCTGCCCGAAGCCGGTGACCGAACAATAGATCAGCCGCGGATTGACCTTGGAAAGGCTTGCGTAATCCAGACCGTATTTCTGAAGGCCGCCGACCTTGAAGTTCTCGATCAGCACATCGGCATCGCGCACCAGATCGCGCACGAAGGCCTGACCCTCGGCTGTGCGGAAATCGCAGATCACCGATTTCTTGCCGCGGTTGGTTGAATGGAAATAGGCGGCGGTCTTTTCGCCGCCCGCCTCGATGAAGGGTGGCCCCCAACGGCGGGTGTCGTCGCCCTCGGGCGCCTCGACCTTGATGACCTCGGCCCCCAGATCGGCCAGCATCTGGCCCGCCCAGGGACCGGCCAGAATGCGCGCCAGTTCGACGACCTTCACCCCTTCCAGCGGCGTCATGGATCAGCCCTTCAGCTGGTCGTCGAGGATCTTGGCGAAATCATCGTAGGTCATTTCGCCGGAATAAAGCTTGCCGTTGATGAGGAAGCTCGGCGTGCCCTCGATCTTGTCGGCGGTCGCATTGGCCTGATAGGTCGTGACCATCGCCTGCGCGGTGGCGCCGTCGTTCATGCAGGCGTCCAGCTGTTCCTTGCTCAGCCCCGCCGTCAGGCCGACCTTGCGCAGCGCGTCCGCAATGCCTGCGTCATTGCCCGAAGCCAGCCAGTCGCGTTGGGTCGAATAAAGGATGTCGGAAATCCCGAAATAGCGCATGTCACCGCCGCAGCGCGCGACCATCGCGGCCCACAGGCCATACTTGTCGAAATAGACCTCGCGGTAGACGAAGCGGACCTTGCCGGTGTCGATGTAGTTCGCCTTGAACTTCTCGAACACGCTGTCGTGGAAGTTGGCGCAATGCGGGCAGGTATAAGAGGCGTATTCCGTCACCGTCAGCGGCGCGTCCGCCTTGCCCAGCACCATGTCGGGGATCTTGACCTCGGAGGGTGCGGTCGCGGGGGCCGGGGTGCTGGCCGTTTCCTGGGCGCGCAGCGGCTGCGGGGTCAGGCCCAGCGCGGTCACGGTCAGCGCGGCGGCAAGGGTCAGCTTCCAAAGCATTGTTCAGCCTTTCTGTTCGGTATCGGAAGGGGTCCGGCCCGTTCGTCCGGAGCGAGATAAGACGTTTTGCGCCAAGGCTTCAAGCGCCCTGCGCAGGTCGTCATTGGCCACGCCATCCGCCACTTCGGCGGCTTTCCGCTGCACCTCGGGGGGCGCGGCGGCGCCGGTCTTGCGCGGCGTGGCGGCAAAGCTGGCCTGGCCTTCGGCAAAGCCCGATGGCGCGGTCTGGGTGATGGTCACGCGCGATATTGCGTTATAGCCGTAGCAAGCGTTCACCCTTTCGCGGATCTGGGGAAGCTGCATCTGCAAAAGCGGCGCCTGCGCCCCCGTCGTCAGCAGGGTGAGCGTGGCGCCAAGCCCGCCCTTGGAATAGCCGATCTTGACGGGCCGGCAGATGGCGGCCGTATCGGGGCCGACCACCTCGGCCCAGTGGGTAAGCAACCGCGAAACCGCAAAGCCACGCGTTTCCCCCGCCGTTCGGATACGGTCGCGCAACAGCGACCCCGTGGGTTCGAACCCGCGCAGCCGGCGTCGTGTCCAGGGGGCGGCATCGGTCATCGGCGGGCTGTCCTTTTGCGCGTCAGTGACTATCCTATGGAAGGAACGGCCGCTTGCCCATATCGCCCCTGCGCATCGGAGCCATAAAGATTGCGTGACGACATTTTTCCGCCGGATGCCTCGGCTGTGGCCGCCATCCCGGCGGCGCTTCTGGCCTGGTATGACCGTTCGGCCCGCGTGATGCCCTGGCGCGTCGGTCCGGCTGACCGGCTGGCGGGTGAGCGCCCCGATCCCTACCGCGTCTGGCTGTCCGAAGTGATGCTGCAACAGACGACCGTTGCCGCCGTGCGCGACTATTTCCGACGCTTCACCGATCGCTGGCCCACCGTAGCCGATCTGGCGGCGGCCACGGATGCAGAGGTGATGGCGGAATGGGCGGGGCTCGGCTATTACGCCCGCGCCCGGAACCTTCTGAAATGCGCCCGCACGGTGGTGGATCAGCACGGCGGGCACTTTCCCGCGACCCGCGATGGGCTTCTGGAACTGCCGGGGATCGGTCCCTATACCTCGGCGGCCATCGCGGCCATCGCGCATGACGAAGCGGCGGTGGTTGTCGATGGCAATGTCGAACGGGTAGTCTCGCGGCTGTTCGCCGTGGAAACGCCCCTGCCCGCCGCCAAGCCGGAACTGACCGCCCTTGCCGGGCTGTTGACGCCAAGGGACCGACCCGGCGATCACGCCCAGGCGATGATGGACCTGGGCGCGACGATCTGCACGCCGCGCAGCCCCGCGTGTGGTATCTGTCCGCTCTGGTCGCATTGCGCGGCACGCAGTGCAGGGATTGCCGCCACGCTGCCACGGAAGGCCGCAAAACCGGCCAAGCCGGAACGGGCAGGCATCGCCTATGTCCTGCGTCGTGAAGATGGCGCCATGCTGCTGGAGCGGCGACCGGACAAGGGCCTTTTGGGCGGCACGCTGGGCTGGCCGGGCGCCGGCTGGGCCATGACGTCCGACCCCACCGCTCCGGCCCTGCCCCCACTTGCGGCCCGATGGGTCGAAGCGCCGGTGCCCGTCCGACACACCTTCACGCATTTCCACCTGACGCTTGTCGTGCAGGTCGCACATGCCCTGCAACAGGCGAGGCCAACCCGGGGTGATTTCATCCCCGCCGACCGCTTCCGTCCGGCCGAACTGCCGACACTGATGCGAAAGGTCCATGACGCAGCAAGATCCGTCCTTGAAAGCGATGCGTAACCCGCTGGCATGACAGCGGAACCCGGGTATCATCGGCGCGTTGGGACCGGCGCCGGAAACTGGGGGACAAAGTGCAGCTATTGGGCTTCTGGCAGGATCTGCTGCTGCTTCTGGTGGTGGGTCATTACATCCTGGCGGCCTATCTGGCTTACGTCTCGCTGCAACAGTCGCGGACCGCACAAGGGGCAATGGGCTGGGTGATCTTTCTTGCCGCCGCGCCCTTCATCGCCATCCCGGCATTTGTCGTGCTGGGGAAAAGCCGCTTCCCGTCGAAGGTCACCCGCCGGCGCGAATTGCGCGGCGCGGCGCGGGCGATCTGGCAGGAACGCCGCGTCAACAAGCCCGTGACCCGCAATGACCACAGCATCGACCAGCGCCGCGTCGACGCCTTCGAACGGCTGGCCGGAGTACCGCTTCTGGGCGGCAATGCCTGCAAGCTGCTGATCAACGGCGAAAATACCTTCGATGCGGTCTTCGGCGCCATCGACCGGGCCGAGCGCTACATTCTTGTATCCTCCTACACCATCCGCGACGACATCGTCGGCTGCGCGATGCGCGACCGGCTGACGGCGGCGGCGGGGCGCGGGGTGACGATCAGGATCCTTTACGACGGCGTCGGCAGCAACCGGCTGAGCCGCCATTACATCGACATCCTGCAAAGCGCGAAGATCGAGGTGGTGGAATTCAACGCCAACCGGCGCCTGGGCAGCTGGTTCCAGTTCAACTTCCGCAACCACCGCAAGATCATGGTCGTCGATGGCGACATCGGCTTTGTCGGAGGGCTGAACGTCGGCGACGAATACCTGTCGCGCAACCCGCGCTTCGTGCCGTGGCGGGACACGCACCTGCAGGTGAAGGGCCCGGTCGTCGCCGAAATCCAGCTTGCCTTCGCCGAAGACTGGCTCTGGGCCACCGACCGTCCGCTGGACCTGAACTGGGACCCGGTCGATATCGAGGGCAATACCGACGCCGTCATCATCGCACCGGGGCCTGCCGATCCGATCGAAAGCGGCAGCCTTTATTTCTGCAATGCCATCGGTGCGGCGCGGGAACGGCTTTGGATCGCGTCACCCTATTTCGTGCCTGACACCGATATCCTGACGGCGCTGAAACTGGCCGCCTTGCGCGGCGTGGATGTGCGCATCCTCGTCCCCGGTCGGCCCGATCATCTGACGGTCTGGCTGGCGGCCTTTCCGCATTTCGACATCGTCCGCGACGCCGGGGTGAAGATCTACCAGTACCGCGACGGCTTCATGCATCAGAAGGTGCTTCTGGTCGATGACGACATCGCCTCGGTCGGGTCGATCAACCTCGACAACCGCTCTTGCCGGTTGAACTTCGAAATCACGCTGGTGGGGATCGGCCAGCAATTCGCAAGCGACGTCGCCGCCATGCTGCTGGAGGATTTCGCCGAAGCCGACCTGCTGGAAATCTCGATCGACGAACAGCCGCGGCTCTTGCGGATGGGGGCGCATTTCGCCCGGCTTCTGGCACCGATCCTGTAGCAAAAAGGGCCCGCCAGGGGTGTGATCCCGGCGGGCCAAGGTCGTGCCGTGGGCAAGCCACGGACACCGGCGGTTGGAATGTGTGTGTGTCTGGGTGTGTCTGTGCGAAGGGGCCGCGTGGGTCCGTCAGTTCGGGCGCTCTTCCATTTCGGCGCGGATCTGCTGGCGCAGAAGGTCGATCGGCACCAGCTTGCCGTCGCGGCGGAAGTGCCAGTAGGTCCAGCCGTTGCAGCTGGGCGCGCCTTCCAGATGGGCGCCGACCTGGTGGATCGAGCCCTTGATGTCATTGCCGACCAGCGTGCCATCGGCCCGCACCCGGGCGATGCCGCCGCGCGGCGAATACAGTTCCTCGCCCGGACGCAGCATGCCGCGTTCGACAACCTGACCGAAGGGCACCCGCGGCTCGGCGCGTTTCGAGGTGCTGGTTTCCAGCGCCTCCTTGTCGAACTTGCGCACGCGGTCGATGCGCTTCTGCGCCACGTCGCGGTAGGCGGCTTCGCGTTCGATGCCGATGAAATCGCGGCCCAGCATCTTGGCCACGGCGCCCGTCGTGCCGGTGCCGAAGAACGGGTCCAGAACCACGTCGCCGGGATTGGTCGTGCCGACCAGAACCCGGTGCAGCAGGCTTTCGGGCTTTTGCGTCGGATGGGCCTTTTCGCCCGCCTCGTCCTTCATGCGTTCGTGCCCGGTGCAGATCGGCAGCACCCAGTCCGACCGCATCTGGATGCCTTCGTTCAGCGCCTTGAGCGCCTCGTAGTTGAAGGTGTATTTCCCGGCTTCCGACTTCGATGCCCAGATCAGGGTTTCATGGGCGTTGGTCAGCCGCTTGCCGCGGAAGTTGGGCATCGGGTTCGACTTCCGCCAGACCACATCGTTCAGGATCCAGAAGCCCTGGTTCTGAAGCTCTGCCCCCATGCGGAACACGTTGTGATAGCTGCCGATGACCCAGATCGCGCCGTTCGGCTTCAGAAGGCGTCGGGCGGCGGAAAGCCACTCGCGGGTGAAGCGGTCATAGGCGTCAAAGCTGGCGAACTGGTCCCAGGCATCGTCCACCGCATCGACGCGGCTGTTGTCGGGGCGGTGCAGGTCGCCGCGCAGTTGCAGGTTGTAGGGCGGATCGGCAAAGATCAGGTCGACCGAGGCTTCGGGCAGCGAGCGCATGATCTCGATGCAGTCGCCGGCAAGGATCTGGTTCAGCGGCAGCGCCTTGGGCGCCACTTTGGTCAGGGTCTTGGTCATTCTCTGCCTCTTTATCGGCGCAGACCGCAGCGACGCGGGGCTGTCTTGGTGCCGGTTTTATTGAGACCTAGGATGAGTCAGGAGCGAATCGCCGTCAAATTCTTTTTTGAATCAAAGGGTTATCTAATTTTCTTGATACAAGATGTTGTGGATGGGTTTGAACGAACGCCTATGGTGTGGGGTCACACCAAGATTTCGCAGCGCCTCCAGATGATCTTTCGTGGCGTATCCGACGTTGCTTTCCCAGCCGTAGCCCGGGTGCTGTTGCGCCAAATCCACCATGATCCGGTCGCGCGTCACCTTGGCCACGATCGACGCAGCCGCGATGGACAGTGACCGACTGTCACCTTGGACTATCGCTTCAGCAGAAACGGTAAGACCCTTGGGGATCAGATTTCCGTCGATCAGCACATGATCCGCCGCCCGCCGCAGCGCCGAAATCGCCCGCGTCATGGCGACGTGGCTGGCCCGCAGGATGTTCAGGTCATGGATCTCCTCGACCGAGGCGATGCCGACGCCCACATCGGCATGAAGATGGATCAGGTCGTAAAGCTCGGCCCGGCGCTTGGCTGTCAGCTTCTTGCTGTCGTTCAGGCCATCGGGGATCGCGCCCTGCACAAGGATCACCGCCGCCGCGACGACAGGGCCGCACAGCGGGCCGCGCCCGGCCTCGTCCACGCCGCAGATGCAGGTCAGGCCCCGGGCAAGCGCGGCTTCTTCGAAAGTATAGTCGGGAAGATCGGTCATGGCGCGCTTGTCGCCAACCGCCGCCGACGATGCAAGGATTCGTCAGGCCAAAAAAGGCGGGCACCGAGGATGCCCGCCCGAGGAAACGGCCCGAGGAAACGTCCCGGTGGAGAACAAGGAAAGACAACCGTGCCGTGATCTGTTCGCCCGGTTCAGATCCGGGCGGTGCGTCCGTCAGCGGCCAGCCACCCGCCAGCCGTAGCGTTCCAGGCAGTTCGGCCCATAGACGGTGCTGCGCCCGCCGTTCGTGCGGATCTGGAACGAACATTCGCGCGGCAGACTGCGCGACAGGCCGAACTGGCTCATGCAGCTGGCCGAAACCACATCGCGCCGTCCGTCCGAGGTGCGTATGTCATAGACGCATTCCGACGGAACGCGGTGGCTGCGCCGCGTACGGTCCTCGTCCCCGCGCCAGTCGCGCCGGTAATAGCCATCGTCACTCCCGAAATAGCCGTCCCGGTTCCGGTAGTTGCCGTCCCGGTCGTAGCGGTCGGTGCTGCCGAAAGGCGGCACATAGACCTGCGCGGGTTCGACGCGGCGATTGCCGCCGTTCTTTTGCAGTTCATTGATGATCAGGCCCGCGGCGGCAGCGCCAAGGATGATCTTCAGCGCATCGTTGTTGCGGTGGTCGCGGGCGGTGGCGGGGGTTGCGGCCAGTCCGCCCAGTGCGACAGCAAAGGCGGTCACGGCAGCGATCAAGCGGCTTTTCATGGCAGTATCCTTTGTCCCTGCGGGCCAGAGCAGTCGGCCCGGTTCATGAGGAACACTTGAGATGCATCAAGGGGGAAGGCAATAACAGGCCCTTGCTATCGGATAACATGGGCCAAAACCCGCCTTTGATATTGCCTATCGGCGCCCCCATGCGCAGGTTGGGGCCATGAAGACCACCCGCTTTCTCTTGCCCCTGATGGCCCTTTCCGCGCTGGCCCTGCCGGCGTCGATGGCTCAGGCCGAATGCTATGCGGATTACAAGGCCAAGCAGGAAGCACCGCTTCGGCTGCATTACGGGGTGGCGGCGATCCCCGGTCCGGCCTGCGACAGCCGCGCCGCCGCCGCAGAGGCGCTTGCGCCACGGCTTCGAGCCGAGGGCTGGACCTTGCTGAATATCCTGTCCATTTTCGGGCCCGAGGGGCTTGACCAGAGGAAAGACAGTGCCGGACCCTATTTCCTCCGCTACTGAGGCGCTGCGTTCTGGAAACCGCATCGTCACGCTGGGCATCGTGGCGATCGTCGCGATCCTGCTGACGGCGGCGGTGCTTCTTTTTGTGAACCTGCCCGACGCCAACGCTTTCAACGCGCGGGTGGAACGGATCTTCGTGGAAAACGACGCGCTGACCCGCGCCGGGGAAATCCGGCTTCTGGAGATTCTCGCGCAGTCGGGCACCACCTTCACCGAGGTTCTGGCAAGCTACCGCATGGTGATCTTCGTGCTGCTGGTCTTTGCGACCGCACTTCTGATCGCGTCGCTGATCTTTCTGGTGACGATCATCGGCCTCAACCGCCGGATGAGCGCGATCCAGCGCCAGGGCATTCAGGTCAGTTCGCTTCTGATCAGCCGCAGCCAGAACGCGGTGGTGCTGAACGACATGGAATTCAAGCTGACCGAGGCGGCGATCGAAACGCTGTCCGTCCTGGCAGAGGCGCGGCTGGACGACGAGATCCTGTCAGGCGCGCAGATCGAGGGCGTCATTTCCGGCAAACCTGCCGTGGATTGCGAAGAAGCGGCGGGCGCCATGCGGATCAAGCGGCTGCGCGATGCGCTGGGCAACCAGATGGTGGCCGAGCTTCTGGTGCGCAACGTGGCGCGCAAGGGCTATATGCTGTCGGTCGGCAAGGACGCGATCCGAATGCTCTGACGCCTTGAAATATTTGCGGCCGCGATGAAACCGGCGACGGCCCCCCGCGCTTGTCGCAGCGGATGCAGCTGCACGAGGGGAATCATGGCCCGCACTCCGGTCGAACCGCGCAAGCAGACGATGTTCTACCTGCCGGTTTCCGACACCAAACCCGTGGCCGTGAAGCCCAGCTGGGCGGCGGTGGGGATCTTCTTTCTTCTGCTTCTGGGCGCGATCCTCTTTGCCCGCGACTTCCTGATGCCGGTGACGATGTCGCTGCTGTTGTTTTTCGTCTTTTCGCCGCTGGTCCGCCGTCTGGGGCGCAGGGGCATTCCGGCCTGGGTCACCGCAACCCTGGTGGTCTTCGCGCTGCTGGCGCTGATGGGCGGCGTCGTCCTTTCGGTGATGAGCCCCGTAGGCCAGATGATTTCCGACGCGCCGTCGATTTCGCGCAAGCTTGAAACCAAGTTCCAGGAGCTGAAGGACAGCGTCAAGGGCATCCAGGAGGTCGCCACCAAGATCGACAACGTGACCGCCGGGGCCACCCCCGAACCCGGCGTCGTCAAGACCGAGGAAACCCGCGGCAGCTTCGCGATGTCGGTCGCAAGCGCGGCGCCGGGGCTGATCGGGCAGTTCTTGTTCGTGCTGATCCTGATGTTCTTCATGCTGACATCGGGCGATCTGCTTTACCTCAAGATCGTGCAAAGTTTCGACACGCTGAAGGAAAAGCGCGCCGCCTATCAGGCCCTGCGCGAGATCGAGGAAAACCTTGGCAGCTACCTGGGCACCATTTCGCTGATCAACCTTGGACTGGGGGTGGCGATCGGATCGGCGTTCTGGGCGCTTGACATGCCGGCGCCGTTCCTCTTCGGCGTGCTGGCCAGCCTTGCCAATTTCATCCCCTATATCGGCGCCTTCATCGCAGCGGGCCTGTCTGTGGCGGTGGCGCTGGTCACGATGGACGGCTTTTTCTGGCCGGCGATGGTGGGGGTGACCTACATCGGCATCAACTCGATCGAAGGGCAGTTCGTGACGCCCTACTTCCTGTCGCGCCGGTTGGAACTGAACACGGTCGTCGTCTTCATCGCCGTGGCGCTTTGGGCCTGGCTTTGGAACATCGTGGGGATGATCGTCGCGGTGCCGATCCTGGTGATGATCCGGGTTTTGTGCGAACACGTCCCCGGGCTTGAGAAGGTCGCGAATTTCCTTGGCGGCGAAGATGCCCCGGCCGTCCCGGAGGAAGACCACGAACCTGCGCCTGCGGCGCCCCCGGCGCCGGTCCCCGCCCCGGCCCCGGCTTCCACCGACACCTGAAGATGTGCCGGTTACATTCTCGCTGTTGAGACTGCCCCGCCCCGCCGCTAGCAATGTGGCGAAGGCGCAGCGCACAAGGACGACGGGAATGCGGAAGGTCAGGGTGGCGATCAACGGCTTCGGGCGCATCGGGCGCACGGTGCTTCGGGCCTGGTTGCAGGGCAGGTCCGACGCCGCGCGCGGGATCGAGATCGTCGCGATCAACGATATCGCAGCGCCCGAAATGTGCGCCTACCTGTTCCAGTATGACAGCGTTTTCGGCCCCTGGTCGGGCACGGTCGAGTTGACGGATGGCGCGCTGATCGTCGATGGCCACCGGCTGCGGCTGACGCGCTCTGCCGATCTGGCGACGGTGGACCTTTCGGGTTGCGATGTGCTGATGGAATGCACGGGGCGCGCTGATACACCCGACATCGCATCGCGCGGGCTTTCGGCGGGTGCGGGGCGCGTGCTGGTTTCCGGGCCGTCGAAGGCGGCGGAACTGACCGTGGTTCTGGGTGCGAACGAAGACCGGCTGGCAGGGCAGCGGATCGTCTCGAACGCGTCCTGCACGACGAACGCCCTGGCGCCGCTGGTCCGGGTTCTTGACACCGCCTTCGGGGTCGAGACCGGCTGGATGACCACCATCCATTGCTACACCGGCAGCCAGCCCACCGTGGACGCCCCCGCCGCCGATTTCGCCCGCAGCCGCGCCGCGGCGCTGTCGATGGTGCCCACGACGACCTCGGCGCAGCGGCTTCTGGACGTGGTGCTGCCCGATCTGGCAGGCCGGATCGAAGGCGCGGCGGTCCGGGTGCCGACGGCGAGCGTGTCTGCCGTGGATCTGGCGGTGATGACCCGCGCCCGGCCAACGGTCGAGGCCGCGAATGCCGTCTTGCAGGCGGCGGGCGGCGTGATCGGCTGGACCGACAGGCCGCTGGTATCATCCGACCTGCGGGCGCGCCCCGAAAGCATCGTCATGGCGCTGCGCGAAACCCGCACCACGGCAGGCGGAATGCTGCGGGTCTTTGGCTGGTATGACAACGAATGGGGCTTTTCCAACCGCATGATCGACGTGGCCCTGCGGATGGGACGCGCCCAGGCGATCTAGACCCCGCCCTCATCCTCGATATTCAGGATCTGGCCGCAGGCCTTGCAGTGGACGGCATCGAAGTCATGCCGCTTCAGCCCGCAGGTCGGGCATTTGTGGATCACCTTTGCGGGCCGCAACATCACCTGCACCAGCCGCAGGAAGAAAGAGATGCCGAAGATCATGATGATGACGGTCAGAAGCCGCCCGCCCGTCGTCATCATGGTGATGTCGCCAAAGCCGGTCGTCGTCAGCGTGGTGACGGTGAAGTACAGCGCATCGACGTAATTGAGGATCTTTGTCTCCGGGCCGCTTTGGGTTTCATAGACCAGTCCCGTCATCACGAAGAGGAAGATGAGGAGGTTGACCGCGGAAACCAGCGCCTCTTCGTTGCGGCGGAAGAAGCCGGAATCGCGGCGAAGCTGGCGCAGGGTGGTGCGCGACCGGAAGACCCGGAAAACCCGCGCGATCCGAAGGAAGGCCACGCCTTCGCCGTTGATGGGCGCCAGAAGCGAGAAGATCACCATCAGATCGAGCATGGAATAGAAGCTGAAGAACCGCCGCTTGCGGTCACGACTGATCCAGAGACGGGCGGCAAGGTCCATCGCGATCAGGACGCCGATGCCGGCGTCGATCATCCCCAGAAGCGGCGTGCGGGAGGTGAAAGAGGTGCCGATGATGAAGCAGATCGTCACCAGGTCGAAGACCAGCATTCCGTAGCCGAAGCGGACGGAGGCGCGGCTGTCGCCCTGATAAAGCCCGCGCACGCGGTCCTTGAGCGTGGGTGCGGTGCGGGGAAGCGGTTCGGTCACGATTGGCCTGCCGGTCGGAGGGGTCTGGCACCGACTATCGGCGCAAATCGCCCCGTCGCAAGGGGGATATGGCGGGCTAAAGGTCTGGCGCCACCACCCAGGGCGCGGGATAGCGGTATTCTTCAAGGTTCGGCCCCGGTGCGCAGCGGTCGAGGACGGCGAACAGGCCGGAGCCAGAGAGCGGCGCCAGGACCCCATGCCAGGTGCCGCGATGAAGGTTGATGCCCTGCGTGCCATTGGTCAGGAAAGCGAGCGGCTCCCCCGGCCGTCCGGCTTCGTCCGGGGCCACGAGGACGAGGAAGGGATCGTCGGTCATCGGAATGAAGGCCTGCGATCCCAGGGGGTGCCGTTCGACCAGATCGAAGCGGTAGGGAAGCGCGCGCGGCTGGGCCTGGAAGATCGAAAGCCCGGGGGACGCGCCTTCGACATCGATGCGGGCGCGGTCGTGATAGCGGCGGCAGAGGCCGTCGTTGATCAGCCGGAAATCGCCCGCCGCTTCCAGCACATCGCCGAAGGGGGCGAAGCTGTCAGCGGTGAGGGGCCGGAGCGCCAGCCTGTTCATGGGGCAGAGCCGGGGGTTTCACACCCCCGGACCCCCGTGGGATATTTTCGCCAAGATGAAAGGGCGGTCATCGGGGGAAGGCCCAGGGGCCGCGCAGGCGCGCGTGACGGTTCACGTCCTTGTAGAGCAGGTAGCGGAAGGGATCGGGCCCGCCGGCGTAGCAGGCCTGCGGGCAGAAGGCGCGCAGCCACATGAAATCGCCGGCCTCGACCTCCACCCAGTCCTGGTTGAGCTTGTAGACGGCCTTTCCTTCGAGGACGTAGAGTCCGTGTTCCATGACGTGGGTTTCCTCGAAGGGGATCACGCCGCCGGGTTTGAAGGTCACGACCGTGACATGCATGTCATGCGAGATGTCGGCGGGGTCGACGAAGCGGGTGGTGCCCCAGGTCTGGTTGGTGCCGGACATCCAGACGGGCGCGACCTCCTTGTCGGATGTGACGAAGGGGGCGGGTGTGGGCAGGCCGGGGGCGGGTTCGTAGATCTTGCGGATCCAGTGGAAGCGCGCCGGATGGTCGGCGCCGTTCCGAAGGCTCCAGTCGCAGCCCGGTGGGATATAGGCGAAGCCGCCGGGGGAAAGTTCGTTGGCGTCTCCGTCAAGGCTGAGCCAAAGTTCGCCTTCGGTGACGAAGAGGACCGATTCCGCGCCGGGGTCCGGGTCGGGCGTGGTGGAGCCGCCGTCGGGTCCGACCTCCATCACATACTGGCTGAAGGTTTCCGAAAAGCCGGACATCGGACGGGCGATCAGCCACATGCGGGTGTTGGTCCAGCCGGGCAGCAGGCTCGCCACGATATCGGAGAAGCAGCCGCGCGGGATGACGCAATAGGCGTCCGTGAAGATGGCGCGGCCGGTCATCAGGCTGGACTGCGGCGGCAGGCCGCCCTTGGGGGCGTAATAGCTGGTCATGGCAGCTGATCCTTCAGGCGGAGTTCGGCGATGCGCTCGACCTGTGCGCAGGCCTCGGTGAATTCGGTTCCGGTGTCCTGCGCGAGGCGGCGTTCGAAGGCGTCGAGGATGCCGGGCTTGTCATGGTCGCGCACGGCGATGATGAAGGGGAAGCCGTGTCGCGCGACGTAAGCGGTGTTGAGGGCGGTGAAACGGGCGCGTTCCGCATCGGTCAGGGCATCCAGGCCGGCGCTGGCCTGTTCGCTGGTGGATGCGCCCGTCAGGCGGCGGGCGGCGGCGAGCTTGCCGGCGAGATCGGGATGGGCGCAGAGGACGCCCAGGCGTTCATCGCGGCTTGCCGACCGGAAGACCCGCGCCAGCGCGTTGTGAAGACCGATGGCGCTATCGTGCTCGGCGCCGAGTTCCAGATCGAAGGCGCGATCGGCGATCCAGGGGGAATGTTCGAAGATGCCGCCGAAGCGGGCAACGAAGGTATCCCGGTCCATGCGACTGGGACGGTCGCGGGGCGCCGGTGGATGGGCCCTGGCCCAGTGGCGGGCGATGTCGATCCGGCGCGGGAACCAGACGCCTTCGTGGCCGCGCGCGTAATCAAGGAAGCGCTTCAGCCCCGCCACCTTGCCCGGCCGCCCGATCAGGCGGCAATGCAGACCCACCGACATCATCCGCGCCGCGCCCGCCTGCCCTTCGGCGTAAAGCGTATCGAAGCTGTCCTTCAGATACTGAAAGAACTGTTCCCCGGTGATGTAACCCGGCGCCGTGGCAAAGCGCATGTCATTGGCTTCAAGCGTATAGGGAATGACCAGTTGCTGGCAGGGCCCCAGATCCAGCCACCAGGGCAGATCGTCGTCATAGGTGTCCGAGATCCACTCGAACGCGCCGGTTTCCGCCGTCAGCCGCACGGTATTGACCGAACAGCGCCCGGTATACCAGCCGCGCGGAGGCTCCCCCACGACTTCTGTGTGCAGGCGGATGGCCTCAAGGATCTGGCGGCGTTCCTCGTCCTCGGGCATGTCGCGGTGTTCGACCCATTTCAGACCGTGGCTGGCGATTTCCCAGCCCGCGTCCTTCATCGCCTTCACCTGCACCGGGCTGCGCGCCAGTGCGGTGGCGACGCCGAAGATGGTCACGGGAATCCCAAGGCCAGTGAACAGCCGGTGGAGCCGCCAGAACCCCGCCCGCGCGCCGTAGTCGTAGATCGATTCCATGTTCCAGTGGCGCTGGCCCGGCCAGGGGGCGGCGCCGGCGATGTCGGACAGGAAGGCCTCGGACTGGGCATCGCCGTGCAGAAGGCTGTTTTCGCCGCCCTCTTCATAGTTCAGGACCATGGAGATCGCGATTCGGGCACCGCCGGGCCAGCGGGGATCGGGGGGCGTCTGGCCGTAGCCAAGCAGGTCGCGAGGGTAGCGGGTCATCGGGTGTCTCCGGGCCGGTATGGATTTGATACTGACACCCGGGGCCGGTGACTTTCAAGAAATGCCATAAGGACTTGGGCCTGCGGAAAGGGGTCGCGCAGGCATCTGGCCTCGGGCATGGTTGGGCTTGCGCAACGGAGGGGCAGATGACCGCAGGATGGCTGACGACGCATGTGCTGGATACCGCCCGGGGCTGTCCGGCGGCGGGGCTGCGGGTGCGGCTTTACCGGATCGAGGGCGAGGCGCGCGAGCCGCTGGCCGAAGCGGTCACCAATGCCGATGGCCGGACCGACAGCCCGATCCTGCCGAAGGGGCAGTTCGCGCCGGGAGTTTATGAGCTGGTGTTCGAGGCCGGGGCCTATCTGGATGCCCTGGGCGCCCCGCCCGAGGCCCCCCGGTTCCTGGGCGAGATCCCGATCCGCTTCGGCATTTCTGACCCGGGGGCGCATTACCATGTGCCGCTTCTGCTGTCGCCCTTCGGCTATTCGACCTATCGCGGCAGCTAGTCAGGCGATCTGCAGGCCTTCGGTGGCGCGGGCCAGGTCGGCGCGGCAGCGGGCGACGATGAAATCGGTGAAGGTGCGGATCTTCGGATCACGCAGGCGGCGGTGCTGGGTCAGGCAGGCCAGTTGCACGGCCAGGGGGGGCGTGGCGCGGGCCACCGGCACAAGGCGGCCTTCGCGCAGGTGATCGGCCACTTCGAAGATCGGTTTCAGGATGATGCCCCGGCCATCCAGCGCCCATCCGGTCAGGACATCGCCATCGTCGGTTTCGAACGGACCCGAGATGTCGTGGCGGCGCGGGCCGTCGGGGGTTTGGAGGGTCCAGGCATATTCGGTCGCGCCGGGGAAGCGCAGCGTCAGGCAGTCGTGGCGGTCGCGGATCAGGGCGGCGCCGTCTTCGGGCATGCCGCGGCGGGCGACGTAGGCCGGTGCGGCGCAAAGAAGCCGCGGGCAATCGGCGACAGTCCGTAGCTTCATCGTGCTGTCATCCAGCGCGCCAAGATGGAAGGCCATGTCCAGGCCTTCGGCCATCACGTCGATCTTGCGGTCCGACAGGCGCAGGCGCAGGTCGATCTGCGGATGGTCGTCCTTGAAGGCCGGGATATGGGGGGCGATGAAGCGGCGGCCCACCCCCAGAGGCGCTGCCACGAAGATCGAACCGCGCAACGCCTGCGTGCTGGCCATCACCGCCGCCTCGGCCTCGTCGATGGCGCCCAGCGCCTTCTGCGCCCCTTCGTAGAACAGCCGCCCGTTCTCTGTCGGCTGGAGGCGGCGGGTGGTGCGGTTGAACAGCCGCACACCCAGATGCTTTTCCAGCTCGGCCACCCTGGCCGAGGCCACAGCCGGCGAGGTGCGCTGATCGCGGGCCGCCGCGCTCATGCTGCCCAGATCATAGACCCGGACGAACATGCGCAGGTTGTTCACATAGGACATGCGACCTCCCCAGGTCTTTATCGGCATTCTATCGCAGCTTTTGAAAGTGCTGAGCCATTTGCGCCATTCTAGCGAAGAATTCCTGCGATATACCGGAAAAATCAGGGGCCCGATCCGAAGGGGAAAAACCATGTGGGATTTCATCGTGCTGGCGGAATGGCTGGAATTCGCGGTGCGCTGGACGCATGTCATCACGGCCATCGCCTGGATCGGATCCTCCTTCTACTTCATCGCGCTGGATCTGGGCCTCCACCGGGACCGGGCGCTGGCCTCAGGCGCGGATGGCGAGGCCTGGCAGGTGCATGGCGGCGGCTTCTACCATGTGCAGAAATACCTGGTGGCGCCGGACCGGATGCCCGCCGACCTGACCTGGTTCAAGTGGGAAAGCTATTCGACATGGGCGTCGGGCTTCGCGCTGCTGGCGCTGGTCTATTACCTGGGCGCGGATCTTTACCTGATCGATCCGGCGGTGCGGGAACTGACCCAATGGCAGGCCATCGGGATTTCGGTCGCCTCGCTGATTTTCGGCTGGATCGTCTATGACCTGATCTGCAAATCCCGGTTCGGGGACGACAATACCAGGCTGATGCTGGGGCTTTACCTGATCCTGCTGGTGACCGCATGGGGCTATGCGCAGCTGTTTTCAGGCCGCGCGGCGCTGTTGCACCTGGGGGCCTTCACGGCGTCGATCATGACGGCGAACGTGTTCTTCATCATCATGCCCAACCAGCGCATCGTGGTGGCCGACCTGATCGCGGGTCGCAAGCCCGATGCCAGATACGGCAAGATCGCCAAGCAGCGGTCCACCCACAACAACTACCTGACGCTGCCGGTGATCTTCCTGATGCTGTCGAACCACTACCCGCTGGCCTTTGCCAGCCAATGGAACTGGCTGATCGCGAGCCTCGNNTCCTGATGGGGGTGACGATCCGGCACTGGTTCAACACCCATCACGCGCGGAAGGGCAATCCGCACTGGACGTGGATCGCCACGGTGCTTCTGTTCCTGGCAATCGTCTGGCTGTCATCGCTGCGACCCGCGCCGGTCGAGGCCCATGCCGCCCTGCCCCCATCCGCGCATCGCTTCGCCGTCGCCGAGGGCTTTACCGAAGTGACCGACATCGTCGCCAGTCGCTGCGCCATGTGTCATGCGGCGGAACCGGCCTACGATGGCATCCACTGGGCGCCCAAGGGCCTGCGGCTGGAAACCCCGGAACAGATCGCCCTGGAGGCCCGCCGCATCTATGTGCAGGCGGGCCTGACCCATACGATGCCGCCCGCCAACGCAAGCTTCATGGAGCCGGCGGAACGCGAACGCATCATCGCCTGGTATCGCGCCGCGACCGGCGCCCGGGGTTAGCGCCAGTAGGGGTTAGACCAGGCCCGCTTGCCGGCCGCATCGACGATGGTGACCCGGACCCAGGGCGATTTTTCAAAACGCTCGATCGGCATCGACGCCCGCGTCATGGAATGGCCGTGGATCGCCTTGGCGGCCTGGCCATGCCCCTGCACGATCACCGTGACGGCGGCCGAACACTCGACCTCGATGGTCTTGCCGGTGACCTCGACCCGGCGCAGTTCGGGGCCTTGGGTCGAATAGTGATGGCCCGCCTTCAGCGCCGCCAGCAACGCCTCGGGGTCGTTTTCGACCGCCTTGACCATTGTCCAGCCGCCGAAATGGTCGGGTTCGGAAAAATGCGCGTCATCGGTCGCGATCAGGTTGAGCTTGCGGCCTTCGGACAGCAGCAGGTCGTTGATCGCAAAGCCATCCGCCCGGTCGCAGCCGGTGAAACAGCCGTGGTTGTAGGTTTCAACCGCATGGGCCGCGTCGATGGTGCGCGCATCGGCCAGCGTCATGCCCGACCACTGGGGATGTGCGACAGCGACGAAGGCCCCGGCCTCGCGCGCGCGGCGGGCCAGCTCGGGCCCGGTCTCCATCCCCTCGATGGGGTGGAAGCCCGGCGCGTTGCCCGGTGCGAAATCCAGGGGCAGGCCGACGGCAAGGATATGCCACAGATCGCCATTCTCCATCGCGCCGGAGTGAAGTTCCGCGCCCAATAGCGTGGTGAAACCGGCGGTGCGGAAGGGACGGGTGTCGATCAGCGGATAGTCATAGGCACCGATGAAATGATCGGTCAGCGCAAGGAAATCGTAACCTTCCGCGCGGTAACGTCGGCAGACTTCTTCCGGGGGCAGGACACCGTCCGAACGGGTGGAATGGGTATGAAGATTTCCGCGCCAGAAACGGCCGGGGGCGGTAAAGGCATCCTGCATGTTGCACCTGTCAGTGGATCACGCGCCCGATTACCGGTGTGGCATGAAGAAGAATGATCAGAAATGTAACGAAGGTGCGACATCCTGTCCAAAAGTCCGTCTTGACCCTGCCAAAGGTCAGTTCCAGTCTGACCCAAAAGCAGGACAGGCACCTCCCATTTCGAAAGCTGCCCGACTTGGTGGTCCACGAACCGCCGGGCAACTTGGTCTTTTATTTGCAGGGCATCCTGCGACAAACAATCGCCCGGGTTTCGGGTTAAGGGATCGCATCAGGTATGGAGAACAGGTCGAACAGGGGGAACAAACTGGCAATTTCCACCGTTTTGCCTATATCCGTCTCAATCCTGACAACGGCAGATCCGAAGGAGGGCGATCCCGCAGCATACGACATGAACCGTTTCAAGACCTTTGAAGACGACTTTCAGGCCGACCTGGCCAGCACGCAATACGCGGCGCTGTGCTACCGTCAGGACGAAAAGGGCATTACGCGCGTCCTGCTGATCACCAGTCGCGATACCGGGCGCTGGGTCATCCCGAAGGGCTGGCCGATCGCCGGAAAATCCGCAGCCAGCAGCGCCGCGCAAGAGGCGTTCGAGGAAGCCGGGGTCCAGGGCGTGGCCGACGACCACTGCATCGGTGTCTATTCCTACGGCAAGGTCCTGGGATCGAAGAAGATCGTTCCCTGCGTGGTTGCTGTCTACCCGCTTCGGGTCACCGGCCTGAAATCCAGCTTCCCCGAAAAGGGCCAGCGCAAGCTGAAGTGGTTCAAGCCCGAGGTCGCAGCGACCAAGGTGGTGGAACCGGAACTTGCCGTGATCCTTGCGGCCTTCGATCCCAAGGCGTGACCGGGCTCAACCCCGTTGAAATCCCGCCCGGTTCGATTAGGTAAGGGACATGATCCTTTACGCCCTTCAGTGTGACCACGACCACGATTTCGAAAGCTGGTTCAAATCGGCCCAGGCTTTCGAAACGCTTCTGGCTGCGGGAATGGTTTCCTGCAGCCTGTGCGGTTCGACGAAGGTTCACAAGAAGCTGATGGCACCAGCGGTCCGGCCCGCGCGTGACGCAACCGACGCGCCGCTGACAACGCCCCGTTCGAAGGTCGAGGAAGCCTTTGCCGCGCTGCGCCGTCAGGTCGAGGAAAACTCGGAATACGTCGGCATGAACTTCGCCACCGAGGCGCGCGCGATCCATGACGGCGACGCGCCCGAACGCGCCATCCACGGCGAGGCGAAGCCGGAAGAAGCGAAGGCGCTTCTGGAGGACGGCATCGCGGTGACGCCCCTGCCCTTCATGCCGCCCCGCAAGACGAACTGACCGGAACGCGCACCGCTTTCCAAGCCCGTCCCGCCGCCCTATAAGCTTTGGCGCGAGGACAAAGGGCGGATACCCATGCGGACGGCGACGATCAAACGCGAAACGGCGGAAACCAGCATCAGCGTGACGCTGAACCTTGACGGCACCGGCAAGTATGACAACAGGACCGGCGTGGGATTTTTCGACCACATGCTGGACCAGTTGGCGCGCCATTCCCTGATCGACCTGACCGTCGAGGCGACGGGCGACCTGCACATCGACGACCACCACACCGTCGAGGACACCGGCATCGCCATCGGTCAGGCGCTGGTCAAGGCGCTTGGCGACAAGCGCGGCATCCGGCGCTATGGCCACTTCAACCTGGCGATGGATGACGCGCAGGTCGCGGCGGCGCTCGATCTGTCCGGGCGGCCCTATCTGGTGTGGAACGTGGCGTTCCAGACGGCCAAGATCGGCACCTTCGACACCGAACTGGTGCGGGAATTCTTCCAGGCGCTGTCGACGCATGGCGGCGTCACGCTCCATGTCGACCAGGTCCACGGCTTCAACAGCCACCACATCGCCGAAGCCGCCTTCAAGGCCGTTGCCCGCGCGCTGCGCGCGGCGGTGGAACCCGACCCGCGGATGGCCGGCATCCTGCCTTCGACCAAGGGGGCCTTGTAAGCGCGCCATGCTGACAGCCTTGATCGACTACGAAAGCGGCAACCTGCATTCGGCGGAAAAAGCCTTCCAGCGCATGGCAGCTGAAACCGGCGCCGGGCAGATCATCGTCACCGACCGCCCCGAGGACGTGGCCCGCGCCGATCGGATCGTCTTGCCGGGCGACGGCGCCTACCCCGCCTGCCGCGCCGCGCTGGACGCGCAGACCGGCATGTTCGAGGCGATTTCCGATGCGGTAAATGCCGGAAAGCCCTTTCTTGGCATCTGCGTCGGCATGCAGATGCTGTCGACCTGGGGCCGCGAATACCAGGATACCGAAGGCTTTGGCTGGATCGCAGGCGAGGTGGTGCGGATCACCCCCGCCGATCCGCGCCTGAAGGTGCCGCACATGGGTTGGAACGATCTGGTGATCGACCGCCCGCATCCGGTGCTGGACGGGATCAGCACCGGCGATCACGCCTATTTCGTGCATTCCTACCACTTCCGCGTCACGCATCCCGAAGATCGTCTGGCGCATGTGGACTATGGCGGCGACATCAGCGCCATCGTGGGCCGCGACAATATCGTCGGCACCCAGTTCCACCCCGAGAAAAGCCAGGCGACCGGCCTGCGCCTGATCGCCAACTTCCTCAACTGGCGTCCCTGAGGCAGCGTTTGCCAAGCGGGCGACCCTGTGGCAGAAGGCCCTCGCATCTTTGAAGGAGCCCCCGCATGATCCTCTATCCGGCAATCGACCTGAAGGACGGGCAATGCGTGCGGCTCTTGCGCGGCGAGATGTCGGCGGCGACGGTCTTCAACGATGATCCGGCGGCGCAGGCGGCGGCCTTTGCCGATGCAGGCTGCGAATGGATCCACCTCGTTGACCTGAACGGCGCCTTCGCAGGCCAGCCGGTAAATGCTGCGGCCGTCGAGGCGATCCTGGGGCGGATCAAGGTTCCCGCACAGCTGGGCGGCGGTATCCGCGACATGGCGACGATCGAGGCCTGGCTGTCGAAGGGTCTGGCGCGGGTGATCCTCGGCACCGTGGCGGTCGAGAACCCCGCCTTGGTGCGCGAGGCGGCGCGCGCCTTTCCCGGTCGGGTTGCCGTGGGGATCGACGCCCGGAAGGGCTTCGTCGCCACCAAGGGCTGGGCGGAAGAAACGACCGTAGAGGCCACAGATCTGGCGAAATCCTTCGAGGACGCGGGCGTGGCCGCGATCATCTACACCGACATAGACCGCGACGGCGCGATGGGCGGCCCGAACATCGAGGCGACCGAGGCGCTGGCCCGCGCGGTGACGATCCCCGTGATCGCCAGCGGCGGCGTCAGCCGGATGGAGGATCTGATCCAGTTGCGCGACACCAGGGTGATCGCCGGAGCGATCTCGGGCCGAGCGCTTTACGATGGCGCCATCGACCTGAAGGCGGCGCTTGCGGCGCTGGCAGAATGAGTATTTGGGCAAAGAAGAAGCCGCGAAAGGCAGGTCTTTTGCGCGGCGGTGCGAGGGCGTAAGGTTTCCCCATGCTGAAGACCCGGATCATCCCCTGCCTTGATGTCGCCGATGGCCGCGTGGTCAAGGGCGTGAACTTCGTAAACCTGATCGACGCCGGCGACCCCGTCGAGGCGGCGCGCGCCTATGACCTTGCGGGCGCGGATGAGCTGACGTTCCTCGACATCCACGCCACGCATGAAAATCGTGGCACGATGTTCGATCTGGTCACCCGCACGGCGGAACAGTGCTTCATGCCGCTGACCGTGGGCGGCGGGGTCAGGACGCATCACGATGTGCGGGCGCTGCTGCTTGCCGGGGCCGACAAGGTCAGTTTCAATTCGGCCGCGGTGGCGGATCCGAATGTGGTGGCCGATGCGGCCGACCGGTTTGGCAGCCAGTGCATCGTGGTGGCCATCGACGCCAAGACCGTGGCGCCAGGGCGGTGGGAGATTTTCACCCACGGCGGGCGCAAGCCGACGGGCATCGACGCGGTGGAGTTTGCCCGCACCGTGGCCGCGAAGGGCGCGGGAGAGATCCTTCTGACCTCGATGGACCGGGACGGCACGCGGGCGGGCTTCAACCTGCCGCTGACCCGGGCGATTTCGGACGCGGTGTCGATCCCGGTCATTGCCTCGGGCGGGGTGGGCACGCTGGAACATCTGGTCGAAGGCGTGACCAAGGGCGGCGCCTCGGCGGTGCTCGCGGCCTCGATCTTCCATTTCGGCGATTTCACCATCCGCGAGGCCAAGGAGTATATGGCCGCCGCCGGCATCCCGATGAGGCTGACATGACCGCGCTGGAACGGCTGTCCGCGACGATTGCGGCGCGCAAGGGCGCGGACCCCGAAAGTTCCTGGACGGCGAAGCTGCTGGCCAAGGGGCCCGAGAAATGCGCCGAGAAATTCGGCGAAGAAGCCGTCGAGGCGATCATCGAGGCGGTGAAGGGCGACACGGCGCGCCTGACAGCGGAAGCGGCGGATGTGCTTTACCACCTGCTGGTGATGCTGGCGGCGCGGGACGTGGCGCTGGCCGATGTTCTGGCCGAGCTTGAGCGGCGCGAGGGCACGTCCGGCATCGCGGAAAAGGCGGCACGGGGCTGATCCCCGCGCCACCGGATCGCTCAGACCGCTCCGACAAGGCGACCCATGATCCGCCCGCCCAGGATGTGCAGGTGGTAATGCGGCACTTCCTGCATTCCATGCGGGCCGGCGTTCGAAATCGTGCGGTAGCCTTCGCCGATATCCGAGGCGACGCCCAGTTCGCGGCAGATGTCGCCGGCGGTGCGGGTGAAATCGGCGATCTCTTCGGCGGTGGCTTCCGCCGCGAAATGGTCGAAGTTCACATAGCTGCCCTTCGGGATCACCAGGACATGCACTGGCGCCTGCGGGTGGATGTCGTGGAATGCCAGCGTGTGCGGCGTTTCGCGGACTGTCTTGTTCGGGATTTCACCGCGCAGGATGCGGGCGAAGATGTTCTGGTCATCATAGACATAGGCCATGGGTCGTCCTCGATTGGGGGTTCGCAGGATATTCGGATGCCGCGCAGGCAGGTGCAAGCCGAAGGTCGCGGAAAAGCGGCCGCTTTGATGTTTGCGCGGCAGTGGATATACCTCATCTGCGCGAAAAGGTGGGGTGGGCCAGATGATGGACGGATCGCAGAAACGGCACGGGTTCCGGCTTTGGTCCTGGCTCCGCGGTCATCTGGAGGCCGGGCCGCTGCTGGCGCTTTTCCTGATCGGCAGCGCGGTCACGGTGTTTCTGTCGATTGCCGAAGAGATGCGCGAGGGCGAAACGATGGGTTTCGACCAGGCGCTTCTTCTTGCACTCAGGGTGCCGGGGCACCCGGACGATCCGATCGGCCCGCCGGTGATCGAAGAGCTGATGCGCGATGTGACCGCGATGGGCGGGATGGTGGTGCTGGCGTTTGTGACCGTGGCGGTCGCGGCGCTGACCTGGCTTCATGGCCAGCACCGGTCGGGACTGTGGCTTCTGGGCGCGGTGGTGGGCGGGCAGATCCTGTCGACGCTTGCGAAGCTTGGATTCGACCGGCCCCGCCCCGAACTGGTGCCGCATGGCGCCTTCGTCAGCACGGCGAGCTTTCCTTCGGGCCATTCGATGATGGCGGCGGTCACCTACCTGACCCTTGCCGCCATGGCCGGGCGCACCGAACCCCGCCGCATGGTACGGTTATACCTGGTGGCGCTGGCCATTCTGGTAACCGTGGCGGTGGGGGTCAGCCGGGTTTACCTGGGCGTCCACTGGCCGACGGACGTGATCGCGGGCTGGGCCGCAGGCGCAGGCTGGGCGGTCTTCTGCCTTTGGATGGCCGAATGGCTGGCGCCGGTTCCGCCCTCGCCAGAGGGGCCGCAGGACTAGATCAGCCCTTCGGCCCGAAACAGCGCCTTAACATCGGTTTCAGGACGGGCGCCGAAATGGCTGATGACCTCGGCCGCGGCCACGCAGCCCATGCGCCCCGCCCGCGCCAGCGATTGGCCCGTCGCAAGACCATAGAGGAATCCCGCCGCGAACTGGTCCCCTGCGCCGGTGGCATCGACCGGCACCACGCGATGCACCGGCACCTCGACCCGTTCGTCGCCGCGCAGCAGCACCACGTCTTCGCCCGACCGGGTGCAGACCACCACCGGGCAATCGGCGCGCGCCTGGGCCAGCGCGGCCTCCATATCCTCGGTCTGGTAGAGCGAGCACCATTCATGGACGTTGCCGATGACATAGTCCATTTCCTCGGCCACCAGACGCCGGAAGTCGCCGCGATGACGATCGACGCAGAAGGGATCGGACAGCGCGATCCCGGCCTTGCCGCCGCCCTTGTGACAGGCCGCCGCCGCCTGGTGAAAGGCGGCCTTGCCCTTGTCCTTGTCAAACAGGTAGCCTTCAAGGAACAGGTAGTCGGTCTTGCCGGCCACATCGTCGGGCACGTCCTGCGGGCTCACCTCGGCCGAAATGCCAAGATAGGTGTTCATCGACCGTTCCCCATCCGGGGTGACGAAGATCATCGACCGCGAGGTGGGCAGGTCGCCGCCCGCCACGGGTGCGTTCGGAAAAGCCGTCCCTTCGCCATTCAGCGAGGATTGGTAGAACCGCCCCAGCGCATCGTCGCGCACCCGGCCTATGAAGGCGGTATCAAGCCCGAGGTTCCCCAGACCCGCCAGCGTATTCGCGACCGATCCACCCGGCGCCTGGGTGCGTTCGCGCATCGCGGCGTAAAGCAGTTCCCCCCGTTCGCGTTCAACCAGCTGCATGACGCCCTTGGTGATCCCCATCAGGTCAAGGAAGGCGTCATCGGTCTGCGCCAGCACATCGACGATGGCATTGCCGATGCCGACCACCTGAAAGCGGTCCTTGCCGGAAACGGGGGTCATGCGGTCTTCTCCTCATAGGCGCACAGATCGCGGATGAGGCAATCGGCGCAGCGGGGTTTTCGGGCCTGACAGATATATCGGCCATGCAGGATCAGCCAGTGGT